>JAICIE010000016.1 GCA_025924515.1 Jatrophihabitans sp. | reverse complement strand
GAGTGCAGGACGTCGTACCAGCCGGGCTCGCGCAGCGCCTCGGCGCGCAGGACGCCGGCTGTGAAGGCGCACATCTGCGCCGGCAGGTCGCCCTTCGACAGTCCCTCGAACGGTCCGGCGTGCACGTGCCGCACGCAGACGCCGGGCGCCAGTTCGACCGACGGCGGCTGGTCGCTCGACGTGGCGCGGGTGAAGATCTCCACCGCGGTGCCGGCCGCTGCGAGCCGGGTGGCGGTCTCGACGATATAGACGTTCATGCCGCCGGCATCGCCGGCGCCCGGCGGGTCGAGCGGGGAGGTGTGCACGCTGAGCATCGCGACGCGGCGGGGAACGGGGCGTGTGGGTCGCTCAGTGCCGCGGGGACGCTGCTGCACCGACCGCTCCTTTCCGGGGGACTCTCCGTCCGATCATGCCCGACCGGGCAGACTCGCCTGATGGCAGAGGTTTCCCATCGGACCGCCGTCGTCACCGGCGCCAGCGGCGGGATCGGCGCGGCGACCGCCCGCCGGCTGGCCGCCGAGGGGTTCACGGTGGTCGCGGCCGCGCGTCGCCGCGACCGGCTGTCGGAGCTTGCAGCGTCGGTGCGGGGGATCCGTCCGGTGGTTCTCGACGTGACCTCTCAGGAGTCCGTCGACGCGCTGGCCGCTTCCCTGGCGGACGTCGATGTGCTGGTGAACAACGCCGGCGGGGCACTCGGGGTCGAGCCGGTGGAGCGGGCCGACCCGGCCGACTGGCAGGCGATGTTCGAGACGAACGTGCTCGGCGTGCTGCGGGTGACCAAGGCGCTGCTGCCGGCGTTGGAACGGGGGTCCGGTGGGCACATCGTCGTGACCGGGTCGATCGCCGGCCACCTGGTCTACGAGGGCGGTGCGGGGTACACGGCGGCGAAGCACGCGGCGACGGCGGTGGTGGAGACGTTGCGGCTGGAGCTGAACGGGCGTCCTATCCGGGTGACTGAAGTCGCGCCGGGGATGGTGCGGACGGAGGAGTTCTCGCTAGTGCGCTACCGCGGGGACGCTGAGGCCGCCGAGCGGGTGTACGCAGGCGTCGACCAACCGCTGACGGCCGAGGACGTGGCGGACTGCATCGCTTTTGCCGTGACGCGTCCGGCGCATGTGAATATCGACCTGCTCGTCGTCAAGCCGCTCGCGCAGGCCGCGCCACACAAGGTGGCGAGGCGGGGGTCCTGAGACGACAGCGGGCCCCGCACCGTTTCCGGTGCGGGGCCCGCTGCCTACTTCCGGGCGCTTACCGAAGCCCGATGTTGACGTAGTACGTCTGACCGTCGTCGAGGGTGACACCGATGCGCCAATAGCTGCCGCCGGTGCCGGTCTTCCAGTTGTAGATGTACTGCTGGGCGGTGCTGTCGTACTTGTACGTCGTGCCGCTGTCGGCGGTGGCCGTGGGCGCGCTGTCGTCGACCGGCATGCTCATCGCCGCTCCCTTCACCGGGACGAACCAGACCGGCGCGGTGTTCGCTTGGACGACCGTGCCGTCGGCCTTCTTCAGTTGGAATTTCACCGGGATGGTGCTACCGGCCTTGAAGATGCTGATCGACGTGCCGACCTGGTGGGCGGTGTCGTTGATGGGCTGCAGGAACCCGTCCCATCGGTAGACGACCTTGTAGGTGCCGGTCTGGGTGATCCAGTTGCCGGCGTTGTCCTTCGCCGTCGCGGTGTAGTTGAACGTGCCGACGCCGTTGGCGGTGCCACCGGTCACCGCCACCGTGCAGCTGCTCACGCCGGAGAAGCTGTCGGAAGCGGTGCAAGTCGGGTTCGGGACACTGCCCAACGTGTAGAACCCGTTGCTCACGTTGACGTTGGTGATCGTCGGGTTCTCGTTGTCGATGCTGACGGTCATGTTGGCGGTCGCGCTGTTGCCGGCCGCGTCCGCAACCGTGCCGGAGACCGGCTGGTTCGCGCCGCTCGTCGACAGGGTCACATCGCTGGGGCACGCGGTCGCGGGAATCCCGGACAGTGCGTCGAAGCAGGTGAAGTGCACCGTGATCGGGTTGGTGTACCAGCCGTTGACCTTGGTGCCGCTCGTGACGGCGGCGGTGATGGTCGGCTTGGTCTTGTCCAGCTTGACCGTCACCGAGTCCGTCCCCTTGTTGCCGGCGGTGTCCGTTGCCGTGCCCGTGACGAGCTGGCCCGGCGTCTCGGCCGAGACGGTCACCGGGCTGGTGACGCTGGCAACGCCCGAGCCGCTGTCGTCGTCCTTCGCGCTGAAGGTGACGGTCACGTCCGAGTTGTTCCAGTCGTTGGCGTTCGGCAGCGGCGACAGAACGTGCGTCACCGTCGGAGCGATGTTGTCGTACTTCAACGACGCGGTGTTGGCCGCTTCCACGTTGCCGGCGATGTCGACCGACCAGTACTTCACGGTGGCGGTACCGCTACCGCTCAGCGGGACGCTGACGTTCACCGGGACGCTGAAGTCCTGCGTGGCAGCGGTGACCACCTGCTCGGTGCCGCCGTTGACCGCGTAGTGCAGCTCGCTGACGCCGGACAGGTTGTCGGTGGCGGTGAGCGCCACGGTCGCGGTCGTGCCCGTGCACCAGCTGTTCGACGACGTGCACTGGTTGTTGGCCGTGGTCACCGGGGCGGTGCCGTCGATGTTGATCCCGCCGACGGTGACGCCCGGGGTGGAGTTCCCGGCGACGTCCGTGGCGGCGTCACTCGTGACACTCTTGCCCATACCGTCACCACTGATTGCCTTGCTGGTCGGGCAGTAGGCGAAACCCGATCCCGCACTTCCATCAGCCAGCGCCGGGTCGGAGCAGCTGAAGTCGACCTCGACGTCCTTCTGGTACCAACCCGCCGAGTTGGGCTGCGTCGTCGCCTTGCCCGACAGGCTGGGTCCAGTGCGGTCGATCTTGATGCCGGAGACGGATCCGGTGCCCTTGTTGCCAGCCTTGTCGGAGATGCTGGCGGAGGCACCGAGGTTGGTCCCCTCACCGCTAATCGTGCTGTTCGCCGGCTGGGTGCTCGCGTCGATGTTCGAGAGGCCGTCCTTGCCGGTCCACGCGATGGTGACGTCGCCGTGATACCAGCCCGCGCTGTTGGGGTCGGTCGTTGCCGCCCCGGTCAGTGTCGGAGCGGTCTTGTCGATGTTGATGTTGTCGACCGTCGTGGAGGCTTTGTTACCCGCGACGTCCGCGGTGTCGCCCTGCACGGACTGGTTAGGGCCCTCGGCCGAGACCGTTTGGTTCGGGCCGCAGCCGGCCACGCCGGTCTGCACGCCCGAGCCACCGTCGTCGCTGCAGGTGAAGTTGACGGCGACGTTGGTGTTATTCCACCCGAATCCGTTCGGCCCGGGGCTCTTGCTGCCCGAAATCGTCGGCGGGGTGGTGTCGACCTGAACGGCGATCGTGTTGGTGGTGGCGTGAGGCTCGACGTTGCCGGCGAGGTCGACGCTCCAGTACGTGATTTGGTGACTGCCGTCGGACAGGTCGGCGGTGAACGGCTCACCGTAGGTCTGAGCAGCGCCACCGTCGATGGAGTAGTAGGTCGCCTTGATGCCCGAGGCATCGTCGTTGACGCTGAAGGCCACTGGAATTCCGCTGTTGACGTACCAGCCGCTCGCCGGCGACAGCGGGTTGATCACCGTCGTAGTCGGAGGCACTTGGTCAACCTTGAGCGTGATCGGAGCGCCCGCGGTCTCGACGTTGCCGGCGTTGTCCTTGCTCCAGAAGGCGATCTCGTGTGTGCCCTCGGTACCGAAGGAGAAGGCGCCGCCGTACGTCTGAGTGGCTCCGCCGTCGACCGTGTAATACGTGTTGTCGATGCCGGACAGGTTGTCGTGACCAGACAGGGTGACCTGGACGGCGTCGCCGTACCAGCCGCTGGCCGGAACTGCCGGGACGTCAACGGTAGTGGTCGGAGCGGTGCTGTCGATCTCGATGCCCTTGACCGTCGTGCTGGTCGGGTTTCCGGCCAGGTCGCTCACCGACTGGGTCGCGCTGAGGTTGTCGCCCTCGCCGGTCACGGTGCTGTCCGACGGGCACGTCCCGTCGATGCCGGACCCGTTGGCGTTGTCGGAGCAGGTCCACCCGACGGTGACGTCGTGCGTGTACCAACCGTTGTTGCCGTTCGGAGCGGTCGTGGCCGCACCGGTCAGCGTCGGCGGCGTCTTGTCGATCTTAAGCGTGAGGCTGTTGCCGGTCTTGTCCTCGACGTTTCCGGCGTTGTCGGTGCTCCAGTAGGTGATCGTGTGGGTGCCGTCCTCGGCGACCGGCACGGCCACGGTGTACACCTGCGGGGCTCCGCCGTCGACCGCGAAGTAGGTCTTGTTGATCTGGGAGAGGTTGTCGCTCGCAGACAGCGTGACGTCGACGCCGGCGTTGTACCAGCCGTTCTTCAGCTGCCCGGACACGGAGACCCCCGTCGTCGGAGCTGTCCGGTCGATCTGGATGCCGTCAACGGTCTTCGTCGTGGTGTTGCCGGCCTTGTCCGCGCACGTCGTGGTGGCGGAGAGGTTCGCGCCCTCACCGGTCACCGTCGAGTCCGCGGGCTGCGCGGCCGGGCCTGAGCCCGCGTCGGTGCAGTTCCAGTTGACCGTGACGTCGCCGGTGTGCCAGCCGCTGCTGAACGAGCCCGTGAGCGTCGGGTTGGTCTCATCGATGTTGATCGCCGAGACGCCATCGTTCGCCGAGTTGCCCGCGTTGTCGGTGGCCGTGCCGTTGGTGGACTGGTTGGCGCCCTCGGTCAGCGTCTTGCTCGCCGGGCAGGAGGCCACGCCGGACCGGTCGTCGTCGCAGTGGTAGGACACCGTGACGTTGCTGTTGTACCAGCCGGCCGGGTTGGCGGCGCGATCAACGCTCGCGACGATGGTGGGCTTGGTCTTGTCAATGCTCACCGACGCGGTGTCGGTCGCGGTGTTGCCGGCGTTGTCGGTCGCCGTGCCGGTGACCTGCTGCGCGGTGCCCTCGGTGGTCACGGTCTTGCTGCCGGTGCAGCTCGCGACGCCGGAACCACTTTGGTCGGCGCAGTTGAAGGTGACGGTGACGTCCTGGTTCGTCCACGCGCCGTCCGTGTAACCGCTCGGGACGAAGGTGTGGCCGATGGTCGGTGCGGTCTTGTCGATCTTCACGTGCGCGGTCTGAACCGCTTCCTTGTTGCCGGCGTTGTCGGTGCTGAAGAAGGTCACCGTGTGGTCGCCCTCGGTCGACAGCGTGAAGCTGGTGCCGTTCTGCTGCGCGCCGCCGTCGATGGTGTAGGTGGTCGAGGCGACGCCCGAGCCGCCGTCGGTCGGGGCCAAGGTGACGGTGATGTTCCCGTTGGTCCAGTTGTTCGACGTTCCGCTGATACCGGTGGTCGGTGCAGTTCGGTCGATCTTGATGCCGCTCACGGTCGTCTGCGTGCTGTTGCCGGCCTTGTCCGTGCAGGTCGTGGTGGCCGAGAGGTTGCTGCCCTCGCCGGTCACCGTGGTGGGCGCGGGGTCGGATGCACCGGACGTGGCGTCCTTACAGGACCAGGTGACGGTCACGTCGCCGTTCTGCCAGCCGGTCGGGAATGCCCCGGTGAGAACCGGAGCGGTCTTGTCGATGTTGATCCCGGTCACCGACGCGGAGGCGCTGGTGTTGTCGGCGTTGTCGGTCGCGGTGCCACTCGCGGACTGGGCAGCGCCGTCCGTGCTCAGCGTCTGCGCCGCCGGGCAGGACTTGACACCGGACGCCTGGGTTCCCGGGTCGTTGCAGATGAACGAGACGGTGACGTTGTTGGTGTACCAACCGGCGGTGTTCGCCGCCCGGTCCGCGGACGCGCTGATAGTCGGCACGGTCTTGTCAAGCTTGACCGTCACCGAGTCTTTGCTGACGTTGCCGGCGTTGTCGGTGGCCGTTCCGCTGACCAGGGTGCCGTTCGTCTCCGTGCTGATCGTCTTGGAGGCGGTGGTGCCGCCGTCGACCAGGCAGGACTTGAGGCCGGATCCGCCGGTCTCGTCGGCGCAGCTGAACGTCACGGTCGCGTCGGCCTTGTTCCAGCCGGCCGCGTTAGGAGCCGGCGAAACGTTGTGCGTGATGGTCGGGGCGGTGCTGTCCGCGCGCTTCGTCACGACGCTAGCCGTGGAGGTGTTGCCCGCGAGGTCGGTAGCGGTGCCGGTGACGGTCGTCCCGGCGGCTACCGTCTTCGAGCTTGAGGCCGGTGACGTTCCGTCGGCGACGCACGACGCAATGCCGGATGCCTGACCACCGCCGGAGTTGCTGTCGTTACAGGTGAACGTGACCGTTACCGTGCCGTCGCCGTTATCCGTTTGCGTCGAACTGATGGTCGGAGCTGCCTTATCGACGCGCACAGTGACCGAACCGGACGCGCCCGTGTTCCCCAGCCGGTCCGACTGCGCAGGCGCGGTCTTGGTGACGATCCCGTTGGCGGTGATAGGACCGTCGGTTTGGAACGGCTGCGCCGCGGTAACGCCGGATCCGGTGTCGGTGGCCGTCCATTTAACGGTCACGTCGCTGTTGTTCCAGCCCGCGGCGTTCGCGGCGGGCGTTAGGGCCGCCGTCACCACCGGGCCAGTGTTGTCCAGCGTGTAAGAAGCTTGCGTCGAGTTCGTCTGACCGGTGCAGTTGTTGCTATTGAAATTCGGCGACGCCGCGACCGTGAAGGCCTGGGCTCCGTCGCCAGCAGGAGCGGTCGTCGTGAAGGTCCAGTTGGCCTTCGCCGTCGACGAGGTCTGTGGCGTCAGCGTCGCCGCCCCCGTCACCGCCACACACTTGGTGTCAGTGCTGGTTACGACCGCCAGGGTCAGCGCTGCGCCCTGCTTGGCGTAGAGCGTGCCCCCGACGCTGACCGTTCCGGTGGTGCCGGAGAAGACGGCGCTGGTGACGCTCGACGCCGAAGCGCCGGGCGCAACGGCAACAAAGCCGGCCAGGCTCGCCAGTGCGGCCGCGGCGGCGGTCCAGCGATGTCCTCCGCGGCGCATCGATGCGGCGCGGAGGCGGAAGGAGATGCTCATCGGGTTCCCTCTGAACGATTGCCGAGACGCCCGGTACAGGCGTTCTCAGTCAAGCTATGGAACCTGGAAGTCCGATTCGATCCCTTGGGCGTTCAACTGCCTAAACATGGGGCTTAGAGGCGTTCAAAGGTCTAAACAAGGGTCCCGACCGGCCGATTGGGTGTCGATGACGCGCGCTGTCGGCTCGGACCGACGCGGCGGCCGCAGTCTGGACAAAGCAGTCGGGCTGGACAAAGCAGTCGGGCTGGACAAAGCAGTCGGGCTGGACAAAGCAGTCGGGCTGGACAAAGCAGTGGGCCCCGCGCCGTTGCCGGTGCGGGGCCCACTGCTCGTTCTTCGACTACTTGAGCACGATCAGCGTGGTGTAGGTGTCACCGCTGTCGAGCTGGACTCCGATGCGGTAGTAGTGCCCCGCTCCGGTCTTCGGCGTCTGCCAGGTGAAGACGTACTGCTGTGCACTGGCGTCCCACTTGAACGAGCCACCGACGGTGCCTGCGCCAGCCGACTGGTTGGCGGCCGCCGCCGAGCTGGCCGTCCCGAGGTCGACCGGCTGGACCCACACCGGCATGTACGCCGCCTGCACGACCGTCCCGCTGGAATTGGCGAGCTGGAACTTCACCGGGATGGTGCTTCCGGCGTTGAATACGCTCGCCGTGGTCAGGTCGTGCGCCGTGTTGGTAACCGGCTGCAGGAACCCGGAGAACCTGTACCCGACGTGCAGCGTGACCGACGAGGTCGCCGTGTTGCCGGCCTTGTCGTTCGCCCTGAAGGAGTAGGTGAAGTCACCCACGCCCTTCGGGTTGGTGAACCCGGTGCCCGATTTGACCACCGTGCAGGTGTCGATGCCGGAAAGGGCATCGGTCGCGTTGCACGTCGGCGTCGGCACCGTCTGACCGAGCGCGAAGCTGGTCGAGCCGGTGTACGCGGGGAATGTCGGAGCGGTCAGGTCGATGTTGATCGGGCCGACCTTGGCGTCCGTGGTGTTGCCCGCGGCATCGGTCGCGGTGCCGGTGACGTACTGACCGGCGCCCTCGGTGCTCACCGCCTGATCCGCCGGGCAGCCATCCTTAGCGATGGCTGTCTCGGCGTCGGAGCAGGTGAAGTGCACGGTGACCGGGCCGTTGTACCAGCCGTTGCCGTTGGCCGCCTTCGTGGGAGCACCGCTGATGCTGGGCCCGATGTTGTCGACCTTGACCGTGATGCTGTGGTTGGCAGCGCTCTCGTCCTCGACGTTGCCCGCTACGTCCTTGCTCCAGAAGTTCACCGTGTGCACGCCCTTGCCGACCTCGAACGGCGCGCCGTAGGTGCTGGTCGTCCCGCCATCGACGCTGTAGTACGTCGACTCGACGCCGGACTGGTTGTCGCCAGCCGTCAGGGTGACGGTGACCGGACGGTCGTACCAGCCGGACTTGTAGGCCGAGTCCGGGACGCTGGCGGTCGTGACCGGCGCGGTGCGGTCGATGTGGATACCGCTTACCGTGCGGGTCGTCTGGTTCCCGGCGTTGTCGGTGACTGTGGCGGTCGCCGACAAGTTGTCGCCTTCACCGGTGACGGTGCTGTCCGTCGGGCACGGGTCGTCGATGCCGGAACCCGCGTCGCTGCAGGTCCAGTGCACCGTGACGTTGCCCGAGTACCAGCCGTTGCCGTTCGGAGAGGTGGTGACTGCTCCGGACAGTGATGGCGCTGTCTCGTCGACGTTGATGCCGCTGACCGTCGCCGACGAAGGGTTACCCGCCTTGTCTGACACGTGCCCGGTAACCGACTGGTTGGCGCCTTCGCTGACCGTCTGGTCGTCCGCGCAGCCCACCGAGCCAGACAAGGTGTCACCACAGGTGAAGTTGACGGTGACGTTGGCGTTGTACCAGCCGTTGCTGTTCGCCGGACGGTCCAGCTTGCCGGTGATGGTTGGCGCAGTCTTGTCGAGGTTCACGGTCGCCGTGTCGGACATGGAGTTGCCGGCGTAGTCGACCGCGGTCCCGACGATCTTCTGGTCGGCGGCCTCCGTGGTGACGACCTGGTCGGCCGTGCAGCTCTTGACGTCAGACGTTGCGTCGTCGCAGAGGAAGTGCACGGTGGGGTTGGTGTTATTCCAGCCGTCGCCGTTCGGGTCGGGCTTGATCTGGTGGGAGATGGTGGGCGCCGTCTGATCGATCTTCACCGCAGCGACACCGTGCGCTCCCACGTTGCCGGCGTGGTCGACGCTCCAGAAGGTCAGCGTGTAGGTGCCATCGGCGGTGAGGGAGATTTTGTTGCCGGTCTGCGTAGCGCCTCCGTTGACCGTGTAGTAGGTCGCCTTGACGCCCGACAGGTTGTCGGTCGCCGTGACGTCCAGGGCGACGCCGGAGGTCTGCCAGTCAGACGGAGCGCTGACCGAGGTCTCCGGACCCTTCCGGTCGATGTGAATCTTGTCGACCGTCGCGGCCGTCTGGTTGCCCGCCTTGTCGCTGATGCTTGTCGAGGCGGAGAGGTCGTCGCCCTCACCCGCGACCGTGCTGTCGGCCGGGCAGGAGCCCGCCACGCCGCTCAGGTCGTCGGCGCAGGTCCAGTGGACAGCGACGTCGCCCTTGTACCAGCCGTCGGCGTTCGGTGCCGAGGTAGTGGCGCCGCTCAGCGTCGGGTTGGTGAGGTCGATCTTGACCGGGCCGACCGTCGTAGTGCTGAAGTTGCCGACGTTGTCGGTCGCCGTGCCGGTCACGGACTGGTTGTCGCCCTGCGTCGCCAGCGTCACCGGGTCGGTGCAGCCGTTCGAGTCAGCGATACCAGAGCCGCCGTTGTCCGCGCACGCAAAGCTGACGGTGACCGGCTCGTTGTTCCAGCCGTTGCCGTTGGCGGCCGGCTGGCGTGATCGGCTGATCGTCGGGTTCGTTGTGTCGACCCGGACGGTGACGGTGTTGTTGGCGGCGGTCGAGTCCTCGACGTTCCCGGCCTTGTCGGTGCTCCAGAAGGTCACCGTGTGCACGCCCTCCAGGCCCTCGGTGAAGGGACCCGTGTAGGTCTGCGTGGTGCCGGCGTCGACCTGGTAGTAGGTCGTGTCGACGCCGGACAGGCTGTCGTTCGCGAGCAGCGACACCGTCGGGCCGCTCTTGTACCAGCCGTTGGAGCTGTCGGTGGCCGGCAGCGTCGCGGTGGTGACCGGTGCGGTGCGGTCGATCTGCAACCCCGTGACCGACGCGGAGCTCGAGTTGCCGGCCTTGTCGCTCACCTTGGCATTCGCCGAAAGGGTGCTGCCTTCGCCGTTCAGGACGCTGTTGTCCGGGCAGGTGCCCGCGATACCCGAGAGCTTGTCGTCGCAGGTCCAGCTCACGGTGACGTCGCCCTTGTACCAACCGCTGCCGTTCGGCGCCGCGGTCGCGGCACCAGAGATGGTTGGCGCCGTCTTGTCGACGTTGATTCCCTTCACGGTCGTCGACGCGGTGTTGCCGGCCGCGTCAGCCACGTTTCCGGTCGCGCTCTGCCCTGCGCCTTCGCCGAGGGTGACCGGGTCACTGCAGCTTTTGACGCCGGAAAGCACGACCTGGTCGGCGCAGGTGAACGTCACCGTGACGTCCTTGTTGTACCAGCCGTTGGTGTTGGCGTCCCGGTCGGGCGCACCGGTGATCGTCGGGTTGGACTTGTCGATCGACACGGTTGCCGGATCAGTTGCCGAGTTGCCGGCGTCGTCGGTCGCGGTGCCGGGCTCGGGCTGGTCCTTGCCCTCGTGCGTCTCAGTGATGGGGTTCGTGCAGGTCGCGATGCCGGACCCGCCCGTGTCGTTGCAGCTGAAGGTGATGGTCACGTCGCTGTTGTTCCAGCCGTTGCCGTTCGCGGCCGGCGACTGGGTGTGCGTGATCGTCGGGGCGGTCTTGTCGATCAGGACCTGGGCCGACTTATGGGCCTCGACGTTGCCGGCGTTGTCTACGCTCCAGGCCTCGATGTTGTAGGAGCCCTCGGCACTGAAGGTGATGGTCTTGCCGGTCTGCTCCGCACCGCCGTTGACCGTGTAATGCGTGGCCGCGACGCCGGAGAGGTTGTCGGTCGCCGAGAGGGACACCGTCGCGTCGGTGTTGTGCCAGCCGGACGGCGCAGAGATGTCGGTGCTCGGGGCGGTGGTGTCGATCTGAATCCCCGAAGCCGTTGCGGACGCGGGGTTGCCGGCCCGGTCGGAGACCGACGCGGTGGCGGACAGGTTGTCGCCCTCGCCGCTGATCGTCGAGCTAGCCGGGCAGTCGCCATCGGCGATGCCGGACAGCGCGTCCGCGCACTTCCAGGCCACGGCGACATCGCCGTTGTACCAGCCGTTGCTGTTAGGGCCGGTCGTCGGCGTGCCGCTGATCGTCGGGGCGGTGCGGTCGATCTTCAGATGCGGCACGGATGCCGTCGCCGTGTTGCCGGCAATGTCGTTCACTGAAACCGGGCCCGCGGTCAGGTCATTGCCCTCGCCGGTAACCACGGTGTCGTTCGGCAGCGTCGAGCCGTCGACGCCGGACGTGGCGTCCGTCGCACTCCAGTGCACGGTGACGTCGCCCTTGTACCAGCCGTTGCCGTTCGGGCTGCTGGTCGGCGCCCCGGACAGCACCGGGGCTGTCTCATCAAGGTAGATCCCGCTCACCGTGCTGGTGCTCGAGTTGCCACCGTTGTCGGTAGCGGTGCCGGTTACGGACTGGCTCCCGCCGTCGGTGTTCAGCACGGTGTCAGGGGTGCAGCCGTCGACGGTGGCGATGCCGCTCTCCGCGTCGGAGCAGTCGAAGTGCACGGTGACGGCCGAGTTGTTCCAGCCGGCGGCGTTCGGGACCGGGGTCGCCGAACCCTTGATCGTCGGAGGGACGTTGTCGACCTTGACGGTCAGCGTGTGACCGGGCGCGGTCGCGTCCTCGAGGTTGCCGGCCTTGTCCACGCTCCAGAAGGTGAGGGTGTGCACGCCCGGGGTCGAGAAATCGAAGGCGCCGCTGTAGGTCTTCGTGGCACCGCCGTCGACGTTGTAGTACGTCGTGTCAACGGTCGACAGGTTGTCGGTCGCGTTCAGCGTGACGTGCGCCTGATCGGCGTACCAGCCGGTCGACAGCGGGGCGTTGACGCCGGCCGTGGTGACCGGCACAGTGGTGTCGATCTTGATCCCGTTGACGCTCGCGGTCTGCGTGTTGCCGGCCTTATCCGAGACGCTGGCCGAAGCACCGAGGTTGCTGCCTTCTCCGTTAACCGTGCCGTTTGCCGGGCAGGCGCCGTCGATGCCGGACAGCGCATCGGAGCAGTTCCACTTGACCGAGACGCTGTTGTCGTACCAGCCGTTGTTGTTGGGGGCAGTGGTGACCGACCCGGACAGAGACGGCGCGGTCTTGTCGACGTTGATCGGCGACACGGTCGCGGTCGCGCTGTTGCCGGCATTGTCGGTCGCCGTTCCGGACGCCTTCTGGTTCGATCCTTCCCCGAAGGGCTGCGTCGCTGCACAGTTCGCGACGCCGGACAGCGTCGCCTGGTCCGCACAGAGGTAGCTCACGCTGACGTTGTCGTTGTACCAGCCATTGCCGTTCGCCGAGCGGTCCGCGCTGGCCGAGATGGTCGGCGGGGTGCGGTCGAGATTGACGGTGGCCGTGTCGCTGGCCTGGTTGCCGGCGTTGTCGGTGGCCGTTCCAACGACCTGCTTGGCGCCCTCTGCAGTAACGCCGATCGGGCTCGTGCAGTTGGCCACGCCGGAGCCGTTGTCCGCGCAGTTGAACGTAACGGTGACCGAGGCAGCGTTGGTCCAAGCACCGTCCGTGTAGCTGGCGGGGCTGTAGGTGTGACCGATGGTGGGAGCCGTCTTGTCGATCTTGACGTGGGCCGTATTGGTCGCCTCGACGTTGCCGGCCTTGTCGGTGCTCCAGTAGGTGATGGTGTGGTCGCCCTCGCTCGACAGCTGGAACGAGGTCCCCGACTGTGTTGCGCCGCCATCAACCGTGTAGCTCGTAGAGGCAACGCCCGAGAGCGAGTCGATCGGCGACAGCGTCACGGTCACATTGCCATTGGTCCAGTTGTTCGACGCGCCGCTGATTCCGGTGACGGGAGCGGTCTTGTCGATGTTGACCTTGGTGCTGATACCGGTCGCCAGGTTGCCGGCCTTATCGGACACGGACGCCGACGCGGTCAGGTTCGAGCCTTCACTGGAGACGGTGCTGTCACCGGGCACGGTCGCCGGGTCGACGCCGGACCGGTCGTCGGTGGCGGTCCAGTGCATCGTGACGTTGCCGTTGTACCAACCGTTGTTGTTCGGAGAAGTGGTCGGCGTTCCCGTGACTGTCGGCTTGACCGTGTCGATGTTGATGCCGCTGACAGGCGTAGACGCGGAGTTGCCGGCTAGGTCGGAGACGTTGCCGGTCACCGACTGGTTCGTCCCGTCCGTGCTGACCGTGGTGGCAGCCGGGCAGCCGGGCGCGGCGAGACCGGACGCGTTCGTCGCAGGGTTGTCGACGCAGGAGAAGCTCACGGTGACCGGGGTGTTGTTCCAGCCGAAGCCGTTCGCGGCCGGGGTACGTGAGCCTGTGATGGTGGGAGCCGACTTGTCGAGACGCAGGGTGCCGCCGCCGGTGCCGACGTTTCCGAGGCGGTCACTGACACTCGGGGGACTTAGCGCGTAAATCCCGCTCTGGTTGTAAGAGCTGGACGCGGTCGGCTGGGTTGCGATCCCGGATCCAGCGGTGGTCGCGTCGGCGTTGGGGTCGGTGGCGGTCCAGGTCACCGTGGTATTGCTGTTGTTCCATCCGCTGCTGTTGGCAGCCGGCGTCAGGACAGGCGTCACAGTCGGGCCGGTGTTGTCCAGCACGTATGACGCGTTCATCGGCGACGTGGACTGGCCTGTGCAGACGTTGTTGGTGTTGAAGTTGGGCGATGCGGTAGCCGTGACCGACTGCGTGCCGTTTCCGGACGGAGCCGTGAACGAGAAGGTCCACGATGTGGTCGACGTCGCAGACTGCTGGTGGCTTGAGAAGGCGCCCGACACGTCCACGCACTTCGTATCGCTGCTGGTATTGATCGTCAGCGTGAGCGCTTGGCCCTGTTTCGCGTAGAGCTTTCCAACGGTCACGGTTCCCGTCCCGCCGGTGAAGGCGGCCCCCGAAACGCTGGCCGCATCGGCGCCAGGCGCCACAGCAACGAAGCCGGCGAGGCTCGCCAGGGTGGCCGCAGCAGCGACCCAACGGGATCGGGCACGCCGCGAGGATGCGACACGAACGCGGGACGAGATGCTCATCTGGGTCCTTCTGGGAAGACGGCAGGCGCCTGTTACAGGCAGTCCCAGCAAAGTTAAGGCGTAACAGCGTGTCCCGCGCGCCCAATCGCGTTCAGTTTCCTAAACAAGTACCAAACGGCGTTCAAACCCTTAAACATCGGCCCGTTCGGCTCGTTCGAGCGGCCCTGGACGCGCAATCCTGGAGCTACAGCGGCGCTGGGACGAAGCCAGCGCTGTGCCGTCCAGCCCCGACCCAGGCTCAGGAGGTTCGTCCAGCGATGACGCAGCACGACGTCCTCCGCCGCCCCCCGGCAACCGATCCGGCCTGTCCGGACTGGTGTGTCACCGACCATGAAGCCTGCGACGGCGAGGAGAACTGGATCCACCAGAGCGCCCCGATCTTCGTGACCCCGGACATCACGGCGCGACTCTGCATGTCCGTCGACCCCGACACGGGCGCCGTCGACGGACCGCAGGTCCTCATTGGCGACATCGAGTACTCACCCGACGCCGCGCTCCAGCTCGCCGCCGCGCTGATGCAGCTGGCGGCTATTCGTCCTTGAGCAGGGCGAAGGCGCTCTGACGGTCCTTGACCCGCAGCTTTCGCAGAACGGTCGAGACGTGCACCCGGACCGTTGTGGCCGACAGATAAAGCCGCTGTGCCACCTCGTCCGTTGAGAGTCCCTGCTGCAGCAGCTCCATCACCTCCCACTCCCGCTCGCTCAGGCGCGCGGCGGCGGCCGAACGGCGCGGTATCCGTGACCGTGGCCGCCGGAACTCTTCGATCACCCGGGTCACCAGCGCCCGCGGCAGCGCCGCCTCGCCGGCCAACACGGCCCGCAGCGCGTCGGGCAGCCTGGCAGGGTCACCCGACTTAAGCAGGTAACCGGACGCACCTGCCCGCAGCGAGTCGAACAGGTCCTCGTCCTCGCCCGACTGCGTCAGCATGACGACGACGGTCTCGGGCACCTCGCGAATGATCCGTCGCGCAGCGTGGATTCCGCTCCCCGGCATGTGGATGTCCAGTAGCGCCACGTCAGGGTGCAGGGTGCGGGCGAGTTCGACGGCCTCGTCGGCGGTCGCGCCGTCACCGATAACACAGCACCCGCCGGCCTCCAAGGCCTCGCGGACCTGCGCCCGGATATGAGCATGGTCGTCAGCGAGCACCACTCGGATGGGCGGTCGCGCGACGTCCTCAGTCACCAGGTCACCGTCACCTGTGTACCTGCACCGCGCTCGGCGCGCACATCGAACGACCCGGGCAGCGCCTGGGCCCGGTCGCGCATGCTCGTCAGCCCGTAGCCGCCGGGGGCCGAGACGGTGCGCGCTGGGTCGAACCCGCCACCGTCGTCGCGGATCATGAGCTGTTGCCGGTCACCGTCGCGGCACAGCGACACCGACAGCCGGTGGGCGTTGCCGTGACGCACCGCGTTCGAGACCGCCTCCCGGGCGATTCGCAGCAGGGCATGCTTCTGCTCGGCCCGCGCGGTGATCGAGTCGTCGACGTCGACCTCGAGCTCGATGCCGTACCGCTCGGCCAGTTCCTGCGCCGCCCGGTGCAGCATGAACCCCAGCGGCTCGTCGCCGGGCCGGCCGAGCGCCTGGATGGCGGCGCGGGCCTCGTCGAGCGCCCGGTCGCACGCTTCCAGGATCCGCGAGCGGGAGGCCAGCCCGGACGGGATCGAGTGGCTCTCCGCCCGGATGAACGCCAGCTCCTGCACGACGCCGTCGTGCAGTTCCCGCGCCAGTCGGCGCCGGTCGTCGAGGACGGCGACCCGCTCGCGCGCCGACCCGTACTGCTTCAGTTCGCGCACCGCTCCGACGATCAGGACGAGGTAGCACGCGGTGCGCAGCAGGTCGCCCGTGTAGATCCGGTCGGTGTAGAGCGACGGGAAGAGCATGTAGTGCAGCCGCGAGAACCCGACGAGCGCGCACGCCGGACCCAGCCAGACCAACAGCTCGTCGCGGCGGCGCGCGCCCTGCTCGGCGAACGCCAGGGAGGCCAGTAAGAAGCAGGCCGCGGAAAGCGCCTGGCCGGCGAGCAGCAGCGGGTGCGCGGACATCAGTACCGGCCGTCCGGTTGGCGTCACGTCGGCGATGGCGGTCGGCAGCCCGCGCCCGACCCGCCAGAAAAGCAGCCAGAGGCCGGCGACGACCGCGCCCGGAACCGTGAGCTCGGGACGCCACGAGGTGCGGCCGACGGCCTGCTGTCGGGGCAGCAGCGCGGCGGCGAGGATCAGAATCGCTCCGACCACGCGGAGCGCGGTCGGCAGCCAGACGTCCGACCCGCCGCTCGGATCACCGACGGTCGCACGGATCGCCGGTCCCAGCCCCAGCCCCGCGACGGCGAGCAGGACGAACCCTTGCACCAGCAGGAGGTACTGCATGCTGCGCGCGCGGACCCACCGTCCGTAGAGGAGGTACGCGACCAGCAGCGCCACGCAGGCGTCGAGTGTGTTCAGCACCAGGTGCGCCGACTGGTTGCGCCGGCCGAAATCGAGCTCGACGCCGGAGAGGACGACGACGGTGAGCACGGCGCCGATCAGCCAGCCGGCAAGGGTCAGCGCGCCGCCGGGCGACACCCGTCGCGGCGCACGGTCGACCGACTTCCCTCCCACTGGGCTAAGGGTATGTGTGAGACAAACAGTTCGCACGTCAACCATTTCGGCCGACGACGATCAGAAATCAACTCCAACGAGGTGAGCTTCGGGACGCAGCCGCACGCCGAATCGGGCCTCGACCCCGTCGCGGATCTCGCGCGCCAGCTCCAGCAGCTCGGCTGTGGTCGCGCCGCCCCGGTTCGTGAGCGCCAGGCAGTGCTTGGTCGACAGCGCCACCGCGCCGTGGCCGTAGCCCTTGCCGAACCCGGCGTGCTCGATCAGCCAGGCCCCGGAGAGCTTGACCTGCCCGTCGACCTCCCAGTGCGGGCACCCGTCCGGCACCCGGCCGGCGGGCACCAACGGATTCACGAAGAACGACCCGACGCTCCAGGTGTCCGGATCGGCGTCGTCCAACACCATCCCCTTGCTGCGCCGCAGGTTGAGGACGACCTCGCGCACCCGATCGGACGGCGCTTGCTGACCCGGCTCGACACCGAGCCTCCGGGCCAGCTCCAGGTAGCGCACCGGCGGCGCGAGCGGCGATCGCCGCAGCCGGAAGGTGACGTCGAGCACCACGTAGCGGTCGGTGTGCTTGAACGCGCTGGTGCGGAAGCCGAACCCGCAGCGGTCCGGCGGCCAGCTCTCGACGGCGCCGCTCGCCCGATCGAGGACGGTCAGCCGGTCGAGGACGTCGGCGACCTCCGTCCCGTACGCGCCGACGTTCTGCACCGGCGTCGCCCCGGTGAGTCCCGGGATGCCGGACATCGCGGCCAACCCGGACAGCCCCTGATCGACGGAGTGCCGCACCAGGTCGTCCCAGACGACCCCGGCCTGCACGGTGAGCAGGGCGTCCGCGCCGTCGTCGGTGCGGTCGATCCCGTGGGTGCGCACGAGCGCGACGAGGCCGGGCCAGCCGTCGTCGGAGGCCACCAGGTTGCTGCCGCCGCCCAGGACGAGGACGGGCTCACCGGCCGCGTCGCCGGTCCGGACGAGGTCGACGAGCTCGGCGGCCGTCCTCGCGGCAGCGATCCGCTTCGCCGGGCCGCCGAGGCGCAGCGTCGTCAGCTCGGCGAGGGCGGTGCACACGGACAGCGACGCTACCCAACGCCGTCCGGTCACTCGGGGCGTTCGGCGACCCGCAACGCGCGGTCGAGATCACGCGGCACCGGCTTGCGCTGGCTCAGCGCGGTCGGCAAGCGCCGGATCACGCCGGCAAGCGCCTGCCCGGCCGCCGGGTTGGCCGGGGCGCGGCAGGCCAGCCGGACCGTCGCAGCGGCGGCACGCCACAGCGGACGCCGCAGCCACAGGACCAGGACGTCGTTGCGGGTCTGCACCGCCCACCGCTGCGGTGAGAGCGTCGGGTTGCCCGGACGGTGAAACGCGGCCACATCCTCGATGTACTCGAGCTGCCAGCCCGCTGCCGCGAGGTCGGCGATGAGCAGTTGTTCCTCGCCGCCGAAGAACAGCAGGTCGCTGAAGCCGCCGACCTCGAGAAAGGCGGTACGGCGGACCACGGCGGCGAAGGCAGGGAAGCTGAGCGCCGTCGGTCCCGCCGCGCCGGGCGGGGCGCCCAGCAGCGCACGGGCGAGCTTGCGGGACACGGCGTCCAGCTCGCCGCCCGGGTCGAGGCGCACCGCACCCACGACGACGGCGAGCCGGGCGTCGGCGTCGAGCAGGTCGGCGGCGCGGTCCAGGCTCCCCGGCGACCACCACGAGTCGTCATCGGCGAAGGCGACGTACGGCGTCCGCGCGGCCTCGACGCCGAGGTTGCGGGCCGGCGCGCCGCGGTTGTCGGGCAGGGCGACGACGCCGACGGCGGGGAAACGTTCCCGCACGGCCGCGGCCGACCCGTCCGTGGACCCGTTGTCGACCACGATCACCGGGCACCGCTCGGGCAGCTCGGCCAACCGGCTCAGCGTGTGCAGCAGCGACTCGCGCCGGTTGCGGGTCGCTACGACGACCGTGACCCGCGCCTCCACGGTCCGGTAGTTTGCCCGAGTGCGCCGGCTGCTGGACCAGGCGGCTCAGCCGCGGGACCGACGCGCCTCGTGACCGGCCCGCGGCTTGCGGCGGGACGGGCCCGAGCCCTCGGGCTGCCCACCCGCGGGACGACCAACCCCAACCGGCTGCGCCGCATGGACAACTGGATCGCCGCGGTGCTGGGCCCGGTGCTGCGCGCTGCGACCGAGCCGCTCGTCGTCGACCTGGGCTACGGGGCCTCCCCCGTGACCACGGTCGAGCTGCTGCACCGGCTCCGCGCCGTTCGGGCCGACGTCCGGGTCGTGGGGATCGAGATCGACCGCGACCGGGTGTCAACGGCCGAGCCCGCCGCCTGTCCGCCGCACCTCACCTTCGCGCACGGCGGCTTCGAGCTGGCCGGATTGCGCCCCGTCCTCGTCCGCGCGGCCAACGTGCTGCGCCAGTACGACGAGGACGCGGCGGCGCGCGCCTGGGTGACGCTGCAGCAGCGGCTGGCACCGGGCGGAGTTCTCGTGGAGGGGACCTGCGACGAGCTCGGCCGACGGGCGGCGTGGGTGGGGCTCGACCGGCACGGTCCGCGCAGCCTCACCCTCGCCTGCCGCGTGGCCGATCTGGCGACGCCGAGCGAGCTCGCCGCGCGCCTGCCCAAGGCGCTGATCCACCCCAACGTTCCGGGCCGGTCGGTGCACGCGCTGCTCCGGGATCTCGACGACGGGTGGGCCGCGGCCGCGCCGCTCGGCGCGTTCGGCGCACGCCAACGCTGGGTCGCCGCATGCCGGGCCGTGGCACAGCGCTGGAATGCGGACGTGCGGCGCGCCCGGCACGGCGAGATCACCGTGCCCTGGAGCGCGGTCAGCCCCTCGCCGACATAGCGTCGGCACACGCCGAGCCCGAGCCGCGCGGTCTCCGGACGTGCGTTTACTGCAGCGCGATCAAGCCAGCGACGCCGAGCAAGTAGACGACGAACACGGTGATGGAGTCAGGTCCCATACGGGCCACCTCCCGTTTCGGCCGGAAGATCAAGCCGAATACGTAGATGATCGTCAGGACGGCGCCCAGCGCGGTCAGGTAGATGTCGCTGCGGCCCGCGGCGGGCAGGACGGCGCTGCCGGAGATGAGGGTGGCCGGCAGGAAGAGGACCGGAAGGAATGCGTTGCCGCCGAAGATGTCCCCCATCGCCAACTGGTAGTCGCCCATCCGGGCCGACGTGATACCGGTGGAGAGCTCCGGCAGTGACGTAGCGGCCGCGAGGACCGTCGCCCCGAACAGCACGCCGGACAGGCCCAGGTTTCCGAAGAACTGCTCGCCGCTGCGCTCGATGGTGACGCCGGTTATTAGGGTCGCCACCGCCGCGATCCCGAAGACGACCGCTGCACGGGTCGTCGACATCCCCTTTTTGGTCGCCGCGGCGTCCTTCTTCTTGCGCCTGTTTCCGCGCGGTTCGGGTTGGGTGTCGGGCGCGTCGCCGCTGTCGGTCCACGGCAGCGAGGACGAGGCACGGTTGATCAACAGAAGTCCGACCACCCAGGCGATCGCTATCAGCACGACGTCCGGGGTCAACCGCGCATGCAACAGGCTTCCTGGCAGTTGCGCGCCGGCCACCACGACCAGCAAGACGATCACAACCAAGGATCCTTCGAGGACGAGCACGAGGCTGCCCGCCTGATAGGTCAGTGGTTTACGGACCCTGACCCCGAAAGCGTCGAGCGCCACGAGCACGACCGTCTGAATGGCGATGCCGCCGAGGATGTTGCCGACGGCCACATCGAGCTGGTGCGCGGCCGCCGCGCTGACCGTGATGGCAATTTCCGGCAGGTTGGTGGCGACCGCCAGCACGACGATGCCACCGAGCGCCGAGCCGAGATGAAGCCGTTCGGCGAGCACGTCGGTGGTATCCGACAGCTTTATCCCGGCGAGCCAGATGACGGCCGCGGAGGCGAGGAAGATGAGCAACAGAGACCAGGACGGCAGACCGGACACACGGTCCTCTTACCCAATGTTTGCGTTCTGCAACAGTTGCGTTTTCAGGCGGTGCATCGAACGGAGCAGCCGGCGTGCCCCGACGACGGCTCCGGCGCAGCACAGCAGCTGCAGAACGACGAACCCGGCCGGAGCGCCGAGGCCGAGCAGCGCGCCGGACAGCCCCGGACCGACGGCCGTGGCCAGCGTCTGGGCGCCGGTCACCGCGCCGAGGGTGCGTCCGGCGGCGCCCTGCTGCGCGAGTTGACCGGCGAGCGGCGACAGGACCGGGGCCAGCATCGTCTCACCGATGCCGAACAGCGCGTACCCGGCCACCACGAGGGTCGAGCCCCATTCGCGGTGCAGCAGCGGGAGGCCGAGCACCAGCCAGACACCCACCCACAGGACGCCACAGGTGGCCAGCAGGGTCGCCGCCGGCCGCGAGCGGGTCATGCGTACCACCGGGCCGGTCAGCCCGGCGACCATCACCGCGTTGAGCGCGACCGCCGTTCCGAGGGTCGACGGACGCACCGACAGGACGCTGAGGGCGTAGGCCGGCAGGCCCGAGTCGAATTGGGCGTAGCAGGCGAGGGTGAGCAGGACGGTCACCACGAGCAGCCAGCGGACCGCCGGGACCCGGAGAACCTCGCGGTATCCGACGTCCTCGGCGGGCTCAGGCGGCGTGCTGACGCGGGCGGCGTGACCCCGTGCGGCGACGGCGACCACCGCCGCGCTGAGCACGGCGGCGACGGCGGCGAACGCGTATGCCGGACGGGCGCCGGTCGGCGAGGTCAGGTGCACTAGGCGGCCACCGACGATTCCGCCGAGGGCCAACGCCAGGTTCTGGCCGATGAACTGCCAGGCGAAGGCGTCGCGGCGGCGCGACGAGGGCGTGGCTTCTAACAGCAAGACCGAGGTCGCCGGCTGCATCACACTGAGCGCGGCTCCGTAGCCGGCGGCCGCCAGGCACAGCACCAGGGGGGTGCGCCCGTAGGCCAGGGCCGCGATCGCGGTTGCCATCGCGAGCCGCGCCGCGGTGCCCACCACGAACGGGTCGGCGTCGTCGGCGAGGCGCCCCGCAATCGGCGCAGCGAGAAGCGCACCGACGGCGAAGGCGGTGAAGGTCACGGCTGCGGCCGCCGCACCCAGTCCCCGGGCGGTAGCGAGGTCGGCGTAGAGGAAGGGCAGGACGGCACCCCAGCCGACCGCGCCGATGGATGATCCGACCAGAAGCACCGCCAGCCGGCGGGACGACGACAACATGATGCACCATTTCAGAACGAACTACGAGATAGAACTTCGATATCGAAGTTTAGCAACCGGCATGAGATTGGATTTGTTCCTGCCAATTCGGGCGCTGCCTTCCGCCCGTCCTCGCCGTATCGTGCTGCCATGACGGCCCGCAACTCCTGGACGGAGTACGAGCGCGCGGTGCGTCTCTACACCGAGGCGGGCGCGGCCGAGACCGTGCAACGGATCGTCACCGCGATCTCGAGGCTCTCGCGGCGGCTCGACATTTTTTATCGAAATCGGTTCGTCGCGCTGGATATTCAGCCCATCGAGTGGCCGGTTCTGCAGGCGCTGGCGATGGAGGGGCGGCGGGGGTACTCGCACCCGTCGCGGCTCGCCGACGCGGCCGGAGTGTCGGCGTCGACGATGACGCATCGCCTCGACCGGATGGCTGAGCGCGGCCTCATCGAGCGTCGCCCCGACCCGGACAACCGCACTCGCATGGTGATCTCGCTGACCCGCGCCGGATGGGAGTTGTTCCGGGTTGCCGTCCTCGAGGCGGAGGTCGGCGAGGCCGGAATCTTCCAGCCGCTCACCGAGGCGGAACGGTCGACCTTGGCGGCGCTACTGGAGAAGGCGCTCGCCGGCGGCGATCCGGACCGGCGTCGGCGTCGGGTTACAGGTGGTCGCGCGCCCAGAGCGCGGCCGAGGTCCGGTCGGTAACGCCGATCCGGCGGTAGATGTTGCCGAGATGCACCTTGACGGTGCTCTCGCTGATCCCCAGGCGACGCCCGACCTGCTTGTTGGCGAGCCCCTCGGCGACCAGCAACAGGACCTCCCGTTCGCGGTCGCTGAGGACGTCCTCCGGACGCTCGGCACGGTCCGGCAGCAACGCGCCGGCAACCCGCGGGTCGATGGGCACGTGTCCGGCCGCGGCCGCGCGCACGGCTGCGACAAGTTCCTCCGGGGTGCAGTCCTTGAGCAGGTAGCCGACCGCGCCGGCGCGTAGGGCGTTTCCGACCCGCTGCCGGTCGGAGAACGAGGTCAGGACGACGACCTTCGTCTGCGGCAGCCGGGCCGCGAGGGAACTCGTGGCCATTACTCCGTCGAGGACGGGCATCGAGAGGTCCATGAGGACGACGGCGGGCTGCGTCGAAACCGCCAGCTCGACCGCTTGTTGCCCGTCGGCGGCCTCGCCCACGACCTCGATGTCGTCCACGGCGGTCAGCAGCGTGGCCAGCCCCGAGCGGACGAGACGGTGATCGTCCGCGATGAGAACGGTGATCAAGGTGACGGAGGTTTCGTCGGGGCGGTCCTGGCGCCTGGGGCGCGCACCGAAGAAAGACGGGAATCCTGACGGTCGTGGTGGGCAGCCACGCCCGGTGCGGCGGTCCCGTGGACGCGCCCAGACGGCCGGCCAGCTCGCACAGAAAACCCGCTGGCATCGGCCAGCGGCTGCCTGGAACCCTCGTCCGTCATCGCCGCCGATGATGCATGGTCCGGGCGGTGCGCGCCACGGCGAGTTCGGCCTCGGGCACCTCGAGAGTTCGGCCGGGCTGTCGCAAGCCCCGAACAATCGGGCCGGCGCGGTCGTGGCGTACCCTCGGCCGACGTCGGGCCTCTGGGTCCCGTAGAACACTCCGGGTGAGCCTTGAAAATTGGGCTGTACGACCGGCTGGCACCGTACAGGTAACGCCGAGACGAGCAATCGGTAACGCGCCGATGCGATTTCGGCGGCTAGGTCGTCAGTGATTGAGGCTCGTGAGGCGCCCGGCGTCCCTGACTGCGAACGAGCAGCGCGCCGACCTTGTTCAAGGAACCCCGCCAGCTTCACGCAGCCGTGCCCGACTCTCCCGAGCTGCACGCCTGATTCCAGAGGCGCATAAGGCACTACCTGCGGGATGTCAGTGCGTTGGCCGAGCGACGGTGTCAGCCACGCTGCAGTGCCCTGTGGAGGGTTCTCGCGCGCCCGCTCAGCTGCGGCCCTCGCAGAGGCGACCCCTGTCCACGGCCCAGGTGGCATCGCCCAGCTGGACAACGTGGATTACCGCGTTACCCGCTCGCAGCGTCACCCCTTCCGGCCCCCTGCGGGACGGCCTCGGCAAGGTTTGCCATCTGCGAGCCACAAAGCCATAGCCGGGGACACCGCCGTGCGCACCGAAGTACACCGCAGCTGCGAGCGGCGTGGATTGCCCGCCGCTGTCGCGCACCAGGCTCAACGCGAAGCCGGTGCTAGTGCGCTCGCACCCCGCCATAGAGGATGCCGGTGACGAAGACCTTGGCGGCGTCGCGGCGCTGCCCGCGCCAGCGGCGCAGGCTGAAGTCAACAGCGCGAGGCCGGACACCAGGACAGCGCCTGACCGAGGCGGCCGCATCTAACGATCACCCTCTCCCACCGACGGACACACTGTCCCACCGGTGAGGTACCCGGTCCAGCTGCGTGAAGCTAGCGCGGCAGCTCCGGACAACCGGCCACGGTCGCGCCGCGCATGACCGGAGACCGAGAGATGATCACCCACAGCGCCCGCGTCAAGTGGCTGCCCGCCGACGTGCGGGGCCAGGAACTGCGGCTGCTCGGCCCGGCCATCGCGATCAACTCCGCCGCCTGGCATCATCATCTGCGGCTGCACCGTCAGCGGAACGTCCTCGACGACACGGCCTAGCGCCACGACCTGCCTCGCGAACCGCCTCGGTTGACAGCCCTTCGGCGGGCGGCCGCACACCCTCAGGCCGATCTCGGCGCCCTAGCGGACCGACCCGGCGCCCTCTGCTGGCATCATGGGGCCTACCGCGCGCCGTGAGCTCGCACGCGGGCGGCGTCCAGAGACTTCTCGATCAGGTTTTCTCTGGAACCGGGGCCTCTAGCTCAATGGCAGAGCTGCGGACTTTTAATCCGTAGGTTGCGGGTTCGAGTCCCGCGGGGCCCACGCTTTGGCCCACGCTCTGGCCCACGCTTTGGCCCACGCTCTGGCCCACCTAGCGCTCGGCCCCGGATTCCGGGGCCCGGCACGGTCTCGATGCCTGGGCGAAAGTCGCAGACAACCCCCGCCCAGTCCGCGCCCAGTCCGCAATATTTGTGCGATCAGGTGGGCAACCGCGAGCGCCGCAGCGATCTACTGTCGCCGGGAGGCTCTCCGCGGTCCCGTCAAGCAGCGCGAAGCAACTCCCGGACCGCACTCGTCCGGTGGTGGGCTACCGACCGTGTGCCCCGTCCGGGCTGATGTGGATAGTTGCGGCGGTAAGCCGCGGCACGTAGGTAAGCAAATGTTCCTCGGCATGGTGCGCCAGGTCGTGCGCAGTGGCCACGCTGATCGTGGGGTCGACTGTGAGGTCTGCTTCGGCCCGAAGGGTGTGGCCGATCCACCGGATGCGCAATTCCCGTACGTCGTTCACGCCGTCGACCGAGCGCATTGCCTCGCTGGCTTGGTCGACGAGCGTGGGGTCGACGGCGTCCATCAGCCGGGCGGCGATCTGAGCCACAGCCGAGCGCAACACCCCGAGGATCGCCACCGTGATCAGTAGGCCGACGATCGGGTCCGCCCAGGTCCAGCCAATCGCTACCCCGCCGGCGCCGAGCAGCACGGCAAGGCTGGTGAACCCGTCGGTACGGGCGTGGAGCCCGTCGGCGACCAGTGCTGCAGAACCGATCTGGTGGCCCACTCGGATGCGGTATCGGGCGACCAGTTCATTCCCGAGGAAGCCAACGACAGCAGCACAGGCCACGGCCCACACGTGCGTGACCGTCGCGGGATGAATTAGCCGGCGGATGGACTCGTACGCGGCCAGTGCCGACGACAACGCGATCATCGACACCACGAAAACGCCGCCGAGGTCTTCGGCGCGCCCGTAGCCGTAGGTGAACCGCTTGGTGGGCGGCCGCCGGGCTAGGGCGAAGGCGACGAGCAAGGGCACGGCGGTGAGGGCGTCGGCGAAGTTGTGCAGCGTGTCGCCCAGCAGTGCGACCGATCCGGACAGCACCACCACAATCGCCTGCAGCGTTGCTGTGACCGCCAACCCGACCAGGCTGATGACTAATGCGCGACGGCCGGCGGCGTCGGCCTCCAGCGCCTGATCCACCTGGTCGGCGGAGTCGTGGCTGTGACCGCCAACAGCCTCGGAGAGCGCATGCCGCACGTGCCGCCATGCGGCCGCCGGGGCCTTATGGTCATGGTGATGATCATGGTCATAGTCGTGGTGCCCGTCGTGGTGATCGACGCCCCCGTGGTCATGACGGTCACGGGTCTTGTGGGTCACGACCGCGAGCATACGTTGTTCGGCGTACGCACGTTCTAATTGCAAGCGTTTGGCAAAAAGCGCGACCACCAGACGGAGGGCTCCGCTCCCCCCACCTGTCGTCGGATACCCGAACGACTGACCTCAGGCTCGAGACGGGCGGGGTGTCGGCGTTCGGGGTTGTTGCTTGTTCCGGGCCCCTTGGGCGCGGGTTGCGCCCGGGATTCCGACGGGAAGCAGCCCGGTGGCGGGCGTATCTAGGGCGTCGTAGTCGATCTGCGGCATGCGGCGGTCGAAGGTGACGGCCTTGTGTGTCAGCGAAAGCGACATCGCAACGGCGACCTCGGCCTCGATGAGCCCGGCGTGGCGGGCGGCGACCGCGATGCGGGTCTGGCAGCGGCAGTCGACGCAGTGCTCGGCCGCAGTACGCGCTGCCGAACCGACGGCTACGCCGAGATCGATTCCCCGCAGGTTGCAGGTCGGACCGGAGAACTCCAGTTCCTTCGACTGCTCGCGCAGAGTCTTGTTGGCGTGCAGGAACTCGGCGCAGGTGGCGTAGCCGCACGCACCGCAGTCGTAGTTCGGCGGATACGGGTTGACCAGACCGACGAACAGCACCGCATCGATGGCTTCGGCCGCGTCAGCGTCGCGGAACCAGATCGCCTCACGCCGCTCCTTACCTCGCGCCCGCATCCACCCGGCGAGCCTGGTGAGGATCTCCCGGTCGTCGACGAGCACGGTCTCGATGAACACCGGGGCCCCGGCGCCGAGCATCTGGCCCCCGGATTTCGGTGCCGTCATCGCCGCCGCCGCCATAAGCTGCCCGACTTGACGCACTACCGGGCCGCGCAAGTCGCCGAATCGCACGATCCCGGGTCCGGCGTGCGCATCGGCATCCTCGCGAGCGTCTGGGTTGTTGCCCTGGACCGAGTCGGTCATGCCGTCGCCGGCGCGGTGTCGGCGGTGACCTGCTGGCGGCACCAGGCGTAGAGGGCGTCGTAGACGAACTCGGCGCGGGCCAGCAGGGCGTGGTCGTCGGCTTCGACGTCGAGTCCGCCGAGGCCGATGGCAAGCAGCCCTGGCGCGAGCGGGTCGGTGTCCAGCTCGGAGGCGAGGTCGGCGGCATGCACGATCTTGGCCAGCCGCGCCAGCGCTGGGTCGTCGTCATCGAGGCTGTAGGCGGCGATCAGGGTTTCGAAGCTGCACCGTTCCCCGCCGGCCGGGTTGGGCTGGTGGTGGAAGTCGGCGCCGGGGGCGTCGAAGGATTTCCCGCCGACCTCCTTGGCGTGGTCCAGCACCATGTCCGCGGGTACGTAGATGATCTCGGCCGCGGGATCGATAAACCGCTTGATCAACCAGGGACAGGCGATCCGGTCGGTCTTCGGGCGCGCGCGGGTAATCCACTTCATGGCGTCTCCTCCTTGGGCGTGGTCTTGTCGGGCGCGATTGAGCCGGATGTCGTCGGCGGAGCCGGGTCAGCGAGGGTGAGGCCGGGCAGGTTGAGGTAACCGCCGGGCACGTCGTAGCGGATGATGGGCGCGTACCGGACGGCCTGGTGAACTTCGCTGGCGGTCAGCGCATCCCGGTGCGGGGTGGCGATCCAGGCGTCGAAGACCTCGTGACTGGGCCAGGCGGTGATCACCACAGTGGGCCCGCCGTCGCTCCGCTCGCACACCAATTCGGCGAGGATGCCGTGCTGCTGGCGAATCTCCCGGCCGGCGGCAATCCAGTCCAGGTAGCGCTGCCGCCACTCCGGCGGCACCTCGACGGTGCGCAGACAGAGGATCATCATGCTCCTTCCGGACTGCCAGGCGGGGCGGGTGTGACTGACGACGGCTGGGCCACGGCAGCCGGTGTCCTGAGCGGGAGGTGCCGGGCCCAGCGCCACAGCGCCACGTCGTAGACGCCCTTGATCACCCCGGCGAGGACCAACGGCGCGCCGAGCGCGATCTGCTGCACCCCCCCGGCGACCAGCGGCCCGAACGGACGCACGGTGTACCGGGCGGCGTTCGTCACCGCCGCGGCCCCGGTCCGCTCTGCCGGTGTGACCACGCTCATCACCAACGCTTGCCGGGTAGGTACGTCCATCTGCGACAGGGTGGTGCGGGCCAGGAGCAGCGCCGCCGCCACGGGGAACGTCGGGGCGAGGGCCACCGCGGCGAGCAGCACATTGCTGGGCAGGTGGGTGCCCACCATGGTGACGATCAGCCCGAACCGGCGCGCCAACAGCGGCGCGGCGGCCACCGAGATCGCCTGCACCACCGAGACGGCGAAGAACAGCCACCCCAGTGCCGCCACGCTCACTCCGTAGCGGGTGGCGAAGAAGTAGGACAGGAACGCCGTGGTCACCAACCCGCCACCGGCGGCGTCGACCGCGAACAGGCCGGACAACCGGCGCACCACCCGCCGGGAGGGGCCGACTCCCGACCGCCCGCGCAGCGCATCGAGCAGCGTCGGCTTGTCCGCAGCCCCGGAAGGCTCGGCCTCGACTGCGACCGTGAGCCGCCACGCCAACAAGACCCCGGCGAGCCCGACAGGGACGAGGACTGCGAACCACCACGGCCGAACTTCGGCCCCCGCCGTGTGCCGGAGCCCGGGTAGCGATGCCGCCAGCGCCCCCAGCGCCCCGGCGGCGGCGCCTACCGCGTTGTACCGGCCGTACACCCGTGAGGTGCCAGAGTCCTCGGCCGCCAGCATGACCTGCTCCAGCGTGGTCGCCGGGCCGTTGTCGACCACGTCCATCGACAGCGCTCCCGTGAGGGCGATCACAATCAGGAGCCAGCACGGCGCACCGGCTCCCACGGCAGCACCGGCCGCGGCGATGAGCAGGAAGAACCCGCCATAGCAGCGGCGCCGTCCGAAACGGTCCGCCACCGCTCCGACGACCAGCGATGCCAGCGCCGTCCCGGCGATCAACGCCGTCAGCACCACGCCCGCCTTCAGCGGGCTGTAGCCGCGGGCCCCTAACAGCGCGCCCAGGATGACCGCGGTAAAGCCGTACCCGGCTGCACGCACTCCTTGCCCGGTGACCAGCAGGCGGGCGTCGCGGCTGAGCCGAAACGGCTTCCGCGGGTTGTCGACCACCGCGCCATCGTGCAACCACGGTCGCACAATTGCAACCACGGTTGCAGCAAACGTACCCTCGACGCCGTGGGCGACCGCCAGCGCGCTGACGACGAGTGGGTGTTGCTGTTCTACCGACTACCGCGGGTGCCTTCGACTCCCCGCTCGGCCGTCTGGCGAACTCTCAAGCGCCTCGGTGCCGCACAACTCGGCGATGGGCTCGTCGCCCTTCCTAACGATCCCCGCACCCGCGAAGCGCTCGAGTGGATTGCCGAGGACGTGCTCGACCACGGCGGCGAGGCCAGCGTGTGGCTCGGCCGTCCCGCCGACCGCGCCGGCCTCAAGACGATCACCGCCAGGATGAGCGCGGCCGTCGGCGCCGAGTACGACGACATCCTCGCCGAGGCTGCTGCAGCCAGCGGGGCAGACTTAACGACCCGACGGCGCATCGCCACACGACTGTCTCGGGAGCTGCGCCAGATCAGCGACCGTGACTTCTTTCCGCCTCCGCAACGTGAATGGGCCGAGCGTGCCGTCGCCGGTCTGGTCGGTGACGACAGCCGGCGCCCCCCGGGTGCGACGATGCGGCGATGAGGTGGGCCACCCGAGAAGGTTTGCACGTCGACCGCGCCGCGTGCGCCTGGCTGATCCGCCGCTTCATCGATCCCACCGCGCAGTTCCTGTTCCTGCCCGATCCCGCCGACTCGCCGGCCGACGCCACCGGCTTTGACATGCGCGGCGTCGAACTCGGTCACCACGGCGGCCGCTGCTCCTTCGAAAGCGCGCTGGCCCGTTACCGCCTCGACGATGACCCGGCCTTGGAGGAGATCGGCCACATCGTGCATCAGGCGGACCTGGCCGACGACCGCTTCGACGCCCCCGTCGCCGCCGGACTTGACGTGCTCATCCGTGGAATCTCCCTGACGAGCGGCAGCGACGAAGCAACCCTGGCAATCACCGACGCCCTCTTCGACGGGCTCTACGAACACACCCGCCGGCGATTGCTCAATGGTCGCCCGCCCGCCTAACTGACTTGGTATGGATGATGTTGAGACATGCGACAAAAGAAGCGTCCCATCACCTGCGGCGAGGCCCGACGCTGAGCCTCCACGGGAGCGCTGGACAGGCCCTACCTGGCAGGTTAACCACGCCCGCGCGCCCTATGGGGTGCGCTACATGCGAGCGGCACGTGCTGGCAACAGCCAACGGCCAGGCATCAACAGGCAGATTAGGCTGTCGGCGCCGCCTGAGAAATGACCCCGGAGCCGGCGATAGGGGTTCAACTTTTGAGCGGCGTTGACAATAGGACCCACTGATCTCATGTTCTGCGCGAAGGAGAACACCATTCCGTGGCGGTCAAGCTGAAATCGCCAGGCGACGACGCCAGCGCGCGAGTACGGGAAGTGGCCGTCCCAACAGGTGGAAGCGACACACGCAAGGAGCACGACGAGTTTGCCTACGGACTGTAACCAGTGAACGTTGCGAAACTCGGCGGACAGACACTTGAGGTGCTCCTGCATAAGTACGTTCAGGTTCCGTCGAAGGTCACCGAACACACCGCCCGCCAGGTGGCGAAGGTACCAGCGGCACGCGGCAGGCCACGTACACGGCCTGCTGCGAGCTGACGGGCAACCTCGGCGTTTACGGCGGGCCGCTCTGTGTGGCATGGACGATGCCTGGGCGCGAGTCGCTATTCCTCCAGGCCTCTGCCTGAAAGAAGCAGCGACGCGCAGAGGGCGAACCGGACGTCGGCAGTGCCGCTGTGAGCGTCAGCCTTCGGGCAGCCTCGACCTTGTCCAGCGGGTGAACGAGGCCGTCAAACACGCCGCATCGACGTGGCCGCGTGTTCCCGCCCCTCAGGCGCTGCTGCGCGTGCCCGGCCGGTGCTCGACTAATCCACGGGAAGGGCGGGTAACCCGCCGCTACCTTTTGGGACGCTCGGTGACCCTATCGACATGTCGACAACACTTGAAGGAGGCGGCCCAGACCGGCACCGCGCACGGCGTGATGGGGCGACTCGCTAATCGCGACTATGATGACATTCAGTTACAAAGCCTGGCGGGACGTCGCCCCCACGGTTTATGGTTCGTCTACTAATCGCGCTCGTAGTGAGCGCGCCCGGGCTCGCGGGTGTGTCACCAGGACGGGCCGGGATCGGGGGGGATTTTGGTGCGTCACGCCAACTTTGTTGTCCGGCTGCGACCGTGGCGCACGGCGCTCGGCGCCTCACTTGCGGCGCTCCTGCTGGTCGGCGTCGCCTACCCGGCCGGGGCGGCTGCCGCGACCTTCGACCCGCCTGTCCCGGTCACGCCCTATTCCGGCTTCGCGCAGACCCTGACCCGGGCTCCCTATGTCACCGATCTGACCCAGACGACTGCCTACATCAATTGGGCGACCAACTCGAGCGCCCCCGGCTCGGTCGCGGTGCAGCCAGCGCCCGACGGTGTCTGTCCGTCGTCGATTTCGACGTGGACGTCGTCAGCCCTCAAGGTGACGACCTCGCTGCCCGGCCAGGTGAACCCCGTCCATGCTGCGTCCTCGAGCAGCATGACCGGTTGGGGGTTCTCGGTGATCAACGGCGCCGGGACATCGACCTCGGAGTTTCAGGCGTCGGTGCCGGTGACCGGTCTGCGCGCCGGCAGCGAGTACTGCTACGCCGTCTTCTCCACTGCGTCGTCGGGCGCCGTCGACCTGCTCCCCGCTACCCAGCCCTACCAGCTGTTCACCACCCTTGATCCGGTCGGGGCGACGTCGTCACTCACGTTCGATGTCATCGCCGACACTGGTGAAAACTGGTACTACACGAAAGCGGGAACGCCGAGCCTGAGCTGGCCGAACAACGTCAACCCCGACCAGGCCGCGATCTATCAGCAGATCGGTCAATCAGGCGCCCGCTTCCTGTTGGATGCCGGCGACATCGCGTATTCCGGCGGCACTCAGTCCACCTACGGCGACCTGCAATCGACCGGTACCAGTTCTACGAGCGAGGTCAGCAACATCTTCGGACCGTCCTACCAGCCGCTCACTGGCGGCGTGCCTGTGTTCGCCGCGGCGGGCAACCACGGCCAGAACGTCACGACCCTGCGGAACTGGCCGACTTCGGTGACGGCAACGAACTCCGGCGGCACCTACGCCTTCGACAGCTACGACGGCAGCGTGGACGGAATCAGCGGCAACTCTCCCGACGCCTGGTACGCCTTTTCTAGCGGCAACGTGCGGGTCTACGTGCTCGACGGGTCGTGGGCCGATGGCAACTTCGGGTCGGCGACCGGCGGCCTGTGCTCCACCCCCTCGGCGTGCGCCGGCTACCAGGCCGATGCCGACGAACACTGGCAGACCACCTCGCCCGAGTACCGGTGGCTGGCGAAGGACCTTTCGAGCCATCCCGGTGGCGTGAAGTTCGCCGTATTCCACTTCCCGCTGCGCTCCGACAACGTGACGCAGCCCTCGGATCCGTACCTGCAGAACACCTCGGCCAATCCCAACGCTGCGACGAGTCTCGAGAAGCTGCTGTCTGACAACGGTGTGGCCATGGCGTTCAACGGACACACGCACAACTACCAGCGGATCACGCCGAACGCGCCGGGTACCATCACCAACTACGTCGTTGGCGGTGGCGGCGGAATTTTGGAACCGGTCACGGGCGGGTCGGTCTGCACGACTCTCCGGCAGCAGGAGTCGCTCTACGCCATCGGCTGGACGCCGTCCAGCACGCAAGTCGACGCTGGTTCGGGCACCGCCTGTGGCGCCGCCGTGCCTACCTCGGCCGCCGACGTGTACAGCTTCCTCAAGGTGAACGTGACCGGCAACACTGTCACCGTCACGCCTACCAATGCAGCCGGCAACACCTTCGATGTGCAGACCTACACGCTCGACACGCCGCCGCCCACCGACGTCATGGCGCCCACCGTTCCGACCGGGCTGACCGCGAGCACGAGCGTCACGGTCGGCTCCATCGACCTCAGCTGGACCGCGAGCAGAGACGACTTTGGAGTGACGGGCTACGACGTGTACCGGGACGGACAGAGCGCCCCTATCGCCACAGTTTCATCGGGGACGACCTACACCGATGCCGGTCTGGCAAACGGCAGCCAACACAGCTACACGGTCAGCGCGTTCGATGCAGCGGGCAACGAGTCCGCCCAGTCGACGTCGGCCACCGGCACGGCCGGATCCGATCTAAGTGGAAGCGTCGTCACGCTGTCCCCCGCGGGTGACGCGACCATCTCCAACGCCTCGGCCACGCTGAACACGAACTACGGAAGAGCGACGAACCTGATCGTCGACGCCGACCAGTACATCAACGATTCCATGCTGCAGTTCGCAGTCCCGTCCAGCTGCCGACCGGCGTCGGCAACCCTGACCCTGACCGTGGACTCGGCCGTCAACAGCAACTCGGGCAAGGGCGGCAGCCTGTATGCCGCGCCCGGGCAGTGGAGTGAAAGCACAGTGACCGGGGGCAATGCCCCTGCCGCGGTGGGCTCGCCGGTAACGCTGGGTGCCGTGGCGTTGAGCACGTCGTACACGGTCGACGTCTCCTCGCTGCTGTCGGCTGCGCTCGGCGGGAGCTCGACCGCAAGCTTCCGGTTGAAGACCACCAGCACGGACGCCGCGATGTACGTGTCCAAGGAGAGCACCACCAACCCCGGCGGCGCGCCGAAGCTCGCTGTCACCTGCGCCGCCAATGACACGACCGCCCCGTCGGTACCGACCGGCGTGGCGGCCACCACGGCGTCTACGGCGGGCGCGATCGACCTGACCTGGTCGGCGAGTACTGACAACGTCGGAGTGGCCGGTTACCACGTGTATCGCGACGGAAGCGGGTCTCCGACTGCGACCGTGTCGTCAGGCACGTCGTACACCGACACCGGCATGGCCAACGGCTCGTCGCACAACTACACGGTGAGCGCGTTCGACGCCGCCGGGAACGAATCGAGTCAGTCGGCGTCGGCCACAGCCAACGCAGGCGCGGGATCCTCAGGCCAGACCGTCGCCCTTACCCCAACCGACGACGCGACGCTGTCGAAGGCGTCGGCCACCCTGAACACCAACTACGGACACGCAACGAACCTGATCGTCGACGCCGACCAGTACATCAACGACTTCATGCTGCAGTTCTCACTGCCCTCGGCATGCACCCCGACAACAGCGTCCTTGACGTTGACCGTGGACTCGGCCGTCAACAGCAACTCCGGCGCGGGCGGCAGCATCTACGCCGCGCCCGGGCAATGGAGCGAAAGTGCAGTCACCGGGGCGGACGCGCCGGCCGCCGTTGGTTCCCCCGTCAAGCTAGGACCGGTCGCGTTGAGCACGGCGTACACCGTCGATATCACCTCGCTGCTGGCCGCCGCGACCACCGGCAGCACGGTAAGCCTGCGCGCTACAACCACGAGCACCGACGGCGCGATGTACGCGTCGAAGGAGAGCACCACCAACCCGGCCGGTGCGCCGAAGCTCGTGGTGACCTGCGCCTGAGCGGTCGGCGTCTTATGCTCTAGTTCGAGCGCGAGAGCCGAGCACTACTGAGCGGTGTCACGGAAGGTGCGCCGATAATTCCGACCCAGTCCTGGGCGGCCGGGCGAACAGCTCCCCCGTCAGTCACCTCTGAGCCGAGCGGACCGGCCGAGCGGGGCTCCTATGTGGGCTGTATCGCCGGCGCCCTGTCGCGCAGGGAGTAGTTCGACGGCCTAGCCGCCGCGGGTTTCACCGATGCCGACGTCACCTTCACCCACGAGGCAGCCCCGGTGTGCACGGCGCCAATGTCAGGGCGGCGAAGCCCCAGGCAGCGTCATGCTGCACCTCTTCAACACACGCCAGCTGCTGTGCGCCTCGAGGCAACTCGAGTTGTTGCGGATCCGGCCACGCTCCGGCAACCTGCGATTGCAAGTGACCGTCAGGGGCGGCTCGGGCGGATCCCTTCGGCGCCGAGGACGGCATCGGCGTCGGGGCACCCTGGCAGTCGCCCGCTCCAATCAGCCCGCCACCCGGCCGGTGGCACAGGAAGTTGACCACCCGCGAGTCATGTCAGCGGATTAGCAGGTGCGCGCTGTTTTCCTTCCCGACTTGAATCACACGCGCGGCCCACGGGGCTCACGTGACCCGTGCGGCCGGCGTCCGCTACGAGACCGCTCTCTCGACCAGGCCGAGCAGCCGGCCGCGTGACCTCACGCGCTCGTTCGGCGGCAGACCGCGGCGTTGACTCCCGTCCCGCGCCGTGGCCCCCGGGACGCTCCGGACCGCCGCAGGCCGCGACCAAGATCAGGCCTTGGCAGCCGCTCATAGCTCGACCTACCGTGAGCCATGGCCAGTTCCGAGGACGACCACGTCGTCGTGCGGCTGACTGCCGAGGAAGCCATGACCGTGCTCGCCGCGGTGCGTCAGTACGAGCCGTACTGGCCGTCGACCGAATCAGCGGAGGCGGTCGCCACCCGGCTGCGGACCGTCCGCACTGAAATCGAGTCAGTGATCGCCAAGATCCGCCTGGCCGCTGGTGACTGCTGAGAAATCCGTCCTCAAGTTCGCGAGATTCCCACCGATAAGGGCCCTGCCTCGCTGGAAAGACAGCGACGTTTCTGACCCTGAAGGAATCTCGTGACCTGCAAATCCTCGGTCGTCGCGGGCCTGGTGGCTGCCGCGCTCGTCGGCGCCGCTCCCACCGTCGCCTGGGCCGCCCCGACCCACTCGCACTCCCCCGCGACCTCTCACACGCCCGGCCGCGCCGCAAAGAGCGCGAAGGCCCACGACAAGCTCGCCGGCCCGCGCCGCGCGGCCCAGCAGGCGCTGGCCGCCTCGGCCCGCCAGGTCGCCGCGCTGCGCTCCGCGGCGACCACCGCGCAGCTCAGTGACGCGACACATGCGGAGCTCGACCCGGCGCTGCAGGCCGCCGCCGCCGCGCTGAGCGCCGACCTGGCGTCGGTTGCGCAGGCGGCGAGCGTCGCCGATCTGAACGCGCTGAAGCAGGCGGGGCGGCAGGCCGTCGCGGTCGCCCGGATGCAAACCCAGGCGCTGGCGCAAGCCGACGGCGCGGCGACCCGGCTGGGCGACGACCGGTCCGCCCTCGACGTCCTGGAAGTAGCCGCCGGCGACGCGGCGTCATTACAGCCGGAACTCGCGGACGCCGACGCCCTCCTGACGCAGGCGGGCATCGTTCTGGACGACCTCTCCACCACCGTGGTCGCCCTCGCCCCGGCGACCTCCGGCAAGCAGCTCGCCGCGGCCAGAACGGTCGTCGAGACGGCCCTTTCCGACGCGGGCGCCGCGCTGCAGGGCGCAGAAGCCGATCTGGCCGCGGCGCACTGAGCCGCCGGAAGCGGGGCGCCGACGGTGGTGCGGCACCGTCGGCGCCCACCCGACTTCCACCCGACTCCCTCGTGGAGGCGCTGCCGAGCAGTCGGTAGCGTGCACAGATCATGGTCGACGAGCAACGGTGCGCCGTCATCGTGGAGGACGACGGGGACGTCCGTGCACTGCTGTCGGAGTTGCTGCGGCAAAGCGGCTTCGACGTCGTGGAAGCGGTCACCGGCAGCGCCGGCCTCGACGCAGTGGGCACGCGTGAGCCCGACCTCGTGACCCTCGACCTGAACCTTCCCGACCTCGACGGCATGGAGGTGTGCCGCCGGATCCGGGAAGTCAGCGACGCCTACATCGTGATGCTGACCGGACGCCCGGACGAGATCGACCGCCTGCTGGGGCTCGAGACCGGCGCCGACGACTACCTCACCAAACCGTTCAGCCCCCGGGAATTGCGCGCACGCGTCGGCGCGATGATGCGCCGTCCGCGCCGGCGCGCTGCCGAAGGGGCGACGGACGAACAGTCCGCGGTCGTCCTGCGTCACGGTGATCTCCACGTCGACGTCGAAGGACGGGTCGCGAAGGTCGCCGAGAACGAGATCGAGCTGACCCGCACCGAGTTCGACCTGCTGGCTACGCTGCTGAGCGCACCACGCCGCGTCTGGTCGCGCGACATGTTGCTGCGCACCGTGTGGGGCACGGACTGGGTCAACGACGGGCATCTCGTCGAGGTGCACATGGGCAACCTGCGCCGCAAGCTCGGCGACGACCCCCGCAGCGGCAAGTACATCCGAACCGTGCGCGGGGTGGGGTACCGGTTGGGCACCGGGGAGTGACGGCCTCGCGGACGCGGCTCGACACGGGCAACGACCAGGCGCGGTTGGCCGCGATCGCCCGCTACGACGTCCTGGGCGACGACGTACCCGGCGAGCTGCGCGAGATCTGTGTGCTGGCTGCCCAGTTGGTCGGCGTCAGCACCGCGGCGATCAACGTTCTCGGCGAGCGGTTCCAGCATCAGGTCGTCGCGGTGGGTTTCGACCCGATGATCTGCGAGCGGCAGGACTCGATGTGCTACACGACCTTGCTGGGCGGCAGGGACGTGACTGTGCCGGACGCGCGCCGCGACGCGCGCTACGCCCGTTCCCCGTGGGTCGACGGACGCCTGGGCGCGATCCGGTTCTACAGCTCCACGATCCTCAAGACTCCTGATGATCAGCCGGTGGGCACGCTGTGCGTGTTCGACGAGCGCGAGCGGACCATCCGCGCGGAACAGGAACAGGGCTTGCGGACGCTGGCGCGGCAGGTGGTCGACGTCCTCGAATTGCGGGCGCGCAGCCGCGAGCTCGAGCGGACCGTCCAGGAGCTGTCGCGATCGCACGAGGAGCTTGCCGCCTTTGCCGGCCAGGTCAGCCACGACCTGAAGACCCCGCTCACTGCGTCCCTCGGATTCACCGAACTGCTGCAGGAGTTGCCGTCGATCACCGGCGACCCGGTCGCCCGGTCGTACTTGGCCCGATGCGCATCCTCGGGCCGGCGGATGCTCGACATGGTCGACGACCTGCTGGGCTACGCCCGGGTCGGCGGCAGGCTCAAGATCCGGGTCGTCAGCCTGGATGAGCTCGTCCCGCAGGTCCTCGAAGATCTCGCGGCGGTGACCGAGGGAGCCGACATCCGCTGGCAGGGCGGCGACATAGTCGCCGACCCCGCCCAACTGCGGGTGCTCCTGCAGAACCTGCTGGGCAACGCGTGTAGTTACCGCGCGGCCAACCGCTCCTGCCGGATCTCGGTGACCGTCGACAACGAGGACGCCGGCCGGACCCGGCTGAGCGTCGCCGACAACGGACCCGGGATCCCCGCGGCCGCACGTGAGGAGGCGTTGGCACCGCTCTCGCGGCTGCGCAGCGACGTGCCGGGATCCGGGCTCGGCCTCGCCACCTGCGTCCGGATCGCCGCCGCCCACGGCGGAACGCTGACCCTTGACGACACTCGCGGCGGCGGCCTGACGGTCTGCGTCGACTTGCCCCGGTGATTCGCGGCAGCGTCAGCGGCTGGGCCCTCCGCTGATCTCCCGCACCGCCGGGCGGACGTCGGCCAGGTACACCATCGCGACCACCGTGGAGATCAACGACAGCGGGCCGATCGGGGACGGGTAGAGCCAGCTCCCGAATACCCCCGCGATCAGCAGCATGGCCAACCAGGCAGGTTTGGTCAGCTTGTCGACGGCGGGGAAGGCCGCGTTCTTGCGCATCAGGCAGTCGAGAAAGGCCCACGCGCGAATCGCGACGAGACCCCAGAACAAGATCACATCCGTCCACCGGTAGAGCTGGCTGACGATGTCCACGCCCTCCAGAATAGCGACGCTCGACAGCGCGGCCCCGTCCTCATGATCAAGGACGGGGCCGTGGAGGCGGGGCGAATCAGGACGAAGGCGTCGCCTTCTTCGCAGCCGCCGTGCGCGCCGGAGCCGGGCGGGTCGTGGCGGGCTCCCGGGTCTGCGTCGTTGCCGTCTCCGGCGTCGTGGCGGGCGCCGGCTCCATGACCGTGGCGGTCTCGCGGCCGGTCAGCGTGCGCACCGGCTGCACCATCCGCTCGTGCAGCAGCGTGACGACCGGGCGGGTGACGGTCTCCGCGCGGTCGACGACGCCGGACACGCGCCGGTCGTTGCGGACGGCGCCATAGAGGCCCTCGGCCCGCTCGGTGACGGTGCTCCCGTAGTCGCGGGCCTGCGCCAGGTACGGCTCCACAGCGGTCCGGACGGCCTCGAGGTTCAGGTTCTTCTCGGCCTGGCTGCGCAGATCGCCGACGGCGGTGGTCGCCGCCGCGCTCAGTCCGGTGACGGTCGTGGTGATCCTGACGACGAGCTCGGTGCCCTGGTCGAGGGCGGTGTCTGCGTACGCGCGCAGGTCGTTGCTGATGGGCATGATGGTTTCCTTTCGGTCGTGTGCTGGTCCGGGCGTCAGGCGGTGACTGTGGCGTCGTCGCCCGCCGCCGAGGAGACGTTTTCGCGGCGGAACGACTCGTAAATCTCGACGAGGACCTGCTTCTGCCGTTCGCTGAGGCCGGCGTCGGCGAGGATCGCGCTCACGAGCTGCGGGTCGCCGGCGCGGGTCTCGAGGATGCCCGCGCGCACGTAGAGCTGCTCGGCAGAGATCCGCAGTCCCTTGGCGATCTGCTGGAGGATCTCGGCGCTCGGCCGGCGCAGCCCCCGCTCGATCT
>JAICIE010000015.1 GCA_025924515.1 Jatrophihabitans sp. | reverse complement strand
GGTCAGCCGGTGCCCACCTCGCCGGCGGAGCTGGCCCGGTGCATCGTCGACAGCCTCGCCGCCGCATATCGGCGCACGCTCGACGACGCATGTGCGATCACCGGCCGTAGCGTCGAGGTGTTGCACCTCGTCGGTGGAGGGGCGCAGAACACCCTGCTGTGCCAGCTGACCGCCGATGCCTGCGGCCTGCCCGTGGTCGCCGGCCCGGTGGAGGCCGCTGCATACGGCAACGTCCTCGTTCAGGCCCGAGCTGCCGGGGTCATCAACGGGTCGCTGCGTGAGCTGCGGCAGTTCATCCCGGCCACCCGCACCGTGACCTATCGGCCGCGAACCTGAATGTGGTGCGCCTTCTCGGGGCCTGTGGTCGCTAGTAGGCGTGCCCGCGTGCGAACAAGTGTCGAGCAATCCCATGCCACGGCTGAAACCCCTGAAGCCGTGCCACACAATCTTGGGCTGATGCTCTGTGACATCGCGAGACATTTCATCGAACGCGCATGGAGTTCAGCCAGCATGTTTGCGGCGACCGGAAGGAGCGGAGATCGATGATGACCGAAATGAGTGCGCAGATCGATGGGATCAAGGTGTGGCCTCGGTCCTGGACGGGGTCGTGGATCGGCTTGGAGGACCCCGTACCGGCAGCGGGCGGCGAGCCCCAGTGGCACGGCCCCGGCGGTGGCCGCTTCGCCCGGAGCTTCCTCCGCAAGCGCTTCACGCTCGATGTGGTGCCGGCCGTGGCCCCGTTGAGGATCACCGCGGATTCCCGCTATGTGTTGTTCGTCAACGGTCAGGAGATCGGTCGCGGCCCCGTTCGTTCGCAACCGCGTCGACTGCGATACGACCAATACGACCTCGCCCCGGCGCTGCGCGCGGGGGAGAACACCCTGCTGGCGCTCGTCACGTACTACGGCGTGGCCAACTCGTTCTGGCAGCCCGCCGCGTTCAACGAGGGCCTCGGCCGAGTCGGTGCGCTGGTGGCAGAGGCGAACCTTGAGCGGGACGTGGTCGCCACCGACGCGTCGTGGCAGGGAAAGGCGGCGCCGGCGTGGACGACCGCGCCGCTTGCGGGCATCGACGGAGTTCCGGTCGAAATCTTTGACGCCCGGCTCCTCGACGCCAACTGGCGCGAGGGTGCCGGCGAGGGGTGGGTGACGGCCTCGATCCTGCCCGCGACCCACATGGGCTCGATGGCGCGGTCGCAGCCGCCGACTGACCCGTATGGCGCGCTGCTACCACGCCCCATCGGCGCTCATGGTGACGAGCGCGTGTCGCCGGTGTCCGCGGCGATCGGGCGCGAAGAGTTGGGGGCAACCGAGCCCGGCGACCACCCCGTCAACCACGTCCTCACGAACTGGCGCCGGTTCACGCACGAACTGGAGTCGGCGGATTCGTCCGGAATCTGTTTCGATGCGGCCGCCGGTGCGACTCGCGCGGTATTGATCGACTTCGGCCGAGTCGTCGCAGGACTGGTCGAGTTCACGATCGGCGCGCCCGAGGGCACCGTCGTCGATCTGCTCTATCGGGAAAAGCCCGCCACCGAGGACGACGCCGCGGTTGTTTCCACGCCACGCACCGGCGCCCGCTACATCGCCCGCGGGAACGGCGATCACTTCGAGGCGCTGGAGGTCAACGGCTTCCGTTACGTGACCGCCCTGGTGACGGCACCGTCGCCGGCCGCGATCACTATCACGGGTTTGACCGTCCGCGAGCGGGTCTACCCGATCACCGGAGAAGCGTATTTTCGCTCGAGCGACCCGGAACTCGACGCCCTTTACGCAGCGGGTCGCCGCACCGTGACGCTCAACGCGCTCGACGCATACATCGACTGCCCGACACGGGAACAGCGCGCTTGGGTGGGCGACGGGGTCGTGCATCAGTCGGTTCACCTCACGACGTCGACCGACTGGCGGATGGCCCGCTGGTACGTCGAATTGGGCAACTCGCCGCGGCCGGACGGCATCCTGCCGATGAGCGTCGTCGGCGAGATCGAATACAGCGGCACGACGACCATTCCGGACTGGTCGCTCTACTGGGTCCGCGGTGTCCATAACCTGCTTCGCTACACGGGAGACCGGCGCGCGGTCGAGGCGGCCGCACCAACAGTCCGACGGATCCTCGACTGGTACCTGCCCTACATCGACGAGGACGGCGTGCTCGCCAACGTGCCGGAGTGGAACCTGGTCGACTGGTCGAGCATCTTCCTCACCGGGCAAAGCGCAATCCTCACCGGGCTGTGGGCACGAGCTCTCTGCGATTACGCCGACATCGCCGCCTTTCTCGACAACCCGGGCGACGCCGCCTGGGCGAGGGACCTGCATGCCCGCAGCGCCCGGGGCTTCGAGCGATTCTGGGACCAGCCGCGCGGCACCTACGTCGATCACGCGCTCGACGGAACAGCGCAGCCGCCCGCATCGCAGCTCGCCGGCGCACTCGCAATAGTCTCCGGGCTCGCGCCGCAGCACCGCTGGAGCCGGATCCTGGACTGGATCGGCGACCCCGATCGTCAGGCCGTGCGCTCCTGGATCGGTGGGGCCGGCGGCTACGACCAGCAGAAGATGCTGGACCAGATGCGCGGCGTACAGCGCATCGACTGGAATGCCGAGCGCGAGACCGTCGTCGCCGAGCCGTTCGCCGCGCACGTCGTGCACGACGCGTATCTGCTGGCCGGGCGGCCGGACCTCTTGCTCGCGAGCATTCGGCGATGGTCGGTGTTCCTGGACGACTACGACACCTTCGGCGAATGCTGGGGCTGGGGTACACCCGTGCACGGGTGGAGCTCGACCCCCACGAGAGATCTGGTCGTCGGCTTGCTCGGTGTCACCCCCGCTGAGCCGGGCTTCGCGAAAGCGCGGATCGCCCCCGCACTTGGCCTTGTCGACCGATTCGAGGGCGCCGCGCCGACGCCGGCCGGCCTCATCCGCGTCTCCGTCGATGGCCGCCGCATCGAGGTCGACTCCCCGGTCCCGTTCCTCCTCCTCGGACCGGACGGCACCGGGCACGAACACCCGCCCGGCACGCTGACACTCGGCTGACGCTGCGGCCTGCGGGCGCGCGCCTCGCATCACGGCGGCGTCGCGGTCCGGCATCTTGACCGGTCGGCCCCTTCTCCACAGGTCGGACCGGAGGGTCGGCGACCGGCCCCGTTCCTGCCGGCGCCGCCGGTGAAACCGCGAGTTTCACACGCCAGGATCGGGGCCTCTAGCCTGTTGCGGTGGCGGAAACCGGCGCGCGGATGTGGCGCGCGTTCTCGCCCGCCAACCCAGTGAGCCGACTGACCGTCGGCTGGGGCTGCTCGGTCACCAGCCTGATGGTCGCTCAAATCGCGATGCTCGTCTGGACGTTCCAAGCCGGCGGCGCGGGGTTGGTGGCGCTCTACGGTGTTGCCACCACTCTTCCCGCCGCTGCCGTGACGCCGCTCGTCACCGGGCTGGCCGGCCGGGTGCGGGGCGACACGCTGCTCCGGGCGACGGCGCTCGCCCGGGCCGTCTTCACCGCGCTGACGGCCGGCGCAGTGGCGGTCGGGCTCGGCGCGGCGGTCGTCGTCGCACTGGCGGCTGCGGCGGCCGCACTGTCCGGGACGTACCGTCCGCTGCAGGCGGCCAGCCTGCCGTGGCTCGTCCGCACCCCCGAGGAGCTCAGCAGGGCGAACGTCCGGGCCACGATGCTCGAGAACACCGGCGGGTTGGCCGGACCGGCGCTCGGCGGAGCGCTGGTCGGCGCCGCCAGTCCCGCGGTCGCCCTGGCCGGTTCGGCCGCGCTAATGGGCCTCGGCCTGGCCGCCCTCATCGGCGTCAGAACCTCCGAGCAGCCGACGGTGGCGTCCGGTGACGCCCGGGCGGGCTCCCACTTCTTCTCGGACGTCCTCACCGGTGTTCGCGCGCTGCTGCGGGTCCTGCGTGGCGGCGGGCTGGTGGTCATCGCGTTCGCCCAGACGTTCACCCGCGGCCTGCTGCTCGTCCTCACTGTGGTGTTGGCGCTCGACGTCCTGGGGCTGCATCCGGACTCGATCGGCTGGCTCAACGCCATGATCGGCCTCGGTGGGCTGGTCGGCGGGATCCTCGCAGGGCGCCTGCTGCGGCTGGCTCGGCTGGCTCGCAGCTTCGTCCTCGGGGTCGCGCTGTGGGGCGTGCCGCTGGCGGTCCTGGGACTGGCTCCGTCCACGCCGGCCGCGTTCGTCGCGCTGTTTTTCGTCGGCTTCGGCAACGCCCTGGAGGACGGGTCGATGTTCATCCTGATCCCGCGGCTCGCCGGCCCCGCGCACGCGGCGATGGCTCTGGGTGCACTCGAGGTTGTCGTGTTCACCGGTGTCGGGCTGGGAGCCGTCACGGCGCCCGCGTTCGTGAGTTGGCCCGGGACCACGCAGGTGCTCGTCGTCGCCGGCGCCGTCCTTCTCGTTCTCGCCGTTGCCTGGACCGCCGACGCCGTGCGGGTCGACCGGACGACGCCACTGCCCGGGGCAGAGCTCGCGCTCGTGCAGACGTCACCGATCTTCGCGCCACTGCCGCTGATCACCGTGGAGCGGCTGGTCGCGTCGGCTCGCCGGGAGGTGCATCCGGACGGCACCCGGGTCATCGTCGAGGGGGAGCGGGGGGACAGGTTCTACCTGATCGAGGACGGCACGGCCGCTGTGACCGTGCATGCCGGCCCGCGGCCTGCGATCCGGCGCGGAGAGGGCTTCGGTGAGATCGCACTGCTGCAGGACGTGCCGCGCACCGCGACCGTCATCGCGGCCGGCGGACTCACGACCTTGAGCTTCGCGCGCGAGGATTTCCTGGCGGCGGTCAGCGGCAACCAAGCCAGCCTCGGCCTCGCTCGCGGTCTCGCCGGCGACCGGCTCGCCCGCGACGAGCGAGCCGCGGGCTGACGCTCACCCCGCCGCGGACCGCAGGGCTCGTATCAGCCAGGGGGTGAGCCAGCGGACCCCCTGCGGAGTGAAGTGCACGCCGTCGCTGCGGATCTGGATTCCGCCGACGTCCCAGGTGAACCCGCCGTCCGGGCAGAGCTTCTTGTTCAGGTTCAGCAGGCGCACGCCGGGCCGGCGGGACAACTCCGCGGTGACGAGCCGGTTCCACGCGTCGACGCGGGCCGGGTCGTCCTCGGGATACAGCGACCCGTCGGGCTGTTCGCCGCGCCGGTTGTACGGCTCGTTGGAAACCAGGAGGTGGGCGCCGGTCGACGTCAGCACCGACACGGCCCGATCGAGCTCCGCGGACAGGCGGGCGTCGAACGCGGCCTGGCCGACGTGGGTCCAGCCGCCGTTGTAGACGCGGTCCATCGTCTCCCACCGGCCGACGATCAACAGGACGACGTCGGGCCGGTCGTGCCGGACGTCCCTGCTCCAGTTCGCCGGCCAGCGGTCGCACTGCGGCTTGTCGGCGTACTGCTGGCCGAAGTAGCGAAACGGCCCGCCCTGGGCGATCCCGCAGCCGAGCGCCGTGTGGTCGCGGATCTCGATTCCCGGCAGCGCCGGCAGGTAGTGCGTCAGCGTCCAGGCGATCGAGTCGCCGAAGACGTCCACGCGCAGCGGCCCCGACGACCGGCGCAGGGTTCCGGACGGCGACGCAGACGACATCCGCGCCGCACGGTGCACGGCCGGAGCGGTCGCCGCCGACCGCGGCAGCGAGGCAGGGGCATCGAGCGGGCCCGACGCGGCGACCAGCGGCGAGGGCTGCGGCGTCGGCGCGGAGCAGGCGGTGAAAGCGACGACGAGGGCGATCGCTCCCGCCGACGCGGGCAGCAGCCGCCGCGGCCGCACCCGCAGCCGCTGGGTCGGCAGCTCGATCCACAGCAAGGACGCGGTGGCCAGGGCCGCGGTCGCCGCCAGCCGCAGGCAGAGCAGGGGGACGCCCGAGAGCCCGGTCCGCTCACCGTCGAGAACCTCGAAGACCGGCCAGTGCCACAGGTAGACGCTGTACGACGCGCGTCCGAGGGCGACGGCCGGGCGGGTCGCGAAGAGCCGCGCCGGCCACATGTGCGGCGCCAGCACCAGTCCGGCGATCAGCGCCGCGGACGCCAGCGCCACCAGCGTCATCAGCCCGCGGCGGAACTCCGCCGGCGAGCCGTCGGCCAGGTGCACCGCGCCGAGCAGCACGACCAGCCCGCCGCCGGCCAGCGCGGCCGCCGCGGCGTCGCGGGAGGCCGGGCTGCGTTCGGGAGTGCCGCCGGCCCGCGCCTGCCAGGTCGGCAGCAGCAGCGCGGCGAGGGCGGCTCCGACCAGGAGCTCCTGCGCCCGGGTGTCCGTGCCGAAGTAGACCCGGCCGGGTGCCGCGCCGGCGGCCAGGATGGCGCTCACCGCCGCGGAGACCGCCGCTCCCGCCACGGCGCCGACCAGCAGGCGCCGCCGCAGCTGGGCGGCCGAGCGGGCGCCGAGCCACAGCAGTCCGAGCAGCAGCGGCCAGCACAGGTAGAACTGCTCCTCGACCGCCAGCGACCAGGTGTGCTGCAGCGGTGAGGCGGTGCCGCCTTGCGCGAAGTAGTCCGTGCCCCCCAGCGCCCAGCGCCAGTTGCTCGACCACAGGGCCGCGGCGATCGCATCGCCGCGCAGACCGCCGACCGCCTGGGGAGCAAGCAGCGGACGTGCCGCCACCACCGCCGCGACCATGACCAACGCGGCCGGCAGCAGCCGTCGGGCCCGGCGGGCCCAGAAGGCGGCGAGCCGGTTGCGTCCCTGGCGGCGCCGCTCCTCCAGGAGCAGGGACGTGATGAGAAATCCGGAGAGGACGAAGAACAGGTCGACCCCGATGAACCCACCCGAGAGCCCGGCGACGCCGGCGTGGGCCGCGAGCACCGCCAGGATGGCGAGTGCCCGCACGCCGTCGAGCTCGGGCAGGAAGCGGGGGCGGGACACGGGAAGCTCCGATCATCGGATCGGCAGACGTTGGGGTTCAGTCGCGGCCGTTCAGGCTAAACACTGACAGAGCGGGATCCAAACGCGCTTCAGAGGAGCCGCCGTGTCGCCGGACAAGCTCGCCACCTACCGCCGCAAGCGGAACTTCACCCGGACGCCCGAGCCTGCCGGCGCGCCCGCCCCCGACCCCGAGGGACGCCGCCGCTTCGTCGTGCAGAAGCACCGGGCCCGGCGGCTGCACTACGACTTCCGGCTCGAGCTCGACGGCGTCCTGCTCAGCTGGGCGGTGCCGAAAGGTCCCACGCTGGATCCGAAGCTGCGCCGTGCCGCTTTCCGCACCGAGGACCATCCGATCGAGTACCTGCTGTTCGAAGGGGTCATCCCGGCCGGTGAGTACGGCGGCGGCGACGTCACCGTGTGGGACACCGGAACCTGGCAGCCGGCTGCCGACAAACCCGATACCGCGCGGGGTCTGGCCCGCGGCGAGCTGCACGTCGACCTGTTCGGGGCGAAGCTGCGCGGCCGGCTCGTTCTGATCCGCACCGAGGTCGGCGGCGACGGGAAGGAGGAGTGGCTGCTGCTGCACAAGAACGACGAGTTCGCGGTGGCCGGGTGGGACGCCGCGGACCATCCCCGATCCGTCCTCAGCGGCCGCACCAACGACGAGGTGAAGGCCGATCCGGACCGGCTCTGGCGCTCCGACCTGCCGGCTGCCCGCGCGTCCATCGCTCTGACCGGGGCCGCCGTCGCCGGACCGTCCGAGGACGAGTTGGCCGCGCTCGACACGATGACGAAGGACGGGCCGTGGCAGATCTTCGGCCGGGAGCTGCGGGTCACCAACCTCGACAAGGTGCTCTTCGCGGCCCGCCCCGGCGAAGATCCGGTCACCAAGCGCGACCTGGTCCGTTACGCAGCGCAGATCGCGCCGACCCTGCTGCCGTATCTGACCCGCCGCGCTCTGAACATGCACCGGTATCCGAACGGCGCCGGCAGCAAGGGGTTCTGGCACAAGGAGGTCCCGACGCATGCGCCGGACTGGCTGCCGCGGTGGGACAACCCCGAGGCAGACGAGGACGAGACGCACACCTATCTGGTCGTCGACGAACCGGCGGCGCTGGTGTGGGCGGCGAACTTCGGTGCACTGGAGTGGCACGCGTGGACGTCGACGATCGACGCGCCGCACCGCCCGAGCTATGCGCTGGTGGATCTCGATCCGGGCAACACGACACGGTGGGAGGACCTGCTGGCCCTCGCCCGGCTGCACCGCACCGCGTTCGAGCATCTCGGCGTGCTGGCGCGGCCCAAGGTCACCGGCCGGCGTGGCATCCAGATCTGGGTCCCGATCGCGCGGGGACCGTCCTTCGACGAGACGCGGGCCTGGGTGGAGCGCCTGTCGCGCAGCGTCGGCGCCGTCGTTCCGGAGCTGGTGAGCTGGAAGTGGCAGGTGCAGGACCGCTCGGGGCTGGCCCGGCTCGACTACACCCAGAACGCGATCAACAAGACGCTGGTGGCTCCGTACAGCCCGCGCCCGGCGCCCGGCGCGCCGGTGTCGGCGCCGATCGACTGGGACGAGCTCGACGACCCGGAGCTGCGGCCGGACCGGTGGACGCTCCGCACGATCCCGTCGCGCATCGCCGCACGCGGCGACCTGTTCCGCGACGTCCTCAACGCAACGCAGACGCTGCCGCCGCTCTGATCGGATTCAGGCCTTGGTAACGACCTCGCCGTTGCTGACGTCCACCGGGATCCGCGGCAGCGGCCGTGGCGCCGGGCCGCCGAGCACCTTGCCGGTGGTCGCGCTGTAGACCGAGCCGTGGCACGGGCAGTGCAGCTCCGTTCCCGCGGGAGCGACCGTGCAGCCCATGTGCGTGCAGATGGCGCTGAAGCAGACGGCGGTCGTCGCAGACGGCCGGGACACGATGACCGGCTGTTCGCCGAGGTGAGCCGACACGCACTTGCCGACTGGGATCGCATCGAGCTTCGCGAGGGAAACGGCGCCGCCACCGGACGACCCGGAGCTGCCCGACCCGCCGCCGGACGTCGCCGGGCTCGTCGACGTCGAGGAACTGCTGCACGCGGCGAGGCCCGCGGCTCCGGCGAGGGCGACCGCGCCGGCGAGCGCGGTGCGACGGTCGATGGAGCGGGCGGCGCCGTGATCGCAGTTCATGACGCTCACAACGCTAGCCACATCTGGCCGGTTCAGCTTCGGGCCTCACAGCCAACCGTTGCCCGTGGGAGGGTGTCCGGATGAGCGGATCCGTCAACCCCGATCGGAGCGAGTGGGACGTCGTCGTGGTCGGTGGCGGACCGCCCGGGGAGAACGCCGCCTCTTATGCGACTGCGGGATCCGGGCTGTCGGCGGTGATCGTCGAGCAGGAACTGGTGGGTGGCGAATGCTCGTACTGGGCGTGCATGCCCAGCAAGGCGCTGCTGCGTCCGGTGGAGTTGATGGAGTCCGGCCGCAACATGCCGGGGGTCGAGCAGGCGCTGTCCGGGCGAACGATCGACCCGGACGCCGTCCTCGAACGGCGCACCCAGTTCACCCACAATCACGACGACCGTTCGCAGGTGCAGTGGGCGACCGGCGCGGGCATCGACGTGATTCGAGGACGGGGTCGGCTGGCCGGCGAGCGGACGGTCGAGGTCACGGACGGATCCGGGTCGACGCGCACGATCACGGCGCGGTCGGCGGTGGTGCTGGCGACCGGGACCCGTGCGGCCGTCCCGCCGGTCGAGGGACTGCTCGACGCGCTGCCCTGGACGTCGCGGGACGTCACGAACCTGCACCAGCTGCCGCGCCGCGTGGTGGTGGTCGGCGGTGGGGTGGTGGCGTGCGAGGCGGCGACCTGGCTGCACGGGTTGGGAGCCGAACAGGTCACGATCGTCGAAGCCGCGCCGAGGCTGCTGGGCCGTAACGAGCCCTTCGCCGGCGAGATCGTCGCCGAGCGGTTCCGGGCCCGGGGAGTGTCGGTGCACGTCGCAGCCACCGTCGAGCGGGTCGACCGCAAGGACGCCGAGGCCACCGGCGAGGGACAGCTGCACGGCGGTCCGGTTCAGGTGCGGCTCGGCGACGGTACGGAGATCACGGCTGACGAGATCGTGGTCGCCACCGGCCGCGTGCCCAACAGCGACGACCTCGGCCTGGATCGGGTCGGGGTGCAGCCGAACCGGGCGGGCTACCTCGACGTCGACGATCAGCTGACGGTGCCGGCCACCGCTTGGCTCTACGCGATCGGCGACGTGTGCGGGCGGGCGCTGCTCACGCACATGGGCAAGTACCAGGGCCGGGTCGCCGGCGACGTGATCGCGGCGCGGGCCGCCGGCCGTCCGCTCGACGGCACCAGGTTCCGCGATCTCGCCGATCATGGCGCGGTGCCGCAGGTGACGTTCACCGACCCGGAGGTCGGGTCGGTCGGCCGGACCGCCGAACAGGCCTCCGCCGACGGGCTCGACGTCGAGACGGTCGAGTACGACCTCGCCTCGGTGGCCGGCGCGGCGCTGCTGCGCGACGGGTACGTGGGCCGCGCGAACCTCGTCCTTGACAAGGCGACCGACACGGTGGTCGGCGCGACGTTCGTCGGGTCGGGTGTGGCCGAACTGGTGCACTCGGCCACCGTCGCGGTGATCGGCAAGGTTCCGGCCGACCTGCTGTGGCATGCGGTGCCCAGCTACCCGACCGTGAGCGAGATCTGGTTGCGGCTGCTGGAGACGCTGCGCGAGCAGCGGGCCGGTCAGCGTCGGCCCTGACGTTCGTGGATTCCGGACTGCACGGCCGCGTGGCGCTGGTCAGCGGCGCCAACCACGGCATCGGCGCGGCGACGGTGCGGGTGCTGGCTGCGCGCGGCGCCGCGGTGGCGGCCACCTATCTGCGCGTCGCCGACGAGCCGGACCCGGCGGCGCCGGAGGCCTATCGGCGGGGTCGGGCCGCGTCGGCCGACGACGTCGTCGAGCAGGTGGTGGCCTCGGGCGGCCGCGCGGTGGCCGTGGAGGCCGACCTGTCCGAGGCGGACGCGGTGCGCCGGGTCTTCGACGCCGCCGAGGAGGCGTTCGGCAGCGTGGACATCCTGGTCAACAACGCGAGCGGCTGGCTCGCGGACACGTTCAAGCCGGTCGCCGCCGACCGGTTCGGACGCCGGATCAGCCCGCTCTCGGCAGCGACGGTCGACCGCGTCTTCGCCGTCGACGCGCGTGCCGCCGCGCTGTTGATCGCGGAGTTCGCCCGACGGCACGTGGCCCGCGGCGCGTCCTGGGGCCGGATCGTCGGGCTGAGCTCGGGCGGCCCGTTCGGGTTCCCTGAGGAGGTGTCGTACGGCGCGGCGAAGGCGGCGCAGGAGAACTACACCCTGTCGGCGGCGCGGGAGCTCGCCGACCACGGGATCACCGCGAACGTCGTGCACCCGCCGGTGACCGACACCGGCTGGGTCACCGACGCGGTGCGGGCGGCGGTCGCCGCCAGCGACGAGTTGTTCAACATCGCCGATCCGCAGGACGTAGCCGAAGTGATCGGCTACCTGGTGAGCGAGGACGCGCGGCTGGTGACGGGGAACGTGCTGCGGCTGCGGTGAGCGAGGCTGGTTCCGGCGCCGGTGGAGCGGGAGCAGGGCGACACGCCGCGGTTCACCTGCCGCCGGACCGTCCAACCGGCCGCGGCCGGTCAGCAGGTCGGCTCGAACAGCGTCCTACCGGAGGCCAGCACCAGCACCCGCCGAATCTGCGTCGGCACGTTGAGGAGCACCAGCTGCCGTCCCAGCGACGACAAGGCGCTTCGGGCGCCGACCAGCGCGTTCACGCAGCTGGCGTCGCAGAAGCTCACGGAGCTGAGATCGACCTCGACCGGACCGTTCGCCGACCGGGTCGCCTGGCGCAGCAGCCCGCGCAGGTGGGGCGCGGTGGTGAGGTCGACCTCGCCGGAGACGTTGATGCGGGTTCCGCCGGGCTCGGGGGAGAGACTCGCCTCGAAGGGGAGAACAGAAGCGGGCATTGCGGCCGCCTTCTCGATCCGGAGCGGTCGCGGGCGGCCGGCGGTGCGGCCACGAGCGACCCGCCGTGCCGGCAGGTCGCCAGCCGTCGGGTGCCCTCAGTCCATCACGCCCAGGCCCGCAGAGTCCATCCTCGAGAGCGAGTCCGTAGGCGCTGCACAGGAGGATCCGTGCCATCCACTCCGCGACCGCGGCGCAACACCCGCCCCCGCGACCGGCTCGGCCGACCGCTCCCGTACGGCAGCGACGGTTCTCCGCCGGTTCCCGAAGGCGTGCTCCGCACGCCACCGCAGTCCCTGGCCGAGGCGCAGCACCTCCTCGACACGGGGTTCCCGTTCGCGGCCCACGAGGTGCTCGAGGACGCCTGGAAGTCGGCGCTGCCCGACGAGCGGGAGCTGTGGCGCGGTCTGGCGCAACTCGCCGTCGGGCTGACGCACGCCGAGCGCGGCAACCGCCGGGGCGCCGCCGCGCTGCTGCGTCGAGGCGCCTGCTCGATCGCCGCCTACCGGGAGCAGCCGCCGTACGGCGTGCCGGTCGCGGACCTGTGCGCCTGGGCCGAGCAGGCTGCAGCCGCCGTCGCCGACGGCGGCCGGCCGGACCCGGCGCCGCGGCTCGCACCGTAGGGCTGCGGGGCTTCGGTCCGCCCGTTGACTACGGTCGGGGTCAGCCGGTCGGGGAACACGGAGGCGCGGAAGGGTCGACGGTGTCCAGCCATCCTCGGGAGCTGATTCCCGTCCACCTTGCCGACGTGCGCGAGCGCGGACCGAAGGCGGTCAGCCGCGCGCTCCGGCTCACCGGCGCGTCGACCGCGTCCTATCTCGTCGCGCTTCCGTTCGTGGCCGACCGACGCCCGGTGACGGCCGCGCTCACCGCGCTGCTCATCGTGCAGGTGACGCTGGTCGGAACGGTCACTGACACGGTGCGCCGGATCGTCAGCGTGGTCGCAGGCGTGGCGGTCGCGATCGTGTTCTCGACGTTCGTCCCGTTCGCCTGGTGGAGCCTGGCGGCGATCATCGCGGCGTCGATCCTGTTGGGTCAGGTGCTCCGGCTCGGACCGCACCTGCTCGAAGTGCCGATCAGCGCCATGCTGATCCTCGCCGTGGGCGGCGCGGGAGTGCAGGCGGCCGACCGCGTCGCCGAAACGGTGATCGGCGCCGTCGTCGGCCTGCTCGTCAACGTGATGTTTCCGCCGGCCGTGCAGAGCCGCAGCGCCGGCGCCGCGGTCGAGCGCTTCGCCAGGCGCCTCGCGTCCTTGCTCGACCGCGTCTCCGAGTCGCTGATGGAGCACCAGCCCACGCTCGACGACGTGCGCGGCTGGCTGGACGAGTCCCGGCAGGTGACGACGGCGATCGACCGTGTCGACCGGACGCTCACCGAGGCCGTCCGCAGTCGCCGGTTGAACCCACGGGCCATGGGCACGCCGGACACCATGCCCGACCTGCGCAGCGGGCTGGACTCGCTCGAACACTCGGCGGTGGCGCTGCGGGCGGTGTTCCGGTCGATCGCGGACCGTGTCGGCGCGCTCGCGAGCGACGTCGAGGTCGACAGGATTCCCGACGAGTTTCAGGACGACGACCTGCGCGAGGCGCTCGGCGTCCTCATGGCCGATCTCGCGGAGTCGGTGCGCTCCTTCGGCGCGCTCATCCGCGCAGAAGTGGACGAAGCCGGCGAGCCGCACAACGCCGAGCTCGCCGGTGCGCTCGACGCGGTCCGGGAGGCGCGGGTGCGGCTCACCGAACTGCTGCTCGTGGACCCCCGCGCCGCTCCCGGCCAGTGGCAGCTGCACGGTTCGCTGCTCGCGGGGATCGAGCGCGTCCTCGCCGAGCTCGACGTCGAGGAACGCGCCCGCCGCCGGGAGCAGCGGCGGCGCGAGGCGGAGGCGGCCCGCCGGCCCGGCGCCTACGCGGCCGAGCGGCTGCGCTCGACGACTCGCCGGGTCGTGCAGGAGCGGCCGCCGCTCACGCGTCCACGCCGCCGCGCGCCCTGACCGATCACCTGCCGAAGCCGCCCAGGCCGCCCAGGCCGCCGAGTCCGCCGAGCCCCTCCCGAGGCGATTCGCCGGGCACTGCGGCCGCGACCCACTGCTGGAACGAGTCGGGATTTCGCGATTGCAGCAGCACACGGCCGGGTCCCCAGAAGTCGAAGACCCAGCCCTCGCCGGTTTTCATCGACTGGATGGAGCGTCCTTGCGCGGCTCGGCGCATCGAGAACCGGACGGTGAGTTCGTAGGCGACCACGTGGCCGGTGTCGATGGTCACCTGATCGCCGTGCTCGAGGTCGAGGATGTCCATCGCGCCGTAGATGCTGACCAATGCCTCGCCCTGTCCGCTGGCGCGGAAACCGAAGCCGCCCTCCCCGCCGAACAGGTTGGCCATCCCGCCCCACTGCGTGTCGATCTGCACGCCGTGGGAGTTGGCGATCCAGCTGCCGCGGCGCAGGAAGAAAGGACGGTCGGGAGTCACATCGATCGGCACCACGTCGCCGGGTAGGACGCCCGCGACGTCGACCCAGCCGCCCTGCGGCGGGGCCGTGTACGTGGTGACGAAGAAGGACCCGCCGCCGAGCAGGCTGCGCTTGAGCCCGGCCATGATGCCCCCCTCGGTTTTCGCCTCGAGCTGGACACCGGCGCTGTGCGCGATCATCGCGCCGCCCTCCACCCGCACCGGTTCACCTCCGGCGAGTTGGCAGCGGGCGACGGTGAACGACGGGTTGTGACGCAATTGCACCTGCACGGCGGCCTCCCCAGGACGCGAGAGCGGACGGCCGCAAACGATCCCACATCCGAGCCGGCTGCGTCAGCCCGCCGCGGGCGGGTGGCCCGCGCCCGACTTGGCGTCCCCCGTGAAGAACGACATGGTGCCGTTGGTCTCGAGGACCGCGAGCCGGATCTCGCGGAACCGCTCGATGCCCTGGGCCCTGGCCGCAGCCATGAGGTCGTCGAGGCTGACCCGCAGGCTGCGCAAGGTGTCGACCAGTGGCTCGCCGTCTTCCACGATGACGACGGGGGTGCCGTGCGTCACCGGACGCAGCTTGGAATACCTGCTGTTGAACCACGACACCGCGACGGTGAGCAGCGAGAACACGCCGATGCCGAGGACGCTCGCCGTGACGGAGTAATCCTGCTGGGTCACCGCCTGCTGGATGAGGTCGCCCATGGTCACGTACAGGAGCAGCTGGAACGTGCTCAGCTCGCCGAGGGTCGCCCGGCCGGTGACCCGAGTGACGAACCACAGGAAGCCGAATATGAACAGCGCGCGGTAGACGATTTCCATTTCGTCCTCAGGGAAGCAGCCAGGTGTGGATGGAGGTTTGCGCGACGACCTTGCCCTTCTCCCGCACCTGGACGACGGCGGACTTGCCGATCTGCGCGGCCGGCTGGATGTAGGTGTCGTATTCGAGCTGGAAGTCCTCGCCCGGTGCTTTCGAGAAGATCAGGGTTACGAATCGTCCGTCGTTGGTCTCGCTGTCTGGCTCCGGAAAGAAGCCCTGCCTCTCGAACATCTCGAAGTAGTGGCTGCTGATGGCGATGCTGAGGTCGGACGAGAATCCGTCCGGATGGTGGACGTGTACGCGGAACGGCACGTCGAGACCTGCACGGGCGATGCGCGGATACGTCAGCGTCATCTCGTAGCCCTGGTGAGACGAGGACAGCGTCGCCGACCGCACGCCGAACAGTCCGGCTGCGCCGCAGACGACCACGATGAACAGCACGGCGATCCCGATCCGCCGCGCAACGAGGGCCCGTCGTCTCGCCCCTCTCACGTCACGCAGCGTGGAGTCGGCCGGAAGTCGGGGCCTGACTCCCCCCAGGGTGGGGTCGGCCGGAACCCGCCGGGTGCCGGCCGAACGTCCCTGCTCTGCGGTGGCCATTTCGCTGAGCTGCCCGTCGTCCGTTCGGACAGATCACTACCCGAAAAGAGCGCAACAGTTGCAGAATGAGAATACCTTGGTAGGTCGGGGGAGGCTCAGGACGTGCGTTGCGCGGTACTGGGGTCGCGGTCGTCGGCGACGAGCGCGCGTGAGCGCGCCAGGAGCAGGACGGCCAGGACGACCGACGCCGCCCCCAGCCCGGCGAAGACGAGTGCGGCGCCGGTGCGGACATGCTCGCCGAGCACGCCGACTCCCCACACGACCGACACGAGCGGGTCCATCAGCGTGAAACCGGGCTGGGCGGCAACGAGCGTTCCTGCGTGCAGCGCCGCTTGCACCAGGACGACCGAGCCGATTCCGGCCGCTACGGCGGCGTACGTCTCCCAGGTCCGCAGCAGCGCCGCGACACCGCCGTCGGCCAACGCGGTCACGGCCACCTTGAGCATCGACGCGGTCAGCCCGAAACCGCTGCCCGCTGCAGCGCCGTACGCGGCAGCCCGCGCTCGGCGGGGCCCTCCCTTGCCGGCCACGACGAGCACCGCGATCCCGCAGGCGGTGAACCCGGCGGCGGTGAGCACCCGCAGATCCGACACGTGCGCTGCATCACCGCCCGACGGCGACAGCGCCGTGATGAACACAGCGAGTCCGGCGGCCATCATGGTCGCCAGCGCCCAGTCGCGCCCGGTCAGGACGACCGGCAGCAGCCAGGCCGCGATCAACAGGGTCGCGGGCAACTCCAGCGCGAGGACCGGCTCGACGGACGACAGCGTCCCGAGGCCGAGCGCCGACGCCTGCAACAGGAACGAGGCGACCATCGCCAGCAGACCGAGCAGCCACGCCGGCCGCCGGACGACCGACGCCAGCAGGCGCAGCCCGAAGGACGCGTCCTCCGACTCGGCTCGGTTCGCCCGGCGCTGGAGGACGCTCGACAGCGCGTTGCAGCCCGCGGCCAGGGCTGCCAGCACGAGCGCCAACACCTCCATCGGTCGTCCGTCCGTCCTCTCGCTCGCCGGCCACTCGCCGTCCGAGGCTGCCGTACCCGCGGGTTGTTCGCCGGTACCCGCGCCGAAGATCCTTGTGATCGGCGCGGCCATGGGCGCGGGCCACACGGTCGTCGCGGAGGAACTCGCCCGGCGGCTCCGGGCGCGCGGGGCCGACTGCCAGGTCGCCGATCTGATCGAGCTCGCCGGCGACGCGGGCGACCGGCTGCGCAGGACCTACCAGCGGGTGCTGACGACCGCGCCGTGGCTCTACGACGCCGCCATGCGGCTGTGGGCGCGGGCGCCGCGGCTGGCCGAGGCGGGCATGGCCGCCTCGAGCCGGCCCTTCGAGCGCGCGCTGGCGGCTGCGCTGTCGCGCACGCAGCCCGACCTCGTGGTGGCGACCTACAACCTCGCCGCGCAACAAGTCGGACGGCTGCTGCCCGGGCGGCCCGGCGACGTCGGGCTGTTGACCTACGTCACCGACCCCGGCCCGCATCCGTACTGGGTCAGCGAGCGCGCGGTGCTGCACCTGGTGCTCAGCGGTCCCACTGCCGACGGCCTGCGACGGTACGGAGCGCGCCGGGTGCAGGTCGTGCGGCCGGTGCTGCGGCCCGAATTCGCGCACCCGCCGACGCGGGCCGACGCCAGGGCGCGGCTGCAGTTGCCGCAGGGCAGGGCCCTGTGCGTGGTGAACGGCGGATCCTGGGCGGCCGGCCGGCTGCTCGACACGGTGCGGGTGCTGCTCTCGACGGGTCGGTGTCTTCCGGTCGTCCTGTGCGGGCGGGACAGGTCCCTGCAGGGCCGGGTGCGTTCCATGCCCGGCGTCATCGCGGTGCCGTGGACGACGGATGTCCCGCAGTGGCTCGCCGCCGCTGACGTCCTCGTCGACAATGCCGGCGGCCAGACCTGCTTCGAGGCTCTCGCGAGCGGCACGCCCGTCGTCCTCTACCGGCCGCTTCCCGGCCACGGCCGCATCAACGCCGAGGCGATGGCCGCGGCGGGGTTCGCGACCTACGCCAGGAATCCCGACGAGCTCGCCTCAGCGATCACGAACCCTGGCCGGGTTCCGGTCTTCGAAGGACCGGATCCGGCCGATGTCGTGATGGACGTCGTGGCCCGGACCGAGTCGGCAGCGCAATGAGGCTGGGAGCGGTCGTCGGCACCGCTGCCGCCGGGCACCTGCTTCCCTCGGTGCTCAGCATTCCTGTGTTCCGGCCACTGTTCAGCGGCGCCGTGCATCGGCCGTCCGTCGCCCTGACGTTCGACGACGGCCCGGACCCGGAGTCGACACCGCAGTTCCTGGCGGCGTTGCGCAGGCTCCAGGTCCCGGCGACCTTCTTCGTCCTGGGCGAACAGGTCACCCGCAGTCCCGGGCTGGCAGGGCGCATCGCGGCGGAGGGACACGAGATCGCCGTGCACGGCTGGAGCCACCGCACCCACGTCCTACGCAGCCCGGCCGCGGTGGCAGGGGACCTCCGGCGCGCGCAGCGGGCCGTGACCAAGGCGAGCGGTACGCGTCCGCGGCACTGGCGCCCGCCGCACGGAGTGGTGACCGGGGCCGGGTTGGCCGCAGGCGGGTGGCTCGGGATGTCCCCAGTGCTGTGGACCGCCGACGGTGCGGACTGGTCGGCGAGCGCCACGCCGACGTCCGTCCTGCAGCGGATCTCGCAACGCCTGTCGGCCGGGGGCGTGGTGCTGCTGCACGACAGCGACAGGACCTCCGCACCGGGGTCGTGGCGGACGGCGCTGGCTGTGCTGGACCCGCTGGTCGCGGCGTGCCGGGCGCGGGGCTGGCCGCTGTGCCGCGTCGACGGAACCACGGCGCAGCCAGGAGGCGACCATGCGGTTGCGTGACTCCATCGCCCTGGTAACGGGATCCAGCCGCGGTATCGGCGCGGAAGTCGCCCGCGAACTGTCGCGGCGCGGCGCGCACGTCATCCTGCACGGACGCGACTGCGAGCGGCTGCGGGCCCTGGCCGACGTCCTCGGTGCTCGCACGATCACCGCGGACCTGCTCGACCCGGAGGCGCCCCGGCGGGTCGCGTGCGAGGCCGGGCCGGTCGACATCGTCGTGCACTGCGCTGGCAGCGGCTGGGCGGGTGACATCGCCGCGATGACCGAGCAGGACATCGACCGGCTGGTTCGGCTGAACCTGACCGCGCCGATGCTGCTGACCTCGAGCGTGCTGCCGGGGATGCTCGCCGCCGGCCGCGGACACATCGCCTTCGTCGGATCGATCGCCGGGTTGACCCCCGTCGCCCACGAGGCGGTCTACGCGGCGACGAAGTCCGGGTTGCTGACCTACGCCGACAGCCTGCGCCTCGAAGTCGCCCGGCGGGGCATCACGGTGTCGACGACCGCGCCGAGTGCGGTGGACACCGACTTCTGGAAACAACGGCACTACGAGCGGCGCATCCCGGCCATGTTGGCGGCCGATCGCGTCGGCCGGACCGTCGTCGACGTGATCGAGGACGAAGTACCGCGCCGGGTCATCCCGCGCTGGCTGGCCGTCGCGCCGGCCCTGCGCGCCTTCGCGCCGGGACTCTACCGCCGGCTGGCCCTGCGGTTCGGATAGCGCCTCACGGCTGCAGGCGGAGCGCTCACGGCCCGCTACGAGCCGCGTCGCGCTCCCGCGCAGACGCCCGTCCGGGTCAGGCCGTTCCGCCCTGCGGGCTGGTGTTGTCCGTGCCGCCGAGCCGGCGCAGGAACTCGTGGCAGCGGTGCGCCCGGTCGCTGTCCTCCTGCATGACCTGCTCGAAGAACTGCGCGATCTCGTCCTGTCCGGCGTTGCGGGCGTCGCGGACATACTGGCCGTAGTCGTGCCCCGCCTTCAGGGAGTGGTACTGCACCGAGATCAGGTCGAACGTGACGTCGTCGAAGCCGGTCTCGCCCGTCGCCATTGCGCTCTCCCGTCCTGCTCGACTTCCGGGACGGTCGGTCGACCGCCCGCGCCCGCGTAGCTACCCGCGGCACGGCGGCGACCAAACGAGGACCGGGCGTTTCCGCGCGGACGCGGGTTGCCGCTAGGCCTTCATCCCGCTCCCGGGCCGTCCCTTCCACGTGGCGCCGATCCCGCGGTGGTGCCGCCGTGCGGAGTCCACGGTCATCCCGAGGTAGACGACGGCGATTCCGGGAAGCGTCGGCGCGCGCCACACCGGCAGGCGGTACCAGCGCAGCATCGGCACGAAGCTCGCGGTCATCGCCGCCCATCCGGCGGCCGCGAGCGATGCCGTCGCGGGATTCCGCCTGACCAGGCCGACGACCGTGCCGACCGGTGGCACGACATAGACGAGGACGAGCCCGGCGACCGTGCCGGCCAACAACGCCGGCGAGTGCCGCAACTGCGTGTAGGCGCTGCGGGACACCATGCACCAGACGTCGGCGAGCCGCGGGTACGCGCGCACGCTGCGCAGCCGATGGCTGAGACCGAGCCAGATCCGCTCGTCCGCCCCCTTCAGCAGCCGGCCGAGCGCGACGTCGTCGATCAGCGCGCCGGCGATGCCGGCCAGACCGCCCGCGGACTCGAGCGCGTCGCGGCGCACGAGCATGCAGCCGCCGGCCGCTGCGGCGGTCCGCGCGCCGGGACGGTTGACCCGGGAGAACGGATACAGCTGCGCGAAGAAATACACGAACGCCGGCACCAGCCAGCGCTCAGCCGGGGACGCCGCGCGAAGCAGCACCATCTGCGAGGTCAACGCCAGGTCGTGGGCGCATGCGGCGCGGACGAGACCGGCGAGGGCGTCCGGCGACCAGGCGATGTCGGCGTCGGTGAACAGCACGAATTCCGAGGGCGGCGCGGCAGCGAGCCCGGCCGCCAGGGCCGCGACCTTGCCGGCCCAGCCCGGCGGCGGGCCGGCGCTGCTGACGACCGCGGCGCCGGCCGATGCGGCGATCGCCGAGGTGCCGTCGCGGCTGTCGTCGTCGACGACGAGGACGCTGAACGGGCCGGGATAGCTCTGGCCGAGCAGGGACGGCAGCGTCTGCGGCAGGACGTCGGCTTCGTCACGCGCCGGGACGATCGCGGCGACGCTCGGCCAGGACGGCGGGTCGGACGCCGGCGGCAGCCGCACCGAGGTGGTCCAGAACCTCCCGCGCCCGGCCAGGAGGTAGGCCCACGCTGCCGCGGACAGGCCGCAGACGGCGCCCCCGATCACGCCGTCATTCTGACCGAGCGCGCAGCCGACCGCGCCGCGCGGACGGACGGGCCCGCGGTCAGTTGCCGTACACCCGGTCGATCGTCACCACGACCGCGACCCGTCCTTCCTCCCGCATGACCCGGTCGTAGGTGTCCCAGTCGTCGTGTGCGCCGCCGGCCGCGGTGAACACCTCGCGCAGGAGCCGCCGCAACGACTCGGGGTCCGTCTCGGCGGGACCGATGATCTCTGCCCGGCCGTCGGCCGAGGCCCACTGCCATCCGGCCCGGAAGGCGAGCGTGCACGCCGGTTGCCGGGCCAGGTTGGCCAGCTTCGTCCTGCCGTAGGTGACGAACGCCAGGCAACGCTTTCCGGTGCGCGGGTGCGGCAGCGCGCCGGCGTTGACCAGCGAGGAGTGGATCGAGCCGTCGGCGCGAAGGGTCGACACGATCGCCAGGTAGTGATCCCGAGCGGCGATCCCGAGCAAGTCGTCCAGCGTCATCGCGCTCATACCGATCAGGGTTCCAGATCGATGAGGACGGCACGGAACTGATCGGGCGCCGCTTGCAGCACCCGCAGCCGCGGGTCCGGCACGGCGAGGAACCGGTCGGCCACCAGCCGGCTCAGCGATTGCAGGCGAGGGTCGGCGAGCACGGCGTCGACCGCGGACCGGTCACCTCCCGTCACCACCGCGTCCAGCTCATGGTGCACGAGCACGCGGGATGCTGCGTCCGCGGCCTCGCCGAACGCCGCGCGCGCCTGGTTCGCGCGCCGGTTGGCGTAGCGGTGTTGCGACCAGCCGCCGGCCTTCGTCGTCGACTGCACGTACGCCGCGCCGACCTTCGAGTCGACGAGACGCCGTCCGACGAACACGCCCGCCGCGTAACCGCCCCGGCGCACGAGGACGACACCGACCGTGCGGTCGGCGCCGGCGTGCGCGACCAGGGCGGCGGACGGGTCCGCCGCCGCGGTCAGCGGCGGGAAGGGCGGATGCAGCACCGCCACGCTCCCGTCCTCGGCCTGCATCCGCACCATGTCGGCGGTTGCCTCGACCCGGGCGGTCCCGTGCCGCTCGGTGAACCCGTCGATCCACCGCGCCAGCCGCTCCGGCGGCACGCTCACCCGGCGTGGCATCGCAGCGTCAGGCCATGATCGCCTGGTTCACCAGCTGCCGGAGGACCAACCGGATCGGATAGGCCGAGGACGGCAGCAGCTGGGTGAACAGGAGCAGGGTCGTGCGTTCGACGGGATCGACGAAGAAGTAGGTGCTTGCGGCGCCACCCCATCCGTACTCGCCCGCGTTGCCCAGCGCTCCGGCGCGGACCGGGTCGAGAACCACCGACACCCCGAGGCCGAATCCGACCCCGCGCAGAGGTGCCTCTGCGTACAGCGGACGACCGAACGATTCGAGATCCTTACCGTCCGGGAGGTGGTTGCGGGTCATGAAGGCGACCGTGCGCGGACTGAGCAGCCGCACACCGTCGAGTTCGCCGCCGTTGAGCAGCATTTGGCTGAACCGGTGATAGTCGTAGGGCGTCGCGATGAGCCCGCCGCCGCCCGACAGCATGTGCGGTTCGACCGGCGCGGCGCCGAGTGCGTCACCCGGAGCCGTCCGGTTGGCCGTTCGCACGTAGAGCCGCGCCAAGCGGCTGCGCTGGCCGTCGGGAACCCCGAAGGTCGTCTCGCGCATCCCGAGCGGGCCGAAAATCTGCTGTGCGAAGAAGTCGTCGAGGAACTCGCCGCTGGCCACCTCCACGACACGGCCCAGAACATCGGTAGCGACTGAATACAGCCACTCCGCGCCGGGTTGGAACACCAGCGGCAGCGACGCCCAGATATCGCAGCAGGCCGCGAGATCCGTCCCCCGCGGGGACGCCCACTCGAACCCACGGTCGCGGTACAGGGCGTCGACCGGGTGATTGCGGTGAAAGCCGTACGTGAGTCCCGAGGTGTGGGTCAACAGCTGTCCCACCGTCACCGGGCGCAGCGCAGGTTCGGTGACCTGCTTCAGGTCGGATCCGCCGGAGTAGACCCGCAGGTCGCGGAAGGACGGGATGAACTCGCCCACCGGCGTGCTGAGCTGGAACGCACCCTGCTCGTACAGCATGAGCGCGGCCACGGAGGTCACCGGTTTGGTCATCGAGTAGATCCGGAACAGCGTGTCCGTGCGGACGGGGACGGCGTCCTCCACGTGCTGCCAGCCCGCCGACGAGACGTGCGCCACCGAACCGTCCCGGGTGACGGCCACGACGAAGTTCGGCAGTAGGCCGTCGTCCACATACCGCTGCAGGTAGCGGTCGATGCGGGTCAAGCGGTCGGCGTCCAGCCCGACCTCGGCGGGATCAACCTCCTGCTTCAGTTCGGCCACAGCCCGACCGTATCCTCCCCGTCCGCTCGGCTCTCGACGGCGCGTGCGCCTGCTGCGATCCTCGCGCCTATGGACCGCCAGTACTGGCAGCGCTACCTGGGCGCGCTCGATCCGGCGACCGAGTACCACGAGATGTACTGGGTGCTGGTGACGCACGAGTTCCCGTGGGACTTCAACCAGTCGCTGTCATTCGCGTTGTTCCGCACCTACGCCGTCCCGTCCATCGGCTCGCTGCTGTACCGGACCGGGGAATTCCTGAAGCCGACCGCAGAAGCGGTACGACGACACGGTGATCCTGCTGGACACGATCCTGGAACACAGCCTGGACGCCGCTCGAGGACGCCAGGCCGTGCGCCGGATGAATCAGATGCACGGGGCCTACTCCATCGCGACCGACGACCTCCGCTACGTCCTCGCCACGTTCGTCGTCATGCCGGACCGCTGGTTGAGCGACTACGGCTGGCGGCGGCTCACCGACCGTGAGCGCGCCGCGAGCGCCAACTACTACCGCAACCTCGGCCGCCACATGAGGATCCGGGACATGCCGGAGACATTCGGCGACTTCGCACAGCTCCTGGAGCGGTACGAGATCGACCATTTCCGCTACGACGCCGCCGGTCGGACCGTCGCCGACGCCACCCTCGACCTGCTGACGACCTTCCCGCTCAACCGCCTGGCCCCGCGGCGGCTGGTGCACCGGTTCGCCTTCGCGCTGATGGACGACCGGCTTCTCGACGCCTTCCGGTATCCGCGGCCGTCGCGGGCCGATCGAGCAGTCGCGCGTGCCGCGCTGCGTGCCCGAAGCCGCTACGTACGGGCCCGGCAGCCGCGCATGGAGCCGCTCTATGCCCGCCAACTGCCCCAGGTGCGCGGCTACCCCGACGGCTACGACATCAGGGAGCTGGGGACCTTCCCCGAGCGAGGTGGTCGCGACTCAACCGCTGGGGAGCACGGGCCAGCCGTGCCTCGGTGATCACGTCGGTGCGGGTGCTCGGCGACCAGCGCGAGCTTCCCGCTGTCCGGGTCGCCACAGCGTCACCTTAGGGGGCGCCGCTCCCTAAGGTGAGGGCATGAGGATAGGACTCCACCTGCCCAACTTCAGCTATCCCGGTGGCCCGCCGGCGCTGGCCGCAGACCTGACTCGCATCGCCGCGGCGGCCGAGGACGCAGGGTTCGCCCGCCTCAGCGTGATGGACCACGTCTTCCAGATCCAGACGGTCGGCAACCCGGAAATGGACATGCTGGAGGCCTACACGACGTTGGGGTTCCTCGCTGCGCGGACGTCACGGGTCGACCTGCTGGCGTGGGTCACCGCGGTCACCTATCGGGATCCGGGCCTGCTCGCCAAGGCCGTCACGACGCTCGATGTGCTGTCCGAGGGGCGCGCCATGCTCGGCATCGGTGCTGCGTGGAACGAGGAGGAGTCACGCGGCCTCGGGCTGTTCTTCCCGCCTACCGCCGAGCGGTTCGAGCGGCTCGAGGAGACCTTGCAGATCTGCCTGCAGATGTGGCGCGGTGACGAGAGCGGCTACCGGGGCAAGCACTACACGCTCGAGCGCACGCTCAACTCGCCGCAGGCCCTGCGCAGGCCGCACCCGCCGATCCTCATCGGCGGAGGCGGGGAGAAGAAGACGCTGCGGCTGGTGGCGCAGTACGCCCAGGCCTGCAACCTGTTCGGCGGCCCGGACGTCGCGCACAAGCTCGACGTCCTGCGGGCGCACTGCGACGACCTCGGGCGCGACTACGACGAGATCGAGAAGACCGTCATGATGCCGCTGGACCCCGCGCCGGACGGCAGCGTCGACGCCCTGCTGCAACGACTGCGTGCGATGGCCGATCTTGGGGTGCAGCACGTGCAATCCCGGCTGCAGGACGTGTACACGCTGCGCCCGATCGAGATCCTCGGCGAGAAGGTCGTTCCCGAGATAGCCGACTGGTGAGCGCCCCGCTCGACCTGCCGGCGGTTGTGCGGGAACTGCCGGCTGAACTGCGGCAGACCTTCGAGCTGCGGGTCGAGCGCTGGTGGCCCGACCTGCGTTCGGGCCTCGCCGGCGTGTACCGCGAGGACGAGGCCGGCGTACTCGAGTCCCGGCTGCTGCGTCTGGCGGCGCGGGCCTACACCGAGCGGAACCCCGAGCTGCGCCGGCTCGACGAGGCGCGGACCCTTGAGCCGGACTGGTTCCAGTCGCCGCGGATGCTCGGCTATGCGGCATACGCCGATCGCTTCGCGGGCACGCTCGCGGGTATTGCCGAGAGACTCGACTACCTCCGCGAGCTCGGGGTCACCTACCTGCACCTGATGCCGCTGCTGCAGCCTCGTCCTGGCGACAGTGACGGTGGTTACGCGGTGGCCGACTACCGCTCGGTCCGCGGCGATCTCGGATCGATGGCCGACCTGCGCGCACTGGCGAAGCAATTGCGGTCGGCCGGGATCAGCCTCGTCCTCGACCTGGTGCTGAACCATGTGGCGCGCGAGCACCGGTGGGCGGTCGCCGCCCGCGAAGGTGACCGTCGCTACCGGGACTATTTCCACTGGTTCGCTGATCGTCAGCTACCCGATGAGTACGAGCGCACGCTCCCCGAGGTCTTTCCCGACTTCGCGCCCGGGACCTTCACCTGGGACGACAGCCTCGAGGCCTGGGTGTGGACGACGTTCAACGAGTTCCAGTGGGACCTCAACTGGTCGAATCCGGCCGTCTTCGCCGAGTTCGCCGATCTCGTCCTGTTCCTGGCCAACGCGGGCGTGGAGGTGCTGCGCCTCGACGCGATCGCGTTCTTGTGGAAGCGGCTCGGCACCAACTGCCAGAACCAGCCAGAGGTGCACGCGCTTACGCAGGCGCTGCGCGCGGTCGTGCGCATCGCCTGCCCGGCCGTCGTGCTGAAGGCCGAGGCGATCGTCGCCCCGGACGATCTCGTGCACTACCTCGGCAAGGGCCGCCATCGCGGCAAGGTGAGCGACCTCGCCTATCACAACACGCTGATGGTGCAGGTGTGGTCGATGCTGGCCACCCGCGACGTTCTTCTGGCGACCCGCACGCTGCAGCGGCTGCCCGCGATCCCGCCCACCACAGCCTGGATCACCTATCTGCGTTGTCACGACGACATCGGCTGGGCCATCGACGACGCCGACGCGGGCTCGGTGGGGCTCTCGGGTCCGGCGCACCGGGCCTTCCTCTCGGACTTCTACACCGGCGCCTTTCCCGGCTCGCTCTCCCGCGGGCTCGTCTTCCAGGCCAATCCGGCGACCGGCGACCGGCGGGTCAGCGGCATGACCTTCTCGCTGGCGGGGCTGGCGGCAGCCTCCACCGAGGAGGACCAGCGCCGCGCGGTGGCCCGCATCGTGCTGGCGCACGCGATCGTGCTCGGCTGGGGCGGCGTGCCCGTCCTCTGGATGGGCGACGAGATCGCGCTTCCGGACGACCCGGACTGGGCCGGCGAACCCGGCCACGAGGACGACAACCGCTGGTCGCACCGCCCGCGGATGGACTGGGAGCGGGCCGCGCAGCGCCACGACGTCGCGACCGTCCCCGGCACCGTCTACGCCGCCCTGCGGCACCTGGCCGCGGTTCGCAGCACGCTGCCGCATTTCCACGCATCGGTGGCGCCGCAGGTCCTCGACCCCTCGGATCCCGGCGTGCTGGCCGTGCTCCGGCAGCATCCCGAGGGGGACCTCCTGGCCCTCTACAACGTCACGGAGTCCGCGCGCACGTGGCCGGGCGGGCGGACGCTCGACCTCGGCTTCGAGCGGATCTCCGACACGCTCAGCGGCGCCAGCCTCGAAGTACGGGCGGATTCCGACCTCGTGGTGGGCGCCTACACGGCCCTGTGGCTCGTCGCCCGGTGAGCCCCGTGCTGCGGGGCTGCTGACGTCGCGCATCCGGCCGGACCTACTGGTCGGTAGGTATCGTGCGAACAACCCCGTCGCCCGAGCGGAGACCGCATGGACATCGCCCTGAGCAAGGAAGACCGCGCGTTCGCCGAGAAGCTGCGCGGGTTCTTCGCCGAGGAGGTCCCCGCCGATATCCGCGCGCGACTGGCGCGCGGGGAACACCCGACGAAGGACGAGGTCGTAACCTGCCAGCGCATCCTCAACGCGCACGGGCTGGCGGTGCCGCACTGGCCGGTCGAGTGGGGCGGGCAGAACTGGACTCCGCTTCAGCGCCACCTGTGGTCCGAGGAGATCGCGCTGGCCCACGTTCCGATGCCGATCAGCTTCAACACCGCGATGGTCGGTCCGGTGATCGCCAATTTCGGCACCGACGCGCAGAAGCAGCGGTTCCTGCCGCCCACCGCGAACGCGGACATCTGGTGGTGCCAAGGCTTCTCGGAGCCCAACGCCGGCAGCGACCTGGCCGCTCTGAAGACGTCGGCGGTTCGCGACGGTGCTCACTACGTCGTGAACGGTCAGAAAATCTGGACGACTCTGGCGCAGTACGCCGACTGGATATTCTGCCTCGTCCGCACGGATCCCACCGTCAAGAAGCAGCAGGGTATTTCCTTCCTGCTGGTGGATCTCAGCGCCCCGGGCGTCACCGTGCGCCCCATCCGCCTCATCGACGGCAGTCATGAAGTGAACGAGGTCTTCTTCGACAACGTCAGAGTTCCTGCAGACCAGTTGGTGGGTGAGGAGAACCGGGGGTGGGACTACGCGAAGTTCCTCCTCGGCAACGAGCGCACCGGCGTCGCCGGCGTGGGACTGATCAAGACGCGCATCGCACGGATCAAGCGCCTCGCCGGCCAGGCCGCTGCGCACGGCCGGCCGCTGGTCGACGATCCGTTGTTCCGGGCCCGGCTGACCCGCCTCGAGGTCGAGACCACCGCGCTGGAGATGTCCGTCCTCCGCGTACTGGCACGCGAAGGCCGGGTCGGTCCCGGCAAGCCCGACCCGGTCTCGTCGGTCCTCAAGATCAAGGGATCGGAGTTGCAGCAGGAGGCGACCGAACTCCTAGTCCACGTCCTCGGCCCCGCCGCGCTCGCCTATCGCGAAACCGCCGACATGCCGGACCGCTTCGCCCCACTGCCCGAGGGTGCGCTCGACGCGCTGCCCACGTACTTCAACTGGCGCAAGGCCTCGATCTACAGCGGGTCGAACGAGATCCAGCGCGGCATCATCGCCAAGGCAATCCTCAAGTTCTGAGACGGGACGGATCGTGGAACTCGAGTACACCGACGAACAGCGGCTGCTCTCGGACACCATCGACGACCTGCTCGAGAAGCAGTACGACCCCAACACCCGGCTGCGCCTGCTCGACCGCGAGCCCGGTTGGAGCCGCGAGCTGTGGGCGCGGTACGCCGAGCTCGGCCTGCTGGGGCTGCCCTTCGACGAGGCGTATGGCGGCGCCGGGAGAGGCCCGGCGGAGCTCGCCGTCGTCCTGGAGTCCTTCGGTCGCGCGCTGGTCCTGGAGCCGTACGTGGCGAGCGTGGTGCTGGGCGCTCAGCTCGTCGCCCGGGCCGGCAGCCCGGAGCAGAAGGCCGCGATCCTGCCCCGAGTCGCCGCCGGCGACCTGCTGTTGGCATTCGCGCACACGGAGGCCGCAGCCCGCTGGTCGTCCACCGACCTCGGCACCGTCGCGGTCCGGGTCGACGGGGGCTGGACGGTGACCGGTCAGAAGATCGCGGTCCTCGGGGGAGACAGCGCCGACAAGGTCGTGGTCAGCGCCAAGACCCCCGACGGCGAGATCGGGCTGTTCCTGGTCGAGGGCGCCGCGCTGCGCCGCGCGCCGTACGCCTTCCAGGACGGGCTGCGCGGCGCCGACCTGCTGCTGCGCAGCGCGCCGGCCGAGCCGCTGGGCAGCACGCTGGCGGCGGCCGACGCGATGGCGTCCGTGCTGGACAGCGCGATCGCGGTGCTCTGCGCCGAGGCGGTCGGGGCGATGGAGCGAATGCTGTGGCTGACCGTCGAGTACCTGAAGACCCGGGTGCAGTTCGGGCAGCCTCTCGGCGCCAACCAGGCGCTGCAGCACCGGGCGGCGGACATGTTCGTCGCGCTCGAGCAGGCCCGCAGCATGGCGCTGCTCGCCCGACTGGCGCTCGGCGGTGACGACGTCGGGGAGCGGCGGCGGACGGTCCGGGCGGCCAAGATCCAGGTCGACCTGTCCGCCCGGCACATCGGACAGGAGGCGGTCCAACTGCACGGCGGGATAGGGATGACCTGGGAGTATCCGGTCGGTCACTATCTGAAGCGAACGGCCGTCATCGCCCGGACCTTCGGCGACCTCGACGAGCTACTCGAGTCGGTCGGCACCGAGGGCGGGCTGATCTCGGCGTCCTGAGACGGCTAGGGTCCGAGACCGTGGACAAGACGGTGGCCTCGGCGACCGAGGCGGTCGCCGACATCCCGGACGGCGCGTCGATCGCGGTTGGTGGCTTCGGGCTCTGCGGCATCCCGCTCGTCCTCATCGCCGCGCTGCACGAGCAGGGCGCGACGGACCTCGAGACGGTTTCGAACAACTGCGGCGTCGACGACGCAGGGCTGGGCGTATTGCTGTTCGCGCGGCGAATCCGACGCACCATCGGGTCCTACGTCGGCGAGAACAAGGAGTTCGCGCGGCAGTACCTGTCCGGCGAGTTGGAACTGGAGCTCACGCCGCAGGGCACGCTCGCCGAGCGGCTACGCGCCGGCGGGTCCGGCATTCCGGCCTTCTACACGCCCGCCGGGGTGGGCACGTTGGTCGCCAACGGCGGCCTGCCCTGGCGATACAACACCGACGGATCGGTGGCGGTCTCCTCGCGTCCCAAGGAGGTGCGGGTTTTCGGTGAACGGGAGTACGTCCTGGAGCACGGAATCGTCACCGACTTCGCCCTGGTCCGGGCGGCCCGCGGCGACCGACACGGAAACCTGATCTATGAGAAGTCGGCGCGCAACTTCAATCCGCTGTGCGCCATGGCGGGGCGCATCACCATCGCGGAGGTGGAGGAGCTGGTCGAGCCCGGACTGCTGAACCCGAACGACGTGCACACTCCCGGCGTCTTCGTGCAGCGCGTGGTCGAGGTCGGCACCGAAGGAAAGCTGATCGAGAAGCGCACGACTCGGCAGCGCCGCGCGACGCAGACCGGCGCGGGAGACGAGGCGGGCTCCTGATGGCCCTCAGCCGTATCGAGCTGGCAGCGCGCGTCGCCACTGAGCTGCACGACGGCCAGTACGTGAACCTGGGTATCGGACTGCCCACGCTGGTCCCCAACTACGTTGCCGAGGGCGTGCACGTGGTGTTGCAGAGCGAGAACGGGATCCTCGGCGTCGGTCCCTATCCCTACGACGAGGACGTCGACCCGGACCTGATCAATGCCGGCAAGGAGACCGTGACACTGTTGCCCGGGGCGTCGTTCTTCGACTCGGCGACATCGTTCGGGATGATCCGCGGCGGACATATCGACGTCGCGATCCTCGGTGCGATGCAGGTGTCCGAGCGCGGTGATCTGGCGAACTGGACCATTCCCGGCAAGATGATCAAAGGGATGGGCGGGGCGATGGATCTGGTCCACGGCGCCAAGCGGGTGATCGCGATGATGGAACACGTCGCCAAGGACGGCTCGCCGAAGATCTTGCGCGAATGTTCCCTCCCACTGACGGGGGAGCGCTGCGTCGGCCGGATCGTCACCGACCTGGCCGTCCTCGACATAGAGGACGCCGGCCTGGTGCTGCGCGAGGTGGCTCCCGGCGTCACCGTGCAGCGGGTGCGCGAGGCGACCGAGCCGGATGTCGTGGAGGCCGACGACCTGCGCGAGATGACGATCCCGGCGCACGACTGAGGGGTGCAGCAGGGATCTCGACCTCGCGCTGCGGTCCTGTCGCGTCCGTGACAGCGAGCGCCACCGCCGGCCCGTAGAACTTCCTCGTCAGGACGGAAGGGTCGCGCTGCCGAGGGAGTCGTTCTCGATGAAGCTCACGCCGTACCGGGTCGAGCTCGACAGCCGTACCACCGTTCGCACAAACTACGGCCGCATGCCGCGGATCGCGCTGCAGATGCGCACGGACGACGTTCTGTCCACCCTGCTCAGCGGTGCGTTCGCCGGCTGCTCCGAGCGCGAGGTGGTGGCGTTCATGAACGCCGGACGCCAGTTCGTGCTCCCGTCGCAGTGGGCCTTCATCCAGGAGTTCACGCCGGCGCACGACCTGTACGTCCTGCTCGACGGCTCGGCCGCCGTGTCGCGCGACCGCCGCATCCTCGGTCGGGTTCGCGCCGGCGAGGTGGTCGGCGAACTCGGCATGCGCACGCCGGGCGTCCGCACCGCCACGGTGACCAGCACCGACCGGGTGCGACTGCTGCGCGTCGAGTACCCGGATCTCAGCGACCTCCTGCGCCGTCGGCCGACCCTGGCCGCGCGGCTCGACGAGATCGGCGCGACCCGCAAAGCCCGCGAGCGGCACCCGGCGTTCCCGTAGGCCGCGTCAGCTCACCGGCAGCGCAGGCGGTTCCTCCGGCTCGGCCGGCGGAACCGCCGCCGCTGCGCCGTGCAGATGGCCGCCCCGCGAGTGCTCCAGCGCCATCTCGTCGGATGAGGACATCCCCGACGGCAGGTCGACCGTCGTCTTCGGTCCGGTGAACCAGTGCTTCACGCTGGCATGCCACGCGATCCACAGGACGAGCATCGCGCCGAGCACCACGACCGGGGTGTAGTTCACGTACTTGAGGCTCGACCAGCCGAAACCCTTGTACCAAGGCGCGCCGAGCGACGACGTGGGCAGCAGCGCGATGATCGACGTGATCACGATCTCGGCAACCGCTACCAGGTTCATCCACCGGTAGTGGCGACCGGTGGTCCACCCACCGGGCCGGAAGCGGGCGCCGGCGCGCCAGCGTAGCCAGATGGGGATGGCGAAGGCGACGTAGAGGCCGATCACGCCGATCGACACGACCGCGAAGAATGCGACCGGCACGGGCGCGCCGCCGATATCGACCTTGACGAGAGCGGGAGAGGTGAGCACGACCGCGACGACGGCGGACAGCACCACCCCGTAGACCGGCACTCGTTTGTGGTTGAGGTGCGACCAGAGCCGGGCGCCGGGCACCGCTCCGTCCCGGCTGAACGCGAACAGCATCCGGGTCGTACTCGTCATGCAGGCGACCGTGCAGAAGAACTGGCCCATGCTGGAGATGAGCAGGACGAGGGCCGCCCAGTGTGTCGTCAAGGCCTGGTTGAAGATGACTGCGACGGCGCCCCCGCCCTTCGTGACACCGGACTCGCTCTGTACTGCGAACAGGAAGGCGAGCAGGATGATCCAGCCGCCGATGCCGGAGTAGAAGATCGAGCGCCAGATGCCCTTCGCGGCCGAGTTGGCGGCCGACCGCGTCTCCTCGGACAGGTGTGCGGACGCGTCGTAGCCGGTGATCGTGTACTGGGTGAGGATGAACGACAGCGGCAGAACGCCGAGCAGGAATTCGGCGCCGCCACTGCGCCCGCCGAAGAACCCGGTGTTGTTGACGGTGTGGGTGAAGACCGCCCCGATGCTGGCGTGGTGCGCCGGAATGGCCAAGAGAATGACGACCACGGCCGCGGCGCCGATGACGTGCCACCACACCGAGATGTTGTTCAACAGCGCCAGCAGATGGCTGGAGAAGATGTTGACGCCCGCTGCCAGCGCCAGCACGATCAGGAATTCGACGAACACCCGGGTGAGGCTGTAGTTGGCGGCCCAGGATTGGCTGTACGTGCCGATGGTCGAGTCGAGGAACGTGGCGCAGCCGTACGCAACCGACGCGTCGATGGCCAGCAGTCCGATGAGATTGAGCCAGCCGGTGTAATACCCCGCCTTGGGTCCACCGAGCTTCGACGCCCACCAATAGATCCCGCCCGACGTCGGGAAGGCGGACACCAGTTCGGACATGCACATGCCGATGACGAGGATGAACAGCGAGATGATCGGCCAGCCCCAGGCGATCGCCGCCGGACCGCCGTTGTTCCATCCGACCCCGAAGGTGGTGAAGCAGCCGGCGAGGATCGAGATGATGGAGAACGAGATGGCGAAGTTGGAGAAACCCGACCAGCTCCGGCTGAGCTCCTGCTTGTAGCCGAGCTCGGCCAGCCGTCGTTCGTCCTCGTCCAGAAGTGTGTCGGCCACGTCGATGTCCTTCCCGTTACCTGATCGTGCCAGTGACGTCCTGCAGCAGTCGGGGTAGATCCGGGCCCTGGAACTCGGCGACCGCCAGCTCGTACTTGGCGCGTCCCCAGGACCAGAAGTCGAAGTCGACCGGGCTCACGGCATGCTGGATAGACGCCCACAGGGTCCAGCCGTAGCGGGTGAGGGCTGCCCAGAGCCGTGCCCGAGCCGTGTATTCAGGCGAGTCCGCGCCGACGTAATAGGCGACGAGCTCGCCGAGCCGTGGCAGCGGCAACTCCGCCTCGCTCCACAGGTTGCCGAGCTCGAAATACGGATCGTTGTTCCCGGCGTACTCGTAGTCGATGAACCACAGCTGCGCGCCGTCGTCCAGGATGTTGGCGGGCAACAAATCGTTGTGACACGGGGTCCGCCGCGGCTGTCGGACATTCAAGGCTGCGCGGATGTCTTCGGAGATCGTCAGGAAGTCGCGATAGGTCGCCGGTAACCGGTAGCCGCTTGACTGCACCATTGCGAGGTAGCGCTGCTGGACGGCCGCCATGTCGAAGTCATTGCCGAACCGCGGACCTGCGTGCAGTTGCCGACAAGTCTCCGCGATCCGCTCCAGCAGGGCGCTGTCGTCGATGTCCGCGGCGCTCAGTGTTCGGGCCTCCACCCAGTCGACCACCGAGATCCCGGCATCCGGGTCGCAACCGAGCACCCGAGGCGCGACGCCCTGGTCGGCGGCGGTCGTCGCGTTGCGGAACTCGGCGTAGCGGTCGATCGCCAGTGCGGAGTCGGAATCGGTGCTCATCCGCACGACCGCCGAGCCGCCGGACGGCAGGATCACCCGGTAGTTGTGGTTGGTGAGTCCGCCGGGCAGCGTCGAGAGTCCGGGGACGGTCCGTCCGAGCGCGGGCAATCCGGGCAGTGCGGCCGTCAGCCGAACGCGGTCGGCGGCCACCGGGTCGTCGGCCGTCGGCTCCGAAGCGGGTTGCCGCTGCGCGGTCACCGTCCTCCTCTCGCGTGAGCGATCGTGGACGGATGGTAGGCCCGCCTGCTCCCAGAGGTCTAGAGGGCATACCTTTGCGGCATCGTCAGGTGCACGATCGGTCAACCTTGTCGGAGCTCGAGGCGCGGGGGAGGATGCAGCCGTGCTTGGTGACAGACAGTTGCCGTCGGCGGCACGGGTGGTCATCGTCGGCGGCGGTGTCGGCGGCGCAAGTGTCGCCTTCCACCTTGCCCGGGCCGGCGAGACCGATGTCCTCCTGGTGGAACGGTCGGAACTGACCAGCGGCTCGACCTTCCACTCGGCCGGTCTCGTGGGCCAGCTGCGCGCGGATCCCACCCTGACCCGCATGAACATGTACTCGGTGGAGCTGTATCGCAAGCTTCAGCAGTCCGAGCACGGGCTCGGCTGGGTCGAGTGCGGGAGCATCAAACTGGCGTCCAGCCGCGAACGCTTGGAGGAGATCCGCAGGCAGATCAGCTGGGCGCGCACCTACGACCTGCCGCTCGAAGAGATTTCTCCCGCTGAGGCCAAGGATCTGTTTCCCGCGCTCGACCTCGATGGGGTCGTCGGCGCAGCGTTCCTGCCCTCGGACGGATATCTCGACCCCGCGCAGCTGTGCTACGCGCTGGCGAGGGAGGCGCGCGCGGCCGGCGTGCAGATCGAACAACACACCCGCGTCCTCGGCATTGACGTGGCGCAGGGCCGGGTCCGTTCAGTGCGCACCGATCGCGGCGACATCGACTGCGAGGTGGTCATCGATTGCGGCGGGATGTACGCCGCGGAGATCGGCCGGATGGCCGGTGTGCGGGTGCCGGTCGTTCCGATGTCGCACCAGTACGTCATCACCGAACCGTGCCTGTCACGGGGAACGACGCTGCCGACTCTTCGGGATCCTGACCTGTTGGTCTATTTCCGGCAAGAGGTCGACGGGCTGGTCATGGGCGGTTACGAGCGCACGCCGGAGCCGTGGACGGCCACGCCGACGCGCTTCGATGCGGTGCCCCACGACTTCAACGGCCGGTTGCTCCCGGAGAACTGGGCGCGCATGGAGGAGATCGCAGCCAACGCTGCGGTGCGCGTGCCCCGCATGGGCGAGCTCGGCATCCGTCAGGTCATCAACGGGCCGGAGGCGTTCACTCCGGACAACGAGTTCTGCCTCGGCGAGACCGACGTTGCCGGATTCTTCGTCGCGGCGGGATTCTGCGCGCACGGCATCGCCGGCGCCGGCGGGATCGGCCAGGTCATGGCCGCGTGGGTTCTGCACGGCGACCCTGGCCTCGACGTCTGGCACATGGACGTGAGCCGATTCGGCAAGCATTACCGCTCGCCGTCCTACACGCTGGCGCGGACCCTGGAGACCTACCGCACCTACTACGACATCGCCTATCCGAACCGGCAGCGCTCGGCCGGGCGGCCGCTGCGGATGTCGCCCGCCTATCCGGCACATGTGGCAGCCGGCGCCGTATTCACTGAGAAAGCCGGGTGGGAGCGGGTCGACTACTACCGGCCCAACGAGTCGGCCGATCTCGAGCACCTGCGTCCGAGCGGATGGGCAGGCCGGGATTGGTCGTCGGCGATCGCCGCCGAGCATCTCGGCACACGAAGTGCGGCCGGACTGTTCGACGAGTCCTCCTTCGCGAAGCTCCAGGTCAGCGGCCCCGACGCCGCAGAATTCCTCGACTGGGTCTGCGACAACCGCGTCGCCCGGCGCATCGGCGATGTGACCTACACCCAGGCGCTCAACGACCGGGGCGGCATCGAGTGCGACTTCACCGTCACCCGCCTCGGACAGGACGAGTTCCTGATCGTCACGGGCACGGCGTTCGGCGGTCACGACCTGTCCTGGCTGCGCCGGCAGGCTCGGCGCCGCCGTTCCGCGGTGAGCCTCGAGGACGTGACCGGAGCGTCGGTCTGCTTCGCGCTGTGGGGCCCGCAGGCGCGCCGCATCCTCACCGGCCTCACACCGGAGGAGCTCGACAACGCCGCGTTCCCCTTCATGACGGCGCAGGAGTTGACGGTTGCCGACGTTCCGGTACGCGCGCAGCGGGTCACCTTCGTCGGCGAGCTCGGCTGGGAGCTCTACGCGTCCTGCGAGTACGGGGCGGCCCTGTGGTCCGCGCTGAGCGAGCACGGGCGGCCGCTCGGCCTCGTCCTTGGCGGATACCGCGCCATCGAGAGCATGCGGCTGGAAAAGGGTTACCGGGCCTGGAGCAGCGACCTCACCGCGGAGACGGACCCGTACGAGGCCGGGCTGGCCTTCTGCGTCAAACCGGACAAGGAGGGCGGCTTCTGCGGGCGCGACGCGCTGCTCGCAGCGGGCGAGCGCCCACCCCGCCGCCGGCTGCGTCCGATCGTCGTGGCCGACCCGCGGGCCGTGGCGCTCGGCAGCGAGCCGGTGCGCATCGAGGGCGCGGTGCGCGGCCGGGTCACATCCGCCGGATCGGCATACAGCCTGGACGCGTCGGTCGCCTACGCCTATCTGCCCGTCGACGCCGGTCCCGGCACCCCGGTCGAGCTCGACCTCTTCGGAACCTGGACGCCCGGGACGGTGGCCGCTGAACCGCTGTTCGACCCGTCCGGTGCGCGGATCCGGGCGGACTCGTGAGTCCGGCCCCGGCCCTGATCGGGCTGACGACATATCGGGAGCCGGCGGCGTGGGGCGTGTGGCGGCAGCCCGCCGACCTGCTGCCGGTGACGTACAGCGCCGAGGTCGCCGAGGCGGGCGGCATTCCCGTGCTGCTGCCGCCGGCGCGGATCGACGACGCGGCGGCCGCCCGGATCACCGACGCGCTCGCCGGTCTGGTAGTGACCGGCGGGGCCGACGTGGATCCGGCCCGCTACGGCGCGCCGGCCGACCCGCACACCGGTGCGCCCCGCGGGGACCGCGACGCGTGGGAGCTTCTGCTGGTACGGAGCGCGCTGGCCAAGCGGTTGCCCGTTCTCGCGATCTGCCGGGGCATGCAGGTGCTGAACGTGGCCCTCGGCGGCACGTTGGTGCAGCATCTGCCGGACGTCGTCGGTTCGGAGCAGCACTGCCCGACCCCGGGGGTGCACGGCCGCCACGACGTTCGGCTCGAGCCCAGCAGCCGGATCGGCGCGTTGCTGGGATCGTCGGCCACGGTGGCCACCTATCACCATCAGGCCGTCGCCGACCTCGGGTCCGGGCTCAGCGCGACCGGCTGGACCGACGACGGGATCGTCGAGGCGGTGGAGCTGGAGGACGGATGGGCCGTCGGGGTGCAGTGGCATCCCGAGGTGCACGACGGCGCTCGGTTGTTCGCCGGGTTCCTGGCCGCCTGCGCGAGCCGGGACGCACCGTGACGGCGCCGTCCGGCAATGTCGAGGCGCTCTGGCGCCGCGCCGTCTTCTCGCCCGTCCCGGTCCGCAACGCGTTCGAGGTGACGGTCGAGCGGCTCGCCCAGAGCATCCGGCTCGGTGTGCTGGTCGACGGGTCGCGACTGCCGCCGGAACGCGAACTCGCCGACACGCTGGGCGTCAGCCGCGAGACGCTTCGGGAGGCCATCCGGGCGTTGCGCGAGGCCGGGCTCGCCGAGTCCAGGCGCGGGCGCGGCGGCGGGACCTTCGTCGTCGGCCCGCGCGTGCGCTCGCCGCGACGCACGGCCTCGGGTCAGGCGGCGTTGCGCGAGACGCTGGAAGACACACTCGACCTCCGCCGTGTCGTCGAGCCGGGCGCCGCCGCCCTCGCCGCACGCCGCACGCTCACCGCGGGCGACCGGTCGAGCCTGCGCCGCTATCTCGAGGACGCCACCGAAGCGCCGCCAAAGCGCCGCCGGTTGGCCGACTCGCGGCTGCACATGGCGATCGCCGCGGTGGGCGGGAGCCCTTCGGTGACAGCGCTGGTGGGCGACGTGCAGTTGCGGATGGACGAGTTGCTGCGCGCCATTCCGGTGCTGCGGACCAACATCGCGCACTCGGATGCGCAGCACGCCGCCATCGTGCAGAGCATCCTCGCTGGTGACAGCGAGCGTGCGCGCGGCGAGATGGAGGACCACGTCGACGGGACCGCCGCGCTGCTGCGCGGCTTCCTCAAGTGACGGTTTGAAGGTAGGTTGAGCAGGCCTTTAAGAGGAGGTGACCGCGGATGCCGCCGTCGTTGACGGTCGAAGAGCTACGCGAGATGGTCAGCCGCGACGAGATCGACACCGTCGTGTTGGCGCTCACCGACATGCAGGGACGACTACAGGGCAAGCGGCTCGACGCCCGGTACTTCCTCGAGGAGGTCGTCGACCACGGCACCGAGGGGTGCAACTACCTCCTCGCCGTCGACGTGGAGATGAACACGGTCGGCGGTTATGCGATGTCGTCCTGGGAGCGGGGGTACGGCGACTTCGTCCTCGTTCCCGACCTGGCGACGTTGCGCAGGATCCCGTGGCAACCGGGAACCGCGATGCTGCTCGCGGACCTCGAGTGGCTCGACGGCACGCCGGTCGTAGCCTCACCCCGCCAGGTGCTGCGGCGACAGCTCGAGCGGCTGGCCGAGCGGGGTTGGACGGCCTACGTCGGCACCGAGCTGGAGTTCATGCTGTTCGCCGAGTCCTTCGAAAGCGCCTGGAGCAAGAACTACAGCGAGCTGCGCCCGGCGAACCTCTACAACGTCGACTACTCGATTCTCGGCACCAGCAAGGTGGAGCCGGTGCTGCGGGACATCCGGCTGGGCATGCGGGACGCCGGGATGTACGTCGAGTCCGCGAAGGGGGAGTGCAATCTCGGCCAACACGAGATCGCGTTCCGCTACGCCGACGCGCTGACGACCTGCGACAACCACTCGATCTACAAGACGGGCGCGAAGGAGATCGCAGCGGCGCACGGCTGCGCCCTCACCTTCATGGCCAAGTTCGACGCCCGCGAGGGGAATTCCTGCCACGTGCACCTGTCCCTGCGCGATGAGGACGGGACGCCGGTGTTCGCAGGAGACCGTGCCGGCGGGACGTCGGAGCTGTTCGAGCACTTCCTCGCCGGTCAGCTCGCGGCCCTGCGCGAGCTGGCCTACCTGTTCGCGCCCAACGTCAACAGCTACAAGCGATACCAGCCGGGGACGTTCGCGCCCACCGCCGTGGCGTGGGGTCCGGACAACCGGACCTGTGCACTCCGGGTCGTCGGCGCGGGATCGGGCCTTCGCTTCGAGAACCGGCTTCCGGGCGGAGACGTCAACCCTTATCTGGCGGTCGCCGGGATGATCGCGGCGGGGCTGTGGGGTGTCGAGGAGGAGCTGCCGCTGCCGGAGCCCGTCACCGGCAACGCCTACGCCGCAGACCTGGCGCACGTACCGACCACCCTGCGCGAGGCCGCCGACCTGTTCGAGGCCAGCGAGCTCGCCCGGGCAGCGTTCGGCAAGGACGTCGTCGACCACTACACCAACGCCGCGCGCGTCGAGCTCGCCTCCTTCGACGCCGCGGTCACCGACTGGGAGCGAGTCCGGTGCTTCGAACGGATGTGACGCGATGAAGGTGATCAACCCCGCCACCGAGGAGCTCGTCGCCGAGGTCGAGCCGCTCGACGCCGAGGCGGTCGACGCGGCTGTGTCCCGCGCCCGGCGCGCAGCCCCGCGGTGGCAGGCCCTGTCTCCGGGCGACCGGGCGCGGTTGCTGCGCCGGTTCGCGGACGTCGTCGACGCGGCGAACGAGGAACTCGCGACGCTCGAGGTCCGCAACTCCGGGCACCCGATCGGCAACGCGCGGTGGGAGGCGGGCAACGTCCGTGACGTCCTCGCCTATTACTCCGGCGCGCCGGAACGGCTGATCGGCCAGCAGATCCCGGTTGCCGACGGGCTCGATGTCACGTTCCACGAGCCGCTGGGAGTGGTCGGCGCCATCGTGCCGTGGAACTTCCCGATGCCCATTGCCTCGTGGGCGTTCGGTCCGGCGCTCGCCGCCGGCAACGCGGTCGTGCTGAAGCCGGCCGAGCTGACGCCGCTGACCGCGCTGCGGCTGGCCGAGTTGGCGCTCGAGGCCGGGCTGCCCGAGGATCTGTTCCAGGTGGTCCCCGGCAAGGGAAGCGTGGTCGGCCAGCGCCTGGTCGAACACCCCGACGTGGCGAAGATCGTATTTACGGGGTCGACCGAGGTGGGGCGTTCGGTGATGGCCGGATGTGCCGCGCGGGTCAAGCCGGTCACCCTCGAACTCGGGGGCAAGAGCGCCAACGTGGTCTTCGCCGACGCCGATCTGGAGGCCGCCGCGTGCGCTGCGCCGTACGGGGTCTTCGACAACGCCGGGCAGGACTGTTGCGCCCGGTCACGGATCCTCGTCGAACGCGCGGTCTACGACCGGTTCCTCGAGTTGTTGCGCTCGGCCGTGGCCGCCGTCGTCGTCGGTGATCCCACCGACGAGAAGACCGAGATGGGTCCGCTCATCAGCGCGCAGCACCGCGAACGCGTGCGCTCCTATGTGTCCGAGGACGCGCCGGTCGCATTCCGCGGGTCCGCGCCCGACGGCGCCGGCTTCTGGTACCCGCCGACGATCGTCACCCCGTCCGACCCGGCCGACCCACTGCTCCGCGAGGAAATCTTCGGTCCGGTTGTGGCGGTGGTGCCGTTCGACGACGAGCATGACGCGATCCGCATCGCGAACGACAGCGATTTCGGGCTGTCCGGGTCGATCTGGACCCGCGACGTCGGCCGCGCCATCCGCGTCAGCCGGGGGATAGAGGCAGGAAACCTGTCGGTCAACTCGAACTCGTCGGTCCGGTACTGGACACCGTTCGGCGGGTTCAAAATGTCCGGGCTCGGGCGCGAGCTAGGACCCGACGCTGCGCTCGCCTTCACCGAGACGAAGAACGTCTTCATCTCGACCGTCCCTACTGGTAAGGAGTCCTGATGACAGCAGCGACCGGACGTCTTGCCGGAAAGGTCGCCGTGGTGACCGGGGCCGGCAGCGGAATCGGCCTGGCCACGGTCCGGCGGTTCGCCGGTGAGGGCGCGACGGTCTTCTGCGCCGACATCGATGTCGACGCCGCCGAGAAGGCGGCCGCCGAGATCGGGGGGACGGCGGTGCAGGTCGACGTCACGGACGAGGACGGCGTGCGCGCCATGTTCGACGGCATCGTGCAGCAGTACGGCCGGGTGGACATCGCTTTCAACAACGCGGGCATTTCGCCGGCCGACGATGACTCGATCCTTGACACCGGCATCGACGCCTGGCGGCGGGTGCAGGAGGTCAATCTGACCTCGGTGTACCTGTGCTGCAAGCACGCCATCGGGCACATGCGAACCACCGGCGGCGGCTCGATCATCAACACGGCGTCTTTCGTTGCCGTCCTCGGTTCGGCGACGTCGCAGATCTCCTACACCGCCAGCAAGGGTGGTGTGCTCGCGATGAGCCGCGAACTCGGCGTGCAGTTCGCCCGGGAGGGGATCCGGGTGAACGCGCTGTGCCCGGGCCCGGTGAACACGCCGCTGCTTCGTGAGCTTTTCGCCAAGGATCCCGAGCGGGCGGCCCGCCGGCTGGTGCACGTGCCGATGGGTCGCTTCGCCGAGGCCGAGGAGATTGCCGCTGCCGTCACGTTTCTCGCCAGCGATGATGCGTCGTTCATCACCGCGTCGACGTTCCTCGTCGACGGCGGGATCAGCGGGGCGTACGTGACGCCGCTGTAGTAGTCGGTCGGCCTTGGTAGCGGATCTCCGCCCCTGGTCGGTCGTCTGTTCTGGTCGGTCCCTTCTTTGGTCCGTCCTTTTCTGTCAGTTCCTTGTTTCTGGGTCGGTCGCTTTCCTGGTCTGGTCCGTTTTGTCTCGTCCCTTTGGCTGGTCCCTTTCGTGGTCGGTCCTCTTATGTGTGTGTGTGTGTATTTGGCGGTCCCGTCTGATGTGATCGGTCCTCTTATGTGATCGGC
>JAICIE010000014.1 GCA_025924515.1 Jatrophihabitans sp. | reverse complement strand
TTGCGGTTGCGATTCGGCTATGGCCGGATCACGCCGTGGGTTCGCAAGGTCGGCGGTCAGACGGTCGCGGTAGCGGGGCCCGACGCGACCTGGCTGCACACGCCGATTACGACCTACGGCAAGGACCTCACCACCTACGCCGATTTCGAGGTCGCAGAGGGTGACCGGGTGCCGTTCGTCCTCACCTATCGGCACTCGTACGAGCCGGTGCCCGAGCCGACGCAGGCGGATAACGCGCTTGCTGCGACGGAGGCATTCTGGTCCGACTGGATCGGCCGGCTCGACTTCGGCGGCCGCTGGGAGGACGCGGTACGTCGCTCGCTGGTCACCCTGAAGGCGCTCACCGACCGTCGCACCGGCGGCATCGTCGCCGCCGCCACGACGTCATTGCCGGAGCAGATCGGGGGTCCACGCAACTGGGACGATCGGGTCTGCTGGCTGCGCGACGCGGCGTTCACGCTGCAGGCGCTGCTGGGTACCGGCTACGTCGAGGAGGCCAAGGCGTGGCGGGAGTGGTTGCTGCGTGCGGTGGCCGGCGATCCCGCCGACCTGCAGATCATGTACGGGATCGACGGCACCAGACGCCTGCCCGAAACGACGCTCGACTGGCTGTGCGGCTATGAGGGTTCACGTCCTGTCCGGGTAGGCAACGCGGCCTCCGAGCAGTTCCAGCTCGACGTGTGGGGTGAGGTGCTCAACGCCATGCACCTGGCCAGGACGCGCGGCATCGCGGCCCAGGAGACGGCGTGGGACCTGCAGCGTGCGCTGCTCGACTTCCTCGAAGGCCACTGGAACGAACCGGACAACGGCTTGTGGGAGATGCGCGGCCCGCGCCGGCAGTTCGTGCATTCCAAGGTGCTGGCCTGGGCGGGCGTCGATCGTGCGGTGCACGCCGTCGAGCAGTTCGGCCTGGACGGACCGGCCGACAGGTGGCGAGCGTTGAGGGACCAGATTCACGACGAGGTCTGCCGCAACGGTTACGACGCCGAGCGCCGCACCTTCACCCAGTTCTACGGCTCACGCGGCCTGGACGCCGCACTGTTGTTGATACCCCGAGTCGGCTTCCTGCCGTGGCGAGACCAGCGCGTCGTGGGAACGGTCGAGGCGGTGCAGCGAGAACTGTGCCAGGACGGGTTCGTGCTGCGCTACGACCCGCGGGCCGACGGCGGCGTCGACGGACTGCCCGGCCGCGAGGGTGCCTTCCTCGCGTGCACGTTCTGGCTCGCAGACGCGCTGCTGGGGATCGGCCGCCGTCCCGAAGCAACGCAACTGTTCGAGCGGCTGCTCTCGCTGCGCAACGATCTCGGTCTGCTCAGCGAGGAGTACGACACCCGGCTGCAGCGTCAGGTGGGCAACACGCCCCAGGCATTCAGCCATGTCGGCCTGGTCAACACTGCCCGCCATCTCGGCGGCGCCGCCGCCGACGCTTAGCAATCGACGACAACGAGGACGGAAACGATGCGCGCACTGACGGTCGCCCCCTTGCAGCGGAACTCGCTCGAGGTCAGCGAGGTAGCCGATCCCCGGGCGGGCGAGGGCGAACTCCTGGTCGACGGACTGGCCCTGGGCGTTTGCGGCACCGATCGTGAGATTGCGGAGGGGAACTATGGCTGGGCCCCGCCGGGGCATGACCGGCTCGTCATCGGCCACGAATCGCTCGGCAGAGTGCGCGCCGCGCCGCCGGGAAGTAGCTTCGCGCCCGGGGACCTGGTCGCGGGCGTCGTCCGGCGGCCTGATCCCGTGCCGTGCGGTGCCTGCGCGCACGGGGAGTTCGACATGTGCCGCAACGGCCGCTATCGCGAGCGGGGCATCAAGGAGCTCGACGGATACGCCAGTGAGGCGTGGACGGTCGAACAGGACTACGCCGTCAAACTCGACGCGCATCTCGCGGAGGTCGGAGTGCTGATGGAGCCCACGAGCGTCGTGGCCAAGGCGTGGGAGCAGGTGTTCGACGTAGGTCGGCGAGCGTGGTTCGAGCCGGAGCGGGCGCTGGTGACGGGGGCGGGGCCGATCGGCCTGCTGGCGGCGCTTCTCGGTGTGCAGCGCGGTCTGGAAGTGCACGTCCTCGACCGCATCACCGACGGCCCGAAGCCGACACTGGTGGAGAAGCTGAGCGCCGACTACCACACCGACTCGGTCGATGAGGTCACCAAGAAGATACGACCCGACGTGGTGATCGAGGCGACCGGCGTCGGGCAGGTCGTCTTTGGCGCGATAGCCGGGCTCGACCCGTACGGCATCGTGTGCTTGACCGGCGTCTCTCCGGTGGGCCGCAAGCTCACCGTTGATGCCGGCAGCCTCAATCGAGAAATCGTGCTGGAGAACAACGTCGTGGTCGGCTCGGTGAACGCGAACCAGAGCCACTTCGCCGCCGCGGCCGCGGCACTGGCGAAGGCGGATCTGGACTGGCTGAAGGGATTGATCACCCGCCGGATTGCCCTCGACCGGTTCGCCGACGCATTCGACCGTGGGGACACCGACGTGAAGGTCGTCCTCGAACTCAACGCGGCCTGAGCCATCGGATCAGCCGGCGTTGCCGGCATCGTCGGTCGGCTCGGGTCGCGGCCGATGAGGTACCAGGACAGCGGGCAGCCGGCCCTTGCGTGGTAGTCCCGCAAGGGCCGGAAAAATCATGGTCAGCGCCGACGTCCGAACCCGGTCGCTGCGCGGCCGACGGTTCGGTCAGGAGCGCGCCGAGGAGTTGCCCGAGTTGCTCAACCGTTTCGGCGCTAGGGACCGCAGCGCACGGACGCCGGCGAGGACGGCGATCGCTTCGACGCTGACGGCGATGAGGCCCAGAGGCTCCAGCCAGTTCCCTCTGTCGTCGGCCAGCATCGGGAACGCGACGAGTCGGGTAGCGCCGTAGGCGCCGATGGCGGCGGCACAAATGAGCGCGCTGAGCTGGTACATGGCCCGATTGTCAAAGTTGATCAGCGCGGCCGCGAGGAGGACGCATGCCGACGAGAAGATGACGAAGAGGACGCCCATGTACGGCGCATCGGCCAAATGCTCAGGAATCACGGGCAGGTGCGCCGCCGCGGCGCCCAGCAGCGCAAGGACGAGAATGATCCGTGCGGAGTGCAGCCGCGCCGTGGCGATCGGAAAAGTGGTCATCGGGGCTCCGCGGTGTGCGGCGAGGTCGCCGGAGAACCCGTGAGGCTCGCCGGCGACCCGCCTAGGTTGCAACGATCAGTGAGCAGCGAAGTACAGGAACAGGTTCGTGTCGATCGGTCCGACCACGGTCTTGTTTCCGTTCTTGAGCAGCTGCTCGATGTAGCCGTAGCTCTTGTGCTGTCGGATGTTGTTGAACGTCGTCTCGCTGGTGACGCCGATGACCTTGACGTCCCACCACTCGGCTTTGCGCCAGTTCGCAGTGGTGATGAAGTGGTCGTGCTCGGGCGTCGCGAAGTTCTTCAACGCCGCCGTCAACTGCGCGTTCGTCAGCTGGGGGTACAGCGGCTTGAGCGCCGGCTCGAGGCGCGTCAGGTCAACCGTCCCGGGATGGTCGATGCAGACCAGGTTCGCCGGGCACTGGATCATGTTCATCGGACGGCTGAACCCGAGCGGGACGGTGATGTACAGCGGGTCGAAGTCCTTGGCTGGCGGCTTCGTGAAGTTGGCGCCCACCTCGCAGCCCGAGGACGCGGTGCTCGTCACCGAGGTGTCACAGTAGAACCCCTTGGTGTAGGTGAAACTTACGGGGACGCCCTTGAAGTAGCCGTGCGTCATCCCGTAACCAGGGATGCCCACGCCGGTGCTCATCGCCCCGCTCGGCGGCGCCGACGTAGACGCCGCCGCGATGCCGAGACCACCGGCCACGATGACCGCCGCTGACAGCAGCCCGAGCCCCGCACGACGGCGCGACAGTCGAAGAATGCCCATGTTCGCGTTTCCTTCCTTTCGCCTCCCCAGCGGCGGCGTCACTACCTGTTCGCGACGAAACGCAACCCGGTTCCATCGGATGTCGAAAAACCTTCGGCGGTCTCGGTGACCTTTCGCTCCCACGGTCGACAGCCCGCGACCGTGATCTTGGGCCGCGCCCAGCGGAGCACGCGCGAGCTGACCCCGGCGCGGTAGCCACGCCGACGGGCTTGTCCGCCGACGATCCGGGGCGCGACTTCGTCGAAGCAGCCGGTAGGGGCGAGGCTCGCCACGTCCCGCTCACGCTGCGTCAGCACATAGACACCGGAGATCGAAGCAGGTTCGTAGCGCCGGGTCGGCTCGATGACAACGCTCACCTGGTGAGCACCGAGCTCTGAGCTCAGTCCCAGTCACTGTCGGTGACCGCTCGGACCTGCACCGGCACGGTGCTGGCGGCGGCCATATCGCCAGGCCGAACAAGAACATTTAGATCGGTACCGAGGACGGACCTCGCCGCCGTGTCGAACAAGGCGACAAAAAAAGGACACCGACCTGCGGTCCCCAGCTTCTGTCCGCCGGGTGGCGGGACCTGAACGGACGACGTCGCTCACGGTTGGATCTTCGGTCGCGATCAGGACCCGGCCTTGCTCCCGTGAGCCATCCCGACCCGCCTTTTTCGCACGAGTCGGGACACAGATGCCGTACGAGCGGGCTCTGTAGTCGAGCAGCGAGGCGCTGCCGCCGTACACATCGCTGCACCGGAGGTGCTGGCGCGCCGGAACCTTCCCCCGACGCGCGCGTCGGTCTACGCTCCGGCCTCACCATTGGGGCCTACAGCCGGGAGGTCGGTCATGGAGTACGTAGCTTTTCTGCGGTTTCGTCCGTCGGTGTCGGCGGCGGAACGGGACGCTGCCTTGCAGCGCCGGGCGAGTTGGCAATATCCCGACGCCATCAAACTGATCGGCGAGTACTGGCCGATGTCCGCGGACATCCAGGTGGTCTCGGTCTTCTCGACCGATGATTTCGCGGCCGTGATGGAGCTCAGCTTCGAGTGGAACGACGTCTTCGACATCTCCGTCTATCCGGCCGTTAACGCCGAGCAGGGTCTCCAGACCGGCGCCGAGGTGTATGGCCGGTTGCGCCGACTGCAGCCACCCTCGGCCTGAAGGACCCGAACGGCCCGCAGCGCGATATGTGCAGGGTCGCGGCCAGTCGGAGATCCACGGCTAACGGCGACGACGCGGAAGAGGAATGGAAGCCCGCACGATCGCCACACAGCGGCGCGCCAACCCGCGGCCCGATGGTCTCGCCAGCAAAAGGCAAATACGGAGCGCACGGCGCCGGTCAATATGATCGGCCGGCGCTATCTCTTGCTGCGTGGGTGTCTCGTGACGGTCGTCCGGTCGGTAACCGAGAGACGCCGTAACGATCCCCGCTTTGATCTTCCCTGACTCCACCTCGCCGGGTCAGGACACGCCGCTTGACCCCGGCTCCGGGCCGGCGCCCAAGTTACGCCGCGAAGTCGGAGTAACAGCGCGAGGAACGCGCAGGGATTGGCGTCCAATGCCAGGGTGCGGAGCGGCTCCACGACAGCGTCGAGGGACTTGGTGATCTCCCACACCTGGGAATTCGACAGCCTAGTGTCGCCTAGAGCAGGCACCAGCAGGTCCATCCGCCGCGGTCGACGCCAAGCAGATAGCAGGGTCGCGACCGCGCTGACCAGCGCGGCGTTGCGGCTCCAACAGCCAATCGGGAAACCTGCCCGAGCAAACCCGCGGGATCGCCAACTCGACCGGGACGGAAAGCCCGCGCGTCGGGTGCACGGCTCGAGCTGGATTGGGTATGACCGCCGAGTCGTACTCGATGAGGAGAAACAATGGCGGGTTCGCGGGTGCACGACGTCCTGGCAGTGATCAAAGAGCAGCATCGGGCGATCGACAGCCTCCTGAACAGGGCGACGAAGGCTGTCGAGACCGAGAGGGGTGACGCGAAGGCGCTTCTCCAGCAGGTCGCCGACCTGTTGATTCCGCATTCGGAAGCGGAGGAGAGCTTCGTCTACCCGACGATCGAGCGGAAAGAGCCGGACGAGAGCGACGAGGTGCACGACGGGGCGGCGGAGCACCACCACATCGAGGGTGTTCTTCGGGAACTGCTCGCCGAGGACGTCGGCGAGCCGGGCTTCGACGGCAAGCTTGCCGCCCTCGTCGGGGAGCTGCGGCACCACGTTGAGGAGGAGGAGTCGGAACTCCTGCCGGCTCTCGCGGAAAAGTCGAGCGCCGACGAGCTCGCCTCCATGGGGCAGCGGTTCGCCACCGAGACGGGCTGGATGCAGCGGCGCGACGCGGGTTCGGGGAACCGCCGCGGCGAGCGCAGCAAGGAAGAGCTGTATGAGCAGGCGAAGAAACAGGACGTTCCCGGGCGGTCGTCCATGAGCAAGGCGGAGCTGGCCGCCGCTGTTGATGGCGAGGGCGACGATGGTGAGGCCGGCAAGCGCGGCGCCGGCGAAGGCGCCGCCTCTTGAGCCGTTCGTCCTGAGCCGCTCGAATTCGAGGTCCGGCGCGGTGGACCAAGCCCAACACGCCGCCGACCAGCGGCAGCAGCACTGTGTCCTCGTCTCGGACGAGTCCCGGGCCGGTCGGCGGCACCGCACGCTGTCCGTCCTGCAGGGCATTGCGCCAATCAGGCGGCGCAGCTGCCCGCTCAGTCGCTGGCCGGCCTGACGCTCGCAACGTAGGGGATCCCAGGTCCGACGAACTGGTCGAAGTACCTGCCGCTGATGTGACCGGGCGCACTGTTGACCGGCGTCCTGCTGGTGCTCGCTCGGCTGGCCAGGCTCAGATTCGTTCCCAACTCTGTGTCCCGTCGCGGTGCCTGGCGGAGCTGCACCACCCGCCCATCCTGGGGAGCGGCCCGCCGACCGTGGCGCCCGGACGCTCTGCCGCATACAGGGGTGTGCCGCCGCTCACACCAGTCCTTCTTAACGAAAATGGAACCGCGTGGACAGCTGCAGCGAATTGGTGGTCGTCAGCACTTCGCGTGGCGGGACGCCGCGCCGTCGGAAGGAATCGTTATGTCCAGGACCTACTTACGCCTGTGTTTGCCGGTTGTGGCTCTCGGCGCCGCCGGATTGGCGGCGGCGATACCCGCCAGCGCGGCCTCCGGAGACGTCTCATACCAGGCGACGCTCAACGGCCTCAATCACCAGTCGGCGTCCGGGTCGTTCATGATCTCGGTCAAGGGTGATCAGGCGACTGTCACCGAACATGTCAGCGGCCTTGCCGGCGCCTTCGGTGGCAAGCCATATCCGCATGTGCAGCACATTCACATCGGCGCGCAGGGGGTCTGCCCGACGATGGCCGCCGACAAGAATGGTGACGGAGTTATCAGCACCACTGAGGGTGGTCCGTCCTACGGCGCGATCGGAACGACGCTGTCGACCTCCGGTGACACCAGCCCCAAGGCCGGTACGACCCTCACCGTCGCCCCGACCGGCGCCAGCTTCACCTACCACCGCACCTTCACGGTGAACTCTGCGACGCTGGTCGCTCTGAAGGCCGGCACCGGAGTCGTCGTGGTGCACGGCGACGACCCCGCGACCCTGAGCAAGCGGGCGCAGCAGGAGAAGAGCGACCTGGTGCCGTCGCTTCCGCTCGCCGCGACCTCGCCGGCGCTGTGCGGAGCGCTTACTGCCTCGCAGATGTCGCAGATGCCGGGTGGCGCCCCCAACACCGGCGGCGGCAGCACCGCCGGCATCGAGGACGAAGGCCTGCTTGCGCTCGCTGGTGGGTTGCTGGTCGCGGCCGGCGGAGCCTTCGCCGTGCGCCGGCGCCTGTCTCGCTGACAGCCGGACGGGGCAGGGAAGGATCATGAACAGCAGCGCCCGCCGCGGACGGTCCGCCGCGACCGCGGCGGGCGTCGTCCTCGCCGGTGCCGCTGCGGTCGTCACCGTTCTCGCCGTGCACGCGCAGCGCAGCGCGCCGCAGCCGCCCAGGTCGGCCGCTCGACCCGTGAACGTGGTCCCGTCCACAACCGCTGGCCAGGCCCCCTCACGCGGCTCGGCCGCACGGCCCCCAGCCGAGCGGCCGTCCAGGCCAGGTCCCAGCGCCCGCCGTCCCACCACCGTGCGCGGGCCGGTGCTGCCCCGCTCACGGCCGGTGGCGCTGCGCATCCCCGCCATTCGCGTGCGCTCCCCGCTCCGTCCGCTCGGCCTCAACCCGGACCACACCGTGCAGGTGCCGCCGCTGACGAAGGACTCCTATGCCGGCTGGTACCGGTACTCGCCCACGCCGGGCTCGGTTGGACCATCGGTGATCCTCGGCCACATCGACTCTGCCGCCTACGGCCCCGGAGTGTTCTTCCGCCTCGGCGACCTGCGCCAGCGTGACAAGGTTTACGTCGCGAGGGCCGACGGGACGGTCGCCGTCTTCGAGGTCGAACGGGTCGCGGAGTACCCCAAGAACCAATTCCCGACCTTGCAGGTTTACGGCAACCTCGATCACGCCGGGCTTCGGCTCATCACCTGCGGCGGCAGATTCCAATTCTCCACGCACAACTACGAGGACAACATCGTCGCCTACGCCGCACTCGTGTCCGACTATCGAACTCATCGACAAGGAGCCTGACCGATGTCCCGGACCCGCGCACTCGCCGGCAGCCGCTGGATAGCGACGGCGACGGCTGTCGGCCTGCTCGCCGGCTGCGCAAGCCCGACGCAGCAGAGCGCTGGTCGCGCACCGCGCACGGCCGCGGCCAGCGCCGTCGCCAAATCGATGAGCCCCGGTATGACCATGCCCGACGGCTCCGTCATGGGCAAACGGTCGGCAGCCGCCCCTTCGGCAGGCGGTCGCTCTCCGTCGGCGCCTGCGGCGATGGTCTGCTCTGCGGATTTCCGCCGCGATCTCGCCGATGCGCTCGCGGTAACTTCCGTCCCCGCCGGCGTCAGGACGTTCCAGAACTCACTACTGACCTGCAATTATTTTTTGTTCGCCGGGCACCTCGTCCTCACCGTCAAAGACCTCCCGAACCGGTCCGCGACCAACGCCTACTTCGCCGCCCGACGCCGATCCCTGGCCGGCGCCCACCCTATCGACGGGTTGACGCCGGGCGCCTTCGGCAACGGCACCAGCGTTGTCGTGCTCCGCAAGGACAACCACGTGCTCACTGTTGACACCGCCGCGATGCCCGCCGCCTTCGGGAGCCAACACAACAAACGGGCCGACTTCGCTTACGAAGTCGCCTCGATCGTCCTCGGCTGCTGGACCGGCGAGTGACCAGTTCGCGCTACCGCCGCCGTGTCCTCCATGACGAACGGCTGAGACCGCTCGTGCTGATCGACCTGCGCCGATCCGTCCTGCCGCGGAGGTCTCAAGCGGGCCCCTACGAGGTTCGGAGCGTACGGACCGGTTCACACAGGGGGCTCGCCTCCGGGAGCGGGATTGTTGCGATCGCGCTGAAGCGGCAATCGACGGTATGCGGCGGGATGCCAATCGGTCATCCGATTGACTGAGTGCGCGAAGAAATCGGCGAGTGAGTTCGCTGACCGCGCCATGGAAACACACACAGGGCCGTGCCATCTTCAGCGGTCACACGAAGCAAAATGCGCCATCCTCGGCATGGCACTCGGCACGGTTGAAGCTCCGCACCGCGCGGAGCCATCGCCGAGCCACCTTGTTCTTAGGGAGGGAGGATGACCGCCGGCCACATCGACGAGGAGATGTGGGCCATCCTGCGTGGCGAGGCCGACCGCGTCACCATGATTGCTGCGGCGGCCCACCTCCGACGCTGTGAGGATTGTGTGCAGGAGCTCATCTCGGTGCTCGTCGCGCATGCCGGGCTCGCGTCAGCCGTCCGCTTCGCGCCCGACCTCGTGGCGGTCGCCGACCCCGGCCCGGACTCGGCTACTAGGTGACGCCCTGCCGCCGGACGATACCGCCGCTCGGTGAGCCGGAGCGCGCCGCGCCAGCCACTTTTCGTTGACCTCAGCCGGCGCCCGCCGAGGGCGGCTCACCCGCAAATACGCTCCCTCCGCGCTGGGGGGTCGCCGCCGGGGCCGTGTTACGGGCTCGGCGTCGGGCCTGGTATCACCTCACCTGGTCACGACGCGGGTGCGTGAACCGGGGAACCCGCACTTTAGTCACGGCTCGATGCCAACGGGGCCACGTTCAATAGCCGTCGATCGGTGCAGCCGAGCGTCACGTCGGCCGGCCGGTGCCCAGATCGACCAGCACCGCGCATGCAGCTGACTAAGGTCCGCCGCGCCAGTGCTCGATGCGCCGATGGTCGGGGGTGAATCCGTTCTTCATGCCCCACAGGACAGCCTGGGTTCGGCTGGTGGCTCCGATCTTGCGGTACAGGCTGCGGATGTAGGACTTGATGGTGTTCGGGCTGAGGAAGGTGAGGGCGGCGATTTCGGCGTTGTTCTTGCCCTGTGTGATCAAGGCGAGTATTTCCGCTTCGCGGTCTGTGAGCCCTTCGTGCCTTCCTGGCCAGTCCAGCCCAAGGCTGGGGCGTGGTCCCCGGGGTGGATCGCTGATCACCATATGGCCGCCGTGAACTGCTTCAAGGGCTTCGACGAGCTGACGGGCGGGCAGGGTCTTGGACAAGTAGCCGTGCACGCCACGGCGTCGAGCACTGGCAATCAGGTCCGGATGAAAATTCCAGGTGTAGACGACGACCCGTCTGGCGTGCGGACTGCGCAGAAGCACCTCGACGTGGTCACGGTCGGACTCGGCTTGCGCGAACGAGTCGTACAACGCAATGTCGACGGTGTCCAGGAGCGGCTCGTTCGTGTCGATCTCGGCGACCAGCACGCGATCCCGGTAGGGGTCCAACATGCGGGCGATCCCGGTCACGACCACGTCATAGTCGTCGATCAACGCCACGAGAATCGCTGGAAGGTGCGCCGGCATCAGCCGAAGGTAACCCACCTAGGGGTGTACTGCACCCGCGCTACGGATGGTTCAGTCGGATGGAGAAGTCGACGTAGTGACGTCCGGCCCTCGCCCGCGACGAATCACCGCACGCCACCGCCGCGTGCCACAACCGGAGGTTCCGTCATGCTCGGTCTGATTATCAGCCTGTTGATCATCGGTCTGATCGCCGGAGCGGTCGCCCGGCTCCTCATCCCCGGCAAGCAGGACATCGGCATCCTGATGACCATCGTCATCGGCGTCGTCGGCTCGTTCGTCGGCGGGTTCCTCGGCTACCTTCTTTTCCACAAGGATGCGAACCAGGGATGGTTCCAGCCGTCCGGCATCATCGGTTCGATCATCGGCTCAATTATCGTGCTGCTTGTGTACCTCCGCCTCGGTGAGCGGCACACCGTGCAGCGCTGATCACCCCGCGGTCCGGGCGCCACGTGGGGGCGCATGGCGCCCGGACCGGCCCACTAACCGCTTAAAAGCAGGCACAGGCATGAGCAACCACCTTTTCCTGACTACCCGGACCGTGGTATGCCCGCGCTGCCGCGCGGACGCCACACTCAGCCATACGGCAGCCACCAACACCGCCGAGCGAAGCCGCGCGTGTCGCCGCGTCGTTTACCTGTGCCCGAACATGTGCGCTGTATCGCCGGACGAGATCACGGCGTTGCTCAACCGCGACGATTAGCCAACCCGGATGCGTCTTCCGAACAGTTGTCCGGTCGGTCGTCGCGCCCGCGATCTCAACGGACGGCCGCGATAGGCGCTTACGACCCACTCGGGTCGAGCACGGCTGACCAGGTTCTGGCAGGTAGCCCGCCGTTGCCGTAGCCACGAGCGGCCTGACGAGCTCTTGCCGAGCCGCCCGGGAGGAAGTCGCGGGGACGGTTCGCGTCGAACCTCGTGTCTTCATGCGCGTTTTAGATGCACTGGTGGTTCCACATTATTCGGCTGGGTACCGGTGTGGTACGACCCCTGACAACGGACGCCGGACTGGGTAGGGTCCGGCATTAGGGACGATGGGCGACACGCAGCCGCCCGCCGATGAACGGCGGAGGGTAAGCATGAAGCGTCTTTGGTTGCGGACAGCAGGCGTGGCGGGGTCCGTGGTGATGCTTACGACCGCGATGGTGGTCGGCCCAGCACAACAGCTCGCCGCCGCCCAGGGAGGCGAGGCACCCGGCGCCCCAGGTGCACCCAGTGACTGGGTCACCGGTGACAAGGACGGCTTCGGGACGGCCCGCGGCATCGCTAGCAAGGTCTGGTACACCCTGCACGGCGGGGAGCTCAGCGAGATCTACTACCCGCGGATCGACACTCCGAGCACGCGGGACACCGAACTAGTCGTCAGCGACGGCCGCACGTTCACCGATCGAGAGTCCACCGACACCGTGCACCACGTGAGGTTAGTCGACCGGCGCAGCCTGACCTACCGCCAGATCGACCGTGCGCGGTCCGGCAGGTATGTCATCACGAAGACGTACACCACCGATCCCCGTCGCAGCACCGTCCTCGTGAACATCCGCTTCAGGTCGCTGACCGGAAAGCCCTACCACGTCTACGTCCTCCATGACCCGGCGTTGAACATGACCGGCGACGACGACACCGGCCGGACGGTCGACGGGGCCCTCGTGGCCTCGGACTCGGCGGTCGCCGACGCGCTGGTCGCGTCGAGCGGCTTCGGCAAGACGTCGAGCGGCTACCAGGGCGCCAGCGACGGGTGGACCGACCTGGCCGTCGACAATCAGATGAACTGGGCCTACACGGCCGACGAGCCAGGCAACGTCGTGCAGCTCGGGCGAACCCGCCTGACCGGCATCGGGCGGGGGCAGCAGCTCACGCTCGCGATCGGTTTTGGTGCCGATACTTCAGCCGCGCTGCGAAACGCCCGGGCGTCGCTGAAGAGCGGTTTCGCCACGGTCGAGTGCGAATACGCGGCCGGATGGCACCGCTATCTGGCGCATTTGGCTGCCGTCCCGCGGTCGGCCCGCCAGCTGATCACCGAGTACCACATTTCCGAGATGGTTCTGGCAGCGAGTGAGGACAAGACCTACCGGGGTGGCTTTGTCGCCGCGCCGGGCCGCCCATGGGCGTGGGCAAATTCCCTGCAATCCCTGGCTGTGTACCACGCCGTGTGGTCACGCGACCTTTACCAGATCGCCACTGCGCTGATCGCCATGGGAGATCGGGCAGCGGCTAACCGGGCGCTCAACTACCTGTTCTTCGTGCAGCAGCGCCCGGACGGGTCCTACCCGCAGAACAGCCGGCTATCGGGAGAACCCGTCTTCGGCGGACTGCAGATGGACGAGGTCTCTTTGCCGACCCTGCTCGCCTGGCAATTGCACCGGATCGGTCCCGTCGCCTGGCGGCATGTACGTACGGCCGAGGACTTCGTCGTAGCCAACGGCCCAAGCACCCCGGGCGACCGCTGGGAGAACGCTTCGGGATACTCGCCGGCGACGATCGCGGCGGAAATTTCCGGTCTGGTCGTCGGCGCGCGCATTGCGCGAGCCCACGGTGACGCGGCGCGGGCGCGGCTGTATCTGAGCACCGCCGACTCGTGGCGGAACCATCTCAGCCAGTGGACAGTCTCCTCGACCGGCCCACTGAGCAGCCGGCCGTACTTCATTCGCATCTCATCAGACGGCGACGCGAACGCGCCCACGAAGATTCAGCTCTCCGACGGTGGCCCGTTGATCGACCAGCGCAGGGTGCTCGACCCCAGCTTCCTGGAGCTGGTGCGGCTGGGCGTCCTCAGGCCATACGATCCGCGGATCGTCAACACGATTCGGCTTGTTGACCGGCATCTCGGCTACAACACCCCGAATGGGCGGTTCTGGCACCGAGCGAGCTTCGACGGCTACGGCGAGAAGGCCGATGGCTCCCAGTGGGAGCCGACCGATCCCGGTTCGCACCTTACCCACGGGCGCGGCTGGCCGCTGCTGACCGGAGAACGCGGCGAGTACCGACTGGCGGCCGGCCGCGGCGCGCAAAGCCAACTCGTCACCATGGCGCGCTCGGCGCAGAACTCGACGTTCCTGCTGCCGGAACAGGTGTGGGACCACCGACGGCCCGCCGGCCAGCCAGGCTTCCAGCCGGGCGAACCGACCTTCTCGGCCAGGCCACTGGCCTGGACGCACGCCCAATTCATTCGCCTGGCCCGGTCGATTGACCACGGAGCCCCGATCGAGGCCCCGCAGCCGGTCGCGTGCCGCTACCACAGCCCGCTTTGTCGCGGCTGATAGCGAATCGCCGGCTGACGTGATCAGGTTGATCCCAATATCTCGGTGTGTCCGCTGACAGCCGGACAGTTCCTGTTCGATCCAGAGCACCGCCGGCGGCCCGCTGTAAGATGCTCGACCTCCTTTCTAAATCGTTCATCGGCCAGTCGCACGGCTCGATGGGCGGCCGATCACGTCCCGGCTAAGCTAAGCTACGTGTGTCCGCCCGGCTGAACGCGCGCGCTTCCGGTGATTTCGCACCGCCTCGTGTTGCCGCGTCCTGCACAGATCAATTCGTGCGTGCTGCCGCAGTCGACCGGATCAGGGCCGACCCGGCTCACCTGGCGAGATCAGTGATCAGCTTGTCCAGCGCCTCGCGCCACGTCATCGACGCGCTGACATAGCTCGTTCTCCCGCCGGCTGTGACCGTCCAGGCTTCTGTCCCCAACCGGTAGGGATCGTTCTGTCCCAGCGGGTCGATGCGGATGTCCAGCGTCGGGTCCCTTCGACACACAGCCTGGCGTGCCAGGTCCGCAATTTCCGAGTCGTCTAGTCCCATAGTGAATTGTCATCACTGCAATGGCAGCTTGCATAGTCGCCGCTCCCCGAAGAGCACGTACCCGTTGATCTCGCGCCGTCGAGTGTGACTGGGCGTGTTGCCCTCGATCGGTTGGGCGCCGCCGGACGCAGTCGGGTAGGCGACCTGGAGGTGTATGACAGCCGGGGGAGTTTCGGCGTCTTACCGGCGGGTCATGGTTATCGTCGCCGGGCAGCTGAACCTCGCCGCACACCACGACAGGCGAATTGTGCTCGGAATGGGAGCATCTGTGGTGTGCCGTTTGGGGATCATGCTGTGACCGCCTGGAAATCCTGCCGCGTTGGGCTCGCAACAGCAGCGTCCGGGCGGGCGCACGGCTAGCCGCAGGGGCCCGGAGGCTATGTGGTCAGGCCTCCGGGCCGCTTCGACGGTCGCCTCACAAGATCGTTGGCGGGAAGAGGGGCGTTACAGGTCGGTCTTTGTTTCCGACGAGATGGCATCGGATTGGTCGAGGATTGATCCGCCCTGCTTGTTGAGCAGGTACCAGTCCTGGCCGAGCCCGCCGGTGAGGCGGTCCTTGTAATAGTCGTCGAAGGCGGTGCGGCCCGGCCCGGTGGTGAGCAGGTTGGTGCCGTTCAGTCCGCCGGGTTGACTGCCGCCCAGGTGCGCGACGCGGCTGGTGTAGCTGGCGTCTGTGCGTTGCCATTCGTGGGCGATCGAGCACAGCGCTCGCTGATTTGCACCGCTCGCAGCGTCGTAGGTGGTGGAGCCGGCGAGAAGAATGTCGTCGCCGTTACCGCCGTTGACGGTGTCGGCGCCGGTGCCGGCGATGAGAATGTCACGGCCGTTCCCGGACGAGAGGCTGTCGTTTCCGTCGCCGCCGACTTGGACGCCGTTGCCGTTGCCGCCGCTGATGGTGTCGTCGCCGTCACCGCCGTAGAGCAGCCGCGCGATGGTGATGCGTGAGTCGACGGTGATGGTGTCGTTGCCGCCCTGCCCGTAGACGATCAGCTGCGAGGTCGGCGTGAACGCCCCTTGCGAGACGCCGTTGACGGTAACCACCATCGAGCCGGTCGAGCTGCCGGGCGTGATCTTGATGGTGTCGGCGCCGCTCGTCCCGCCGACGACCAGATCTGTTCCGCTGCCGCACACCGCGGCGAGCAGCCGGGTGCCGGCTACGGTCTCGACCTTTTGCACGGACATGCTGGTGCCGCCGTCCTTGTCGGTGGCGACCATGGTGACCGTGTAGACGCCGGCAACGGGGTAGGTGTGGCTGCGGGTGAGCGGCGAGCCCGCGTGCAGCGGCCCGTCGGTGGCGCCGTCGCCCCAGGTCATCGTGTAATCGAAGCCGGCGGCCTGGTCCACGGCCGACGGGTCGGTCGCCGAGAAGCTCAGCGACAGCGAGGTGCCGGTGCGCACGTCTCCCGGTCCGGTGATGCCACCGGTGGGTGCAGTGTTACTGGTGCTGAGCGTCGCGGCCGAGGAGGTGACCGTGCCGCCGACGTGCCCGTCGCTGACCTGCACCGTGACCGAGAAGCTCGCGGGCCCGTCGTTGATACCCAAGGCGCTGAGCTGGTTCCAGGTCAGGGTCGGGTGCACGCCGGTGGCGTCGCCGAACGTGCCGTCGCCGTTGACGTCCCACGAGTAGGTCAGGGGATCACCGTCGGCGTCGCTGCTGCCGCCCGCGTTCAGGGTCAGCGACGCGCCCTCGGCGACCGAGTACGGCCCGCCGCCGTCCGCGACCGGCGGGTGGTTCGCCGGGTTGACCGTGACGACGAACGAGCCGCTGTCGCTGCCGACGCTGTTGGTCGCCGTGCAGTCGATCGTGTGCGAGCCGATCGACAAGGTGACCGGCGAGGTCACCGTGGTGGCCCCGATCTTGCACACGATCGTGGCCGTGGGGACGCCGGTCGTGGTCACCATGAACGGCACCGAGGCGGTGCCGGAACCCTGCGGGTTCTCCACCGCGGAGAAGTCGGCCGGCACCTGAATGACGGGCACCGATCGGACGGTGATGGTGAACGAGCCGGAGTCGGAGCCGACCGCGTTGGTCGCAGTGCAGTCGATGGTGTGCACTCCGGCGGCGAAGCTGTCACCGGACTGCACCGCGGTCGCGCCCTCGACACAGTGCACCGACGGGGTCGGCGTCCCCTCGGCGATGACCGTGAACGTCACCGCCGCGCCAGCGCCGGGGCTGGCCTCGGTGACCGTGATGTCGGCTGGCACCTCGATGACCGGCACGGAACGGACGGTGATGGTGAACGAGCCGAAGTCCTGCCCGGCGGCGTTGGTCGCGGTGCAGTCGATCGTGTGCACGCCCGAGGCGAAGGTGTCACCGGACTGCACCGGGGCGGCGCCCTGGACGCAGCCGATGGACGGCGTCGGGAACCCGTCGGCGGTCACGGTGAAGGGCACCGGGGCGCCGGCGCCCGGGCTGGTCTCGGTGACGGTGATGTCGGCGGGAATGTGGATGGTTGGTGTCGACTGCACGGTGATCTGCACCGTGTCTGAGCCGGTGAGGGTGCCGTCGTCCGCGGTCAGCCTCAGCGTGTACACGCCGGCGGTGTCGAAGTTCGCCGTCGTGACCGCCGCATGCGGGTCGCCGAACGTGACGGCTCCGGGCCCGCTGTCCTTGCTCCAGGTGAGCGTCGGCGCCGAACCCAGCCCGTCGGTGGTCACAGTGCCGGACAGCGATGCGGCGCCCGGCAGGGTGATCGTGTCGTCGGGCCCGGCGTCGACGGTCGGCGCGCCGTGCACGGCGAAGCTCACCGGCGCGTCGGTGACCGCTCCGCAGTTGTCGCTGGCCCGGACCACGACCGTGTAGACGCCCGCCGGCCCGGCGTTGTTGACGTGCACGCGGCCCGGCGTTCCGCTGGCCGGGCCGTCGACGGTCACCGTGCCGGTGAACGACGCGTCGACGCTGTGGATCGTCAGGGAGGTGACGCTGCCGTTGTCGGTCGGCCCGCTCACCGCCTCGAACATCGTCCCAAAGCCAGGGTTGAGCACCGGAACCGCGGTGTCGTAGGCCAGCGTCGGCGCCGTGTTCGCGGTGACATCGACCGTCAGGTCGTCGGTGTTGGTCAGCCCGTCGCCGTCGGTCACCGTCAGCGGCACGCTACGCGGGCCGGTGACCGCCGCGCAGGAGGCTTGCACGTCCGCGGTCACCGTGCCGCCGCTGTTCTGGATGGTCGACACCGCGACACCGGTCGGCGGGTTCGCCGTGACGGCCAGGTCGCCGTCCGGGGTTTCCACGTCGCTGACCGTTGCGATGGTGTCGGTCGACGCGGGACTGCCCTGCTGACGCGTGACCGTCGCGCCGGTGATGGACGGCTTGTGCGTTACCGTGATCGTCACGGTCGCGGTGTCCGTCGCCCCGGGTCCGTTGGTCGCCGTGTAAGTGAACGTGTCGATCCCGGTGAACCCGGCCGGCGGCGTGTAACTGAACCCGCCATTCGCCGCCAGGTTGACCGTGCCGTCCCGCGAGGTGGAACCGCCCGAGAGAGCCACTGCCGTGGGTGCGGGGGTGCCTGTGTCGTTGGCCAGCACCCCGGGGGCCGGGACGGTCAACGCCGTATCCTGCGCTGCCGCGTACGCGTCGTCGTTCGCGACCGGCGGCAGGGTGAGGTTCACACACCAGCCGCTGATCGACCCGGTGCTGCCGAGCGCGTCGTCGACGACGTACAAGCTCCACGTGCCGTTGGCGCTGCCCCCGGCGAACGACGCCAGGGTGCCGCTGCCCGTCGGCGCCGGAGTGCCGTACGGGCCGGCGGGCGCCGGTGACGGGAACGTGTCCGCCGGAGCGTCGGTGTAGTCCGTTGGCTTGTATGTGCCGGCGCTGATCGCAGCGCTGTCCGGGAGCAGGGAGGCCGCTGCGTCGTCGAAGGTCAGGTTGGCGTTGGCGACGCCGTTGAAGCCACCGGCGTCCGACATCAGCTTCAGTGTCGTGCCGCTCGGTGAGACCAGCAGGACGTCGATGTCGTCGGTGTTCGTGTGCGTGAGTCCCTTGACCGTGGCGGTGACCTTGACCAGGTTGCCGGTGGTCCCGGTGACCGAGATGTGCGATGGATACGGCGTGGCAGCGCCAATCCCGCCGAGGCTCGCGGGGTCGTTGATCTGGATGCCGCCGTTGTTGCAGAACGTCGTCCCGGACACGACCGTCGAGCTGTCTACCTGCTGGCTCAACGAGCCCGTGCTCAGGTTGAACGCACCCGGGCTGCCGCCGTAGAGAGCAGTGATCGTGTGCGTCCCCTCGGACAGCGAACTCGTCGAGACGCTCGCCGTCCCGCCGGCGCCCAACGACACCGGGCCGCTACCGATGAGGTTGCCGTCGCTGCGGAAGGTCACGCTGCCAACCGTCACATTGCTGCTGTCAGCGGCCTTGGTCACGTGGGCGGTGAAGGTGACCGGACTGCCGGCGTCCGACGGGTTCGTTGACGAACTCACCGTGGTCGTCGTCGCCGGGTCGTTGGTGGTGGTGATGTTCAAGCACCATCCGCCGCTGAAGGCGCCGTTGGAGCCGCTGCTCGCCGAGTCATCGACGGCGTAGAGGCTCCAGGTGCCGTTGGGAGATGCTCCGCCGAAGACGGACGCGAACGTCGCGACGCCGGTCGGCGTGGGCGAAAGCGGCGAGGACGGCGCGGGCGCCGGGAAGATGTCCGTGCCGTCGTTGTAGTTCACCGGCCGCGAGGTGATCGTGCCGCTGCCCCAGCCGCCACTGTTGTCGGCGAAGACCGAGACCGCGTCGTCGTCAAATGTCACCGTCGCATTGGATACAGCGTTCAGGCCACCGGCGTCGGAGGCCACGACGAACTTCTGCCCCGCTGGTCCGACGAGCAGCAGGTCAAGGTCATCGGTGAGCGGCTCGGTCACGTTCTTGGCGGTCAGGGACACCTTGGAGATGGAGCCGTTGGCGCCGGATACCGAGATGTGCGACGGGTAGGGGGTCGCAGTGCCGGTACTGCCCACGAACTGGGCGTCGGTCAGGGTCACCACGCCGGGATTGCAGTACGAGCCGCCGTTGACAGTGGTCGCGTTGTCGACGACTTGGTTGACGCTGCCATTGCTCGTGGCGAAGTTGGCATCTCCGTTGTAGAAGGCGCTGATGACGTGGCTGCCTTCGGGCAGGGCCGAGGTGGTGAAGCTGGCGTTGCCGCTGCCGTTCAGCGCGACGTTGTTCGCGAGGGTCGTAGTGCCCTCCTTGAAGGTCACTGTGCCGCTAGTCGCGTTGCTTGAGTCGCTGCTCTTGGTGACGTGCGCGGTGAAGGTGACCGCGTTGCCCGTGGTGGAGGGGTTGCTCGACGAAGTCACCGTGGTGGCCGTCGGAGCCGGCGTTCCGACCGTGACGTCCATGCTCCAGCCGCCGGCGATGCTTGCCATCAGGCCACTGCTCGCCGAGTCGTCGGTGATGTACAGGCCCCACGTACCGTTCGGGCTGGTGCCGTTGAACACGGTGCCCAGCGTTTGATTACCCTCCGGCGCCGCGACGCTGTACGGACCCGCGGGGGCCGGGGACGGCCACGCATCACCGCCGACGCCGTCGTTGAAGCTGGTCGGACGAAACGTCCCGCTCGTCAGGGCTGAACTCGTCGGCAGCGCGCTGGCCGCCGCGTCGTCGAGAGTCAGACTGACGCCGCTCACGCTGGTGAACCCGCCGACGTCGGACATGAGGACGAACTTCTGCCCGCCCGGGCCGACAAGCAGGAAGTCGAGGTCGTTGGGGTCGCGGTAACTGATGTTATTCAACGACACCGTCAGGCCGGTGATGTTGCCGGTCATGCCCGACACCGAGATATTCGACGGGTACGGGTTCGCTAAACCCGGGGTGTTGTTGCAGCCGCCGCAGGTGAACGTGGCGTCAGCGACGCTGATCGCCCCCGCGTTGGCAAATGTCGCCGCGGCTGCCGCAGACGTCGCGAATACCACGAGACCGCCGAGTGAGCCGAGCGCCAGAAGTATGCACACCGCAACGCGCCCAACCGCCGTCCCCGCCGAGCTTCCGAATCGTCGTTGCAGAGCGGTCCGCGAGCGGGTCCTCCCAGCCATCTGAGCCTTCTTTCCAGGACCACGCAGACGTCGGCGTCGGCGACGGCAGGTTGGCGCGGCTCGGCCCATCTTTACCCCGCACACAGCTGGCAGCCAGGGACCAAAGACCCAAAGGTTGATGGGATGACAAACGACCCCAATCGAACTTCAAGCCCTGCGTGTCCTCACAGTTACACACATCAAACGTCGTACTCACCGTGGCGGGCGTTCAGCTCCCTCCGCCGCCGCACTATGCACGGTGAAGCGCAACGGGTCCAACGTGCCGGTCGGAATGTCACTGGCCCCGACCGGCCTGGATCGAACTCGAGACGGCCATCGGCTTCATCGTCGGCCTCGGGCTCGGCTCCGTACCTGCAGCCAAACCATCTCGGGGCAGCCACGCCAAACGGCTGCACATCTGCACAAGTGTCTTCCTGACCGATTTCATCTGTGCGTGCAGCACGGCGCTCCAATTGGAGCGCATTGCAATTGAACGATGTGCTTGCAAAACGCGCGGCGGCCCGAGTGATACCCCCCGCCGGCAAGAGCGCTGCGCCCACCGGCGTCTATTCGGGGTCCGCGGCGACCAAACGCAGCACCGCGTTACTCAACGCGCCGCATTACTGCCTCTAACTGCGCTGTGCGGGCGTCGCGCACATCAGCGCCCACTCACCAAGTTCGTTACGCCGGTCAATCGATCACCCAACGCTCCCATGTGAGCCATATTTGGACGAGCAGCCGCCATTGAGTGTCTCGGATCACGGCGGCACACTTCATCAGGATCCAGTTGGGAGGTCCTGAATATGTCAGGCCTGCGGGTGGTGCAGTCGACCGGCCGGTGCTTCGGGCGCATGGCCGAACTCACGCGCGTCACGAACCTCGTCGAAGATGCGGCGCGTGGCCACGGTCAGGTGCTGATCGTGTGTGGTGATCCCGGGGTCGGTAAAACCACACTCGCGGCCGAGGGCCTGCAGGCCTGCGAACTGCGAGGCTTCCGGACGCTCGTCGGTGCGGCGGAGGAAATCGAGCGCCACCGACCGTTCGGCGTTGTCGCCGATACGCTGGGCCTTTTCAGGGCTCGGGACCGTCGACGCCGGGAGATCGCGGCGCTGCTTCGGGGCGACCCCGAGCATGAGACCTTGATGCTGGCGGAGAACGCGGCGCTGGAGTTCCGGGTCGCGGAGCTCGCGGTCGAATACGTTGAGGGTTGCGTCGTCTCTGGACCGATGGCGCTCGTCTTCGAGGACCTCCACTGGGCCGACGCGTCGTCGCTCGTGGCAATCAATCGTCTGGCACGTGAGGCGGCGCTGCTGCCGCTCCTGATCGTGATTACCTTCCGCTCTTTTCCGAAGGGCTCCGCGGTTGAGGCACTGGTGGCTGCGCTGGAGCGGCGAGGCGCGGCGCGGCTCGACCTGGAACCGCTGTCCCCACACGCCGTGGAGGAACTCGTTGCTGATCTTGCGGGAGCGCCCGCCGGGCCGAACCTCATGCGTCAGGTCGCCGCGGCGGGCGGTAACCCTCTTCACGTCGCCGAACTCGTGAGCGCCCTTCTAACCGAGGGGACAGGGGCGGTATCCGAGGCCGGGCTGTTCGAGATCCCCGAGATGTCGCTCTCGCCGTCGCTGCGGCTGACGATTCTTCGGCGGGTCAGCCTCCTGCCCCATGAGACCCTGCAGGCGTTGCGACTGGCGGCTGTGCTGGGGTCGCCGTTCGCTGTCACGGAATTGGCGTGGGCGCTGCGGCGACCGCCTGCCGTAGTGGCGACGGTTCTGGGCCCAGCCCTTGCCGCGGCGGTACTCCGCGACGATGGCACGCGGTTGGCATTCCGGCACGACCTCATCCGCGACGCGATCTATGAGGACATGCCCGCCGCCGTCAGGACGGCGCTGCACCGAGATGTCGCGACGGTTCTGGCCGACAGGCGCCTTCCGGCGAGCCGGGTTGCCGCACACCTGCTGCAATCCGCTCAGCCTGGGGACGTGGAGGCCGTGCAGTGGCTACGCCGGGCGGCGCGGGAGGCGGCGCCGCGCGCTCCAGCGGTCGCCGCCGACCTGCTGGCGGCCGCGCTAGACCTGACCGCCCCCGACGATCCGGTAACGGTCCGAGACATTCTGGCGGAACTGGTCCCGCCGCTGATGTGGACGGGACGCGGCGCGGCGGTCGAGGCGGTCTGCCGGCAGGCACTAGCTGCCGGGCACAGCCACGACCGAGAAGGACTGTTCCGGTTCGGGCTTGCCCGCGCCCTGTTCATCCAGGGCCGCTTGGCCGAGGCGCGCGCGGCGTTTGAGGACGCGGCCCAGTCACCTGGCGTCGACGCCGCCGACCGTGCCCTCGTCGCGGCGTACTTCTGCTATGTACGGGTCTTTCTGGGCGAGGTCGGGGCCTCTGCCGAGGCCCGCAACCTGATGTCGACTCTTCCACCGGGACCGGCGCCGGGGGTGGCGCGTGTCGCGGTAGCAGCCGGGGACGTGCTCGGTGGGCGGCCGGACGCCGCGCTGGACGCGCTCGGCGGGCTGATCGAGGCCACTGAGGCCGGCTGGTTGCCCGACGCCTTGTGGCGCGGCTTTGCGCTGACCGATCTGGACCGCCTGGACGAGGCGCGCAGCGTCCTGCAGGACGGGCTGCGGAAGAGCCTCGACCGCGGCACCGTCGCGGGCGCGTCGCTGTATCACGCACAACTTGCTCTGGTCGAGTACCTCGCCGGCCGCTTCGATTCCGCGCTCGCTGAGCACGTGGCAGGGATGGAGTTGGCGGAGGAGACCGGACAGCGCTGGCGAGTCGGCAGCCTCGCCGTCGCCACTCTGATCGCGGTGCACCGAGGGCAGCTGCCCGAGGCGGATAGGTTGCTTACGGCCGTGCAAGCGGAGCTGGCGGACGTCGGCCCACAGCTCGGCGACGCGCTCGCCGGGCGGGCCATGTGTTTGCTCGCCGAAGCGCGCGGGAACGTGGCCGGCGCGAGTGCTGCGGCAGCGGAGGCGCTCCCGCGGTATTTGCGGGGATTCCGGTCGCACCTGGCCTGGCACGCCGCAGACCTTGCGAGGGTGGCCTGCGCGGCCGGTGACCGCACTCTGGTGCAGCGTGTGGCAACTGCCGCCGCAGACTTGGCTATCCTTCCGGTCCCTAGCTGGCGCGGAGCCGTGTTCCGCTGTCGTGGGTTGGTCGAGGACGATCCTGACCGCTTGCTGGAGGCGGTGTCGCTGTTGCGGGAATGCCCGCGCCCGGTTGACCTCGCGTATGCGCTCGAGGACGCGGCCGTGGCGCTGGCCCGAGCCAAGCGCGAGTCGCAGGGCCGCTCCGTCGCAGCCGAAGCACTGGACCGGTACACCGCCCTCGGCGCCGCCGGGGACGCGGCCCGCGCCCTGGCGCGGCTGCGATCAGCCGGCCTGAGGCTGGGCGCCCGCGGCCCCCGGCGGCGACCTGCGGTCGGTTGGGACAGCCTGACCGAGAGTGAGCTGCGTGTCGTGCGCCTGGTCGCGGAGGGCCGTCCCAACCCGGAGATCGCCTCACGGTTGTATCTGACCCGGCGCACGGTGCGTGCACACGTCTCCAGTGCGCTACAGAAGCTCGGCCTGACCTCACGGGTTGAGCTGGCCGCCGAGGCTGTCCGCTACGGACTCCGCTGACTCGCTCCTCACCAGCCGCTCCAGGATTCGCAGCAGTCCGAGCCAGCCGACGAAGCGGACCGGTGCGGAGCTGCCCTGGCACACCCGTCCCGACAGCGGTTCGCACCCTTCGACCTCGACGGTGATCTGCACCGCCACATCGTCGCTGCCTGCCGTCGACCCAAACATTGGCCACCTGGCCAATGTTTCGGCCGCAGAACCCGCGAATCCTCACCCTGCAGCACGTGACCGCCGCGATCCGGCCCGAAGGGGGACGACCATGGTGAATGACTGGACGACACGGTGGCGTCGGGGACGAAGCGCAGCGGTCCTGCTCGTCACCGTCCTCATCTGTGCCGCATCGCCGCTGGTGCGGCCAGTGCTCGCCGAGGCGGCGGCGCCGTCGCTGTTCTCATATGCAGGATTCAACGACCCGTCCGACTCGACACTGGCTCTGAACGGGACGGCACGAGTCTCGCCTCCCATCCTCCAGCTATCTGCGCTGACCTCCTCGCCCGAGACCGCGGGGGCGGCCTGGCGCGTCGACAAGGTGGAGGTAGCCGCCGGCTGGCAGACGCGATTCACCTGGCAGCTGTCTGCCGCGACCGGCGACTCGGCCGAAGGCCTCGCGTTCGTGATCCAAAACGACAGCTTGACCGCCGATGGCGGCGCCGGTGACAGCATGGGCTTCGCCGGCATTTCGGACAGCCTCGCGGTAGAGATCGACACCAACCACGATGCGAGCACCGGAGACCCGTACGTCGTCCCGTTCATCAGCGTGCAAACCCGCGGCGTGTCCCAAAACAGCTCCGACGTGACCTACTCGCTGGGGGCGGCTGGTGATGCCGCCCTGGGCGACGGCAACCCGCACGTGTTGACCGTCCGCTACCTGCCCGGGCAGGGAGCCGGAGACGGCCTGGCGGTGTTCGTTGATGACGCGGCAACGCCCGCCCTCACAGTGCCGAGCCTGGACCTGACCAGCGAGCTCGCCTTGTCCGACGGTCAGGCTTGGGTGGGGTTCACCTCGTCGAACTCAGACGCGAGCCTAGCTGACGCTGACATAACGTCGTGGTCCTTCGGCCCCGCGGCCACACCGGCACAGCTGGTCATCACCTCGCCTGCCCTGGCAGGGGTCGTGGCCACCCAGCCCAACCTCGGTCCGGCGACGGTCACGCTGACCGACGGCGCGGGACATGCCCTCATCGCACCGACAGCCCTGGCCGTCGGGCTGCAGTCCAATTCTCCGGAAGGGGTGTTCGCCGCCAGCTCCGAGGGGTCGCCGGTCAGCCTGGTGACGATCGGCCAAGGTAGGTCATCCGCGCAATTCTGGTATGGCGACTCCGCCTCGGGCACGCCGACGATCACCGCAACCGGCAGCGGTCTAGCCAGCGCCACACAAATCGAAAGGCTCAATCCCGGGGCCGCCGCCGCTCTTCGGCTCAACCCAGCCATTGCCACTATCGCCGCCGGGGGCAGCCAGGCATACACCGTCACGGCGCTGGACGCCTTCGGCAACACGATCGGTGCGGATCCCAAGGCCACAGTCTCGATCACGCCGGACGGCGCCTGCACCGGCGCAACATGCACAGCAACGAGCCCCGGCGTGCACACCGTGACAGCCACCGACGGATCGCTGGCCGCCACCTCGAGCCTCACCGTACAAGCGGGCAAGGCCAGCAGCTTGAGCCTCGACCCCGCCACCGCCACCATCACCGCCGGCGGCAGCCAGGCATACACCGTCACGTCCTTCGACGCGTACGGAAACCGGATCGGAGCGGACCCCGACGCGAGCTTCTCGATCAGCCCGGACGGCAGTTGCACCGGTGGCGCCTGCACCGCCAAGATCTCCGGGACGCACACCGTGCGAGCCACCGACGGATCGCTGACGGGGACAGCGACCCTGACCGTGCAGCCTGGCTCGGCGGAGGGGATCACGATCGGCCCTGCAACAGCGACCATCATCGCCGGTACGAGCCAGACCTTCACGGTTGTGTGGGTGGACGGCTTCGGCAACCAGGTCAGCCCGGACTCCAACGCGACGCTGTGGATCAGTCCGGACGGCAGTTGCAGCGCCGCCACCTGCACGGCTCAGGTCGCCGGCACCCACACGGTCAACGTTAGCGAAGGGTCGCTGACCGCCACCGCGACCCTCACCGTGCAACCTGGGAAGGCCGCCAGCCTGGGCCTCAATCCGGCCAGCGCCACGATCACCGCCGGGAGCAGCCAGACCTACGTGGTAACAGCGGTGGACGCCTACGGCAACCCCATCGGCCCGGACTCCAACGCGACCTTCTCGATCACCCCCGACGGCACATGCACGACCGGCTCGTGCACTGCCCAGATCGCCGGCCCACATACCGTTCACGCAACCGACGGATCGCTCACCGTCACAGGCAGCCTGACCGTGAAACCGGGTCCGGCCGCTAGCCTGCGGCTCAGCCCGGCGGCCGCGACCATCACGATCGATAGCAGGCAGACGTACACAGCGCTCGGGTTCGACCGCTACGGCAACCCGGTGGGCGATCTCACCTCCGCGACAACTTTCACCATCGCAGGTGGCAAGACGAACGGCGCGCAGGCGTCGTGCAAGGCCAACACTTGTACCGCTCAGGCACCAGGCTCCTACCTAGTGACAGGCAACGACGGCTCCCTCACCGCGACGGCAAGCCTGACCGTTGTTCGTCGCAAGACCGGATGACAACCATTCCAGTCACCGCAGGGCCGGCGAGCGTTCCCGGAACACTGGCAACGCGAGGGGCTCGCCGGACCGGCGGCGCGTAGAAGGGACGCACCGCCACCGCACCCGGCAGCGGAGCGCGGCCGGAGCCCGCGGCGCGGTTCGTCGCCGGAACCGGTACGACCGGGCGCCGGTACGCCGGGCTGAGCGCCGGAACCGACGACGAAGCCGCCGGTCACTGCGCGGGCCGGGCGAGCGCACGCAACGCGGGCAGCGCGTCGTCCATGGCCGCCTCGCCCGCGGCGAGATAGCGGTCGGAGTACCGGAAGTCGCGCCAGGTGCCCGGACCGAACCGCGGGGTCACCGGAACGTCCGCGGCGGCGGCCCGGGCGGCGGCCGCGCCCAGCGACGCCAATTCGAGCGCTTCGACGACCGGGTCCCGGTCGGGGGGTCGCTGGAAGGCCCGGTCGCTGCCGCCCCGGGCCACCTGTCGAGCGCCTGCCTGGCGAGCAGGTTGACCGCGACCGTGACGTCGACGTCGGCAAGCGCGGCGGTCGGCACCGGTGTGAGAACGACGGCGTCGACCAGCCGCTGCCGCCCCCGTCGGGCCGGCGGATGCAGGCCCGGCACCGTCATGGCCGGGACCACGGCACTCGCTAGCGTCCCCTCGGCCAGCACGAGCGCTCGCTGTTCGCTGAGATCCGCGGCGACGACGGCGAGCGGAACGAGGAGGTCGTCGAACCTCGCGCCGGCGGTCGTCTCCATCGCGACCCGGGTCATCGCCTCGACTCCGTCGCTACCGCCGCGCCGGAACACCGCCTGCACCGTCGCGTCGTCGAATCGCTCACGCAGCAGCCCCTCTACCGCATCGATGTCGTTTCCGAGCGCCGTCCACGCCCCGATCCACGGGCCGATGCTGCTTCCCGCGACCGCGTCGACGACGTATCCGGCGCGTGCCAGGCCGCGCAACACCTCGATGTGCGCCCATCCCTTGGCGCCGCCCGCGCCGAGTGCCACGCCGACCCTGGCCCGGGCCAACCGCCGGCCCAACCGGGCCGGATCGACACCCGCATCGACGATCTCGGCAGGACCGTCGACCGGCAGGTCGGCACCGTCCGCGCCCTTCACCATCAGGACCCGGTCGCACTGACCGAGCAGCTCCGCGAGTCCTGCGGTGTCGGCGGAGGCGTGGACGAGAACGTGTCCGGCGCCGCCGGCCGTCCTGATGCGGGCGATCAGGTCAGGCAGCGCCGTCCCGCCGCGGTCCCCGATCGTGGGTCCGCCGCGTCCACAACCGTGACCGGCGTGGCGCTGGCTGCTTCGGCCGTCGCCAGCGCGGTCGCAGTTCCCGCCCACCCACCCGGACCGGTCAGCAGTGCGGTGACCTCGCCGCGGGGCGTCGCGGTCCGCGCGACCAGTCGGCGGCCCAGGATGGCGGCGAGATTGGCGAGCAGCACCGGGTGGCGGGCGGTGAGCGCGAAGAAGGCGTCCCGCGGCAGCTCGGACACCTCACTGGGAACCCGGGCGACGAGCGTCGCCGAGCGGGGCTCCCCGGTGAGCAGCGCGACCTCGCCGACGACGTCGCCGGGATGCTGTGGTCCGAGCAGGGCGCCACCGCTGTCGAGGACGTTGAGCAGCCCGCGCTCGATCAGGTAGAGACTGTCGCTGCCGTCTCCAGCGGAGCACACCACACCGCCGGCCGGAACGCTGCGGGTTCGCAGCTGCGCCCGCAGGTCCGCGCGGGTGGCGGGATCCAGCCCGTTGAACAGCTCTTCGCTCACCCAGGCTGCCGCTCCTGCGCGGGCTCGGGCTCGGTGAACGGCATCCGCACCTCCCACACCCCGCCGTCGGCGTCGATCTGCGCCCGGTGGCCGGTTCCTCGGCGGAAGATCTTGAGCATCGCCGGGGTTGCTCATCAGCACGTCCGCGGTGAACCCACGAACGCCGTGCGTGCGCGCGTACTCGACCGTTCGGGCGTGCAGCGCCGTCGCCAGTCCGCTGCCCTAGGCCGGGCCGGTCGACACGCCGCCGTACAAGACGCCGTCGAGGCCAGGTCGCGGCGGTTGCGGAGATGGCGCAGCATCTGGTTGGGCACCCGCCCAAGCCCCATCTGCAGCGTCGACCGGTCGTCGCCGAGCCGCGCGACGTACCGGGCGATCTGCTCGGCGACGCCGATCGCGGGATCGTGCACGTACTCGATCACCGGCGTGTCGACGGGCACGACATGATGGATCCGGTCGACCGGGAGGGCTGTTCCCGCGCGTGCGCGGCATCGCCGGGTTCACCTCGGCGATCACGGCCCGCGCGGCCAGCACCGCCGTGCGGGTCACGTCGACCAACACGCCGAGGCTGCAGGTGCCGTCGGCGTCGGGGGGCGCCACCTGCACCAGAGCGACGTCGAGCGGAAGGCGCCCGTCGCCGAACATGGCCGGCACGTCCGCCAGCGATACCGGGACGTACTCGACCAGCCCGGTCGGCAGCAGGTCACGGACCGTCCCGGCCGACGTAGAAGACGCGGTGGCGGTACCGGCTCGTCGGCGGATCCCCGATGCCGACGCGGTCGGTGAGGACGTGCACCAGCGTCACGCCGGCCGGCGGGTCCGGCAGCTACTCCAAGGCACGTACCAGCGAGCGCGGGGTCGCGCAGGCGGAGCCGACGAACACCCGGTCCCCCGGGCGTACGAGCCTTGCCGTCTGCTCGGCGGTGAGGGCGCGGTCCGCGCCGAAGACGGCTCCACCTTCGCGGATCCCTTCCGTGACCGCGGCGTCGCCGTGCGTGCGGCCAGCGGTCGTGGCGTCAGGACGCTACTGATCAGCTCAGGGCGCGGTCAACCGAGGCGCGCCCGCCGCTCAGAGCAGCCAGAGCACCGACAGGAGCGCGACCGCGGCGGCGATCAGCAGCACGCCGAGCAGCGCGCTCGCCACGGGATGCGCCGGTGTGTAGGCGCCGGGGAGGCGCTGCATACCACGACGGTCCCACCGCCGCGGCGCGGCACCCAGGACGTCGGCGGCGTGTCGCGCGTCCCGCTCGGGCAGCTCCCGGGGACGTCCGCCAACCGTGCGCCGCCTCCCGCGCCGACCCGGCGTCTTCCGGACGGCCCACCAGGTCAGTGTGAGGGTTGATCGTCCTCACTACGACGTTTTCCGTGAACCTCAACGGCTTACGATCAGGCCAAACCCTCACACAGAAGATCTGACACGCCCTCGTCGAGCGCCGCAAGAGGTTCTTCGAGACCTCGTTCATGCGCGGCCGCTCGTTCGCCTCGCCGGGCGACTTCAACAGCCAGTTCGGCGACTGGCTGCAGCGGGCCAACCAACGCGAGGTCCGCACGATCATGGCCCGCCGGTCGACCTGATCGACGTTGACCGGGCCCGGATGCTGGCGCTGCCCCCGGTCGCGCTGCTGCTGGCTGGCGCGAACGGGCCCGGCTCGGCCCCGACTACCACATCCTGCTCGACGCGAGTGACTATTCCGCGGACCTGGTCCGGGTCCGGCTCGAGGGCCGCCTGGCCGCCGACCGCGCGCCGGTCCGCGGCACCACGGTCATCGACCCAGCCCATCATTGTCAGCGCGCATCACCTCCGGCGCCGAATTGGGGATGAGGGTTGCCGGCTTCGCCCAGCATGGTCTTGTTACTCACTGCGGCCGATGTAAGGCGGCAACTGCCTGAGGAGCCAGGGGATCTCGGATTCATCGACAACGCCCTAGCGCAATTACTGGAACACACAGCTCCACCGCTGCCCCGCCAGATCGTCGCGCAACCGGATTACTGGATCAGGCGACGAACGTTGCTGCCCTGGCGGCTGAGGACCGCCAGGGCAGCAAGCAGGTACCGGCCGCTACGGGGTCGGGTCTAGGTACGACCCACCGAAGATGTCCGAGTTGCCGAACGTCTTCGGGCACTTCTGTTCGACGGCGGGCGGTGACGCGCTGCTGTCCCCGTTCACCAGCGCCATCCGATACGCGTCGATGGCCGGGCAGTCCGCCGCGTTGCGCGTGTCGTTCCAGACTGCAGCACCGTAGGTCCGCGTTGCCGTTGCATAGACGTAGTCCCCGAGGAATTCAGAGTCGAGCGCATTCGCACTGGACCCGCGTGCGTCACCCGGCCGGCTGCGGTGCAGCGTGGCGAAACCGCCCGTCGACGCCGACGGGCTGGCGGAACTGTCTGCGTGCATCACCACACCGACAAGCCGCCGCGGAGCCGTGGTATTGGTCCGGAATGGCGTCGTGAACGCGTTGTAGACGACATACACGTCGGTGCCGTTCGGTGAGATGGCCGGCGCTGCGTACAGGCCGCGATCGCGTGCGGGGTTGATCGATCGCGGCGGCGTCCACGACCGTCCCTGGCTGGTCGACTCGGTGAACTCGACGTGTGGATGCGCCAGGCCTCCGCTGACGTAGGCCATCACGATCCGGTTGGTCGCGTCGGCACCGGTCGGCGCCCCATTGGCGATATCCACGCTCGGCGCCGGGGCGAGGTCGCTGCGCGCTCCGGCCACACCGTCGATCACGGGTCGGCCCTGTACCGGATCGGTCACGCCCGGCTGAGTCACGGGACCCACGACCGGCCGAGCCCGCGACCAGGTCCGCCCGCCGTTCGTCGAGACCGACATCAGTTCAAAGGCCTGATGTCCGCGCGAGGAGGAGGTGCCGACGCCGAACACGTAGGCGTTGCCGGCGCTGTCGGTGCGGATCGTGCAGCCGTCGGCCGGGTTGACCTGAGCGTTGTTCGCCGCCGGGCTCACCTGGCGCAGTGTCCACGTGTTGCCGCCATCGCGTGACACGGCAACCTGCAGCGGTGCAGGGGCCGCGTTGCCCTTCTCTTGACCTCGGAACGAGGCCCAGCAGACGTAGACGTTGCCGAAGAATCGGCTGGACGAAGCGTTGTCGGCCCAGATCTGCTCCTTGTCGGAGAAGGTCGTGCTGGACTGTCGGCTGATCACGACCGGCGGACGCCACGCGTTCTTGCCGGCCACTCCGCCCGCTGCGGCAGCCCGGATGTGATCGGTGCGGGACACGGCGATGGCCTCGAAGCCCTTGAACGCGGGGCTGCTCGGCAAGTTCGAGGTCAGATTGGCGTAGTACAGCCGCTCACCGTTGCTCCAGTGGAACCCGTTCGCTCCGGGCGTGGGTCCAATGGAAACCGCCGGGTCACCGTCGGATACGAGGCCGTTCTCGTAGTACCACGGCAGCGTGCCGATCGGACCGACGGTCGGCGTGCAGCCGGCGTCGGGTCCGGGGGTGTCGGGGCAGTTGCGCGCTGTCAAACCGGTGTATGTCGGTTGGTGCCAGCTCGAGCCACCGTTGAAGGAGAAGTACACACCCGAGCTACCGACCCCGGGCGTGAACGGGCAGGTGTTGTCCGCACCCGAGTTGCACGGCTCCATGTCGATCTCGTCGTTTGAGCCGGCCACCAGAATGTTCGGATGCAGCGCGTCGTGGGCGATCGTCGGCTCGTTCTGCTTGTTCTGTGAGAACGGCGTCAACGGACTGCCCACGCTCACGCGGGTGTCCGTATTACCCGCCGCCACTGCCGGCACCATGCTGATGCCGGCGAGCGCGACGGCCGAGATGATGAGCAACGTTGCTCGTCTCATCCGAGCTCCTCCCTATGCGCGGCCTCGCCGCCGGGCAGCGCGCGAAGCCCCTCAGGCCTATGGGAAGCACTCTGTCTCGCCGCAGAAGCTTGGTCAAGCCAACCGAGTGTCATCCCGTGGACTACACCGGCGGGACGGACCCTCCTCTGTCTGGAGACGTGCAGATACTGCCGATGCAGCCGCCAAACGACAACGCCGTCGAACAGGTCGCCGGCGCCCTCACCGCTGGTCGCGACGCCCGCTCGACGGTCCCGGATCGCCCACTCACGCCGCGTGTCCGCGACCAGGCAGGCCGCCCGGCGGCGATCCGCGAGGCCGAGGCGGTCGTCCGCAACGGCCACCGGGTCGTGCGCACCGCCCGGACCGCGCAAGGGCCGGTTGCGGCCGTCGAGGAGCCGGTCCAAGCGAGACTCCACCGCCTTCCAACCGTGCCGTGGTGTTCTTGATCCATAGCCGAGCACCGCAGCCGCGCCCCCTCGGACCCGGACCAACAGATCAGGAGCCCGCCGTGAACACCAACCCGATGGTCGCCACCACCCGCGTCGGCCTCGTCCTAGCAAACCGCCCTATCACCCGCGCCGCCCTCCTTGCGATCGCCCTGGCCGCTGCCGGGGGCGGGATAGCACACGCCGATCCGGCCGGAGCGGCAAGCGACCTGTCCGCTATCGCCGGGCACGGCGTCGGAAAGGTCATTGTGTCGCCTGACAGCAAATACCCCGACACCTTCGACGCCCGCGTCAAAGTCAACATCCACGACGCCGCGCCGAACACCACATTCGCGATCACGAGGGCTATCGACTTCACGGCCGACGGCGACTGCACCAATGCACAATTCGATACGGTCGCCTACCTCACCACCTCAGCCGGCGGCGCCGGCGCGGTGGAGTTCGAGCGCGGCCCGTCCGTCCTGCCAACCGACGCGTTCGACCTCCACGTACGGGTGAACGGCGGCGACGGCACCATCTTCGAAAGTGACTGCATGACCGTCCACGTCAAGTAACTCCGCACGCCGAGTACGTCATCCGAAGGGTCGAGGGGTCTTATCTCGACGTAGCCATCCCCCACGCCGTCATGTTCGACGACGGCAAGAAGATACCTCACCCGGCGCCGTAGCCGATTCACATCTCGCCAACTTCGACGATTCACAACCTCGGGCCAACGGCACCGGCGCTACATGAACACGGTGCACCCCTCATCTCCTGGACACACGTCAACACTGGACGGCAGATGCCGCCGCACCGTTCGCACCACCGCCTGCTCCGAGACCGACTCATTTGGGCATCAGCGTCACCTCGACCTGGTACGCGAGAGCGACTGCTCTCTGACCTCACTGACAGCAAACTGGGCCGCGACGCTTCGCGCCTCGCGGCCCACTCGTTTCTGGAAAACAAATCGGCCATACCCGCTGACGGGCCCTACTTGCCGCGCAGGAGAACAGGCAGCTTACTTCTTCATGACAGTCGCGGTGCCCACCGCCGAGCGCTTTACGTGCGCATGGAGCCTGTTCGAGCGCCGATGCGGCGACCCAGTGCGGGCGCCGCAGCACGTTGAGGAGGTTGCGTCAGCCCCAGCAGAGGCAGAAGGGGTGACCTTCCGGGTCGAGCTACACCCGGAACGTGTCGCCTGCCGCCTCGCCCGGCTGCACTGCATGCTTCGTCGCCCCGAGCGCCAACACTTGGGGCTCCACCGCGTCGACATCGTCGACGGTCACGTCGAGATGAAACTGTTGCGGCCGTTCACCCGTGGGCCATGTCGGCGGGGCGAACCCGTCGGCCAGCTGGAACGCCAATCGCAGTCCGTCGACGTTAAGGACCACCCAGTCCTCTTCGGTCGATTCAACGGTCCCGCCAAGGACACCTTGGTAGAACTCCGCGAGCGATCGAGGCTGCGGACAATCCAGGACGACTGATCGCATACGGGCAAGCGCCATGGTAAACAGTCTGCCAGGCGCCGGTGACTCTCACAGACCGCCCTGCGGATCGTGACCCCGAAGCGCGGCAGCGCACGCGCTCGCCGGCCGACTGGAATGGCACGCCCGATCGGCTCCACGACCGTGTCGAATACATACTGTCGCAGCCACATGAATTAGCCGACACGCCATAGTCATCCATCTGCTCGCTGCGAAGGCCGCTCAGTCCCGCGCTTATCGACGGCTTTCGCGCAGCGGCAATTGTCCAGCGGCCGGACAGTTGCGCGGCCGCCGCGTTGATTCGCCTTTCGTGCAGGCACAGCGTCGACTCCTTCGATTGTGGATTTTAGTCGATTGAACTGCGGCGGCCCGGCGTGAGGTCGGGCGCGGACGCGACCACATCAAAGATGTGGTCGCCGCTGCCGGGTCGACAGTACGGAAAATGACGAAGGCTTCCTGCAGCCGGAAGGGGGTTATTCGCGGCTGCTCGGGCACCGACAGCGGGGCGAGATCTGGCCTTCGAGGCCTACCAAACCGGTATCGGCGGCGAAACGTGAGGCAGCAACCGCCAACTCCCGCACGCTCCACCGGTGGGAATGGTGTAGCCGGCTACCCGGACACTCAGCTTTCATAAGCCAGCCGATCAACAGGATCGCCGGTCGCGGCCCGACGTGGGCGCGCAGCGACGAATTGCCGCGGCGCTGCTCGCCGCTGACGGTCGCGTGGGCGGTCTGGCGCCAGTGTGGGGCCGGGGCTAGGCTCCCCACCGCGCGCCCGTGCCGCAAAAGTCCTCGCGGTCTGGAGTCAAGGAAGGGTCGAATTCGTGGTCAAGCCGACCATCATGACCGTGGACGACGACCCGACAGTGTCCGCCGCTATCGCCCGGGACCTACGCAGTCGGTATGCCCGTGATTACCGGATAGTCCGAGTTTCGTCCGGCGCGGAGGCGCTCGACGCACTGGCGAAGCTAGCGCTCCGTGACCAGCCGATCGCGCTGATCGCAGCCGACCAACGGATGCCGAACATGACCGGCATCGAGCTACTGGAGCAGGCGCGGCCGCACGCTCCCACGGCCAAGTACCTGCTGCTCACTGCATATGCCGATACCGACGTCGCCATCAAGGCGATCAACGACATCGGGCTCGACCACTACCTGCTCAAGCCCTGGGACCCTCCCGAGGAGCGGCTCTACCCGGTCATCGACGACCTGCTCGAGGACTGGCAGCGCAACAACCCAGATCACGCGGCCGAGGTCCGCATAATCGGCAACCGCTGGTCGGAGCACAGCCACGAACTGAAGATGTTCCTCACCCGCAACTACGTCCCCTATCGGTGGTACGACGTCGAACGCGACGCTGAGACCGAACGGCTGATGTCACTAGCCGGCGCGACTGCTGCCGAACTGCCGCTGATGCTGCTGCCGGACGGCACCGTCCTCCGGTCACCTTCGCCGCTCGAGGTCGCCCGCGGGCTTGGGTTGCGCACGACAGCCGGCCGACCGCTGTATGACGTCTGCATCGTCGGCGGCGGTCCCGCCGGCCTCGCCGCTGCCGTGTACGCCGCCTCCGAAGGACTCAGCACCGTCATCGTCGAACGCGAGGCACCGGGCGGGCAGGCCGGCCAAAGCGCAGCCATCGAGAATTATCTCGGATTCCCCAAGGGCCTGAGCGGCGCCGACCTCGTCCACCGGGCGACGGCTCAAGCCACGAGGTTCGGGGCGGAGATCGTATTGCCCTGCGAAGTAGCCGGATTCGAGGCCCGAGGGCCCGTGCGCGCCGTCCTCTTCGGTGAGGCGGGGGAAGTCGAGGCCAGGGCCCTGATCGTGGCCACCGGCGTGTCATACCGCCGCCTACAAGCGCCGGGAGTCGATGACCTGACCGGACGCGGCATCTACTACGGCGCGAACGCCAGCGAAGCCAGCCAGTGCGAAGGCGACGAGGTCTACATCGTCGGCGCCGCCAATTCCGCCGGCCAGGCGGCCCTCAATCTCGCCCGCTATGCCAAGCGGGTCGTGCTCGTCGTCAGAGGAGCAACCCTCACTGCGTCGATGTCGCGCTACCTCACCGAACGGATCACGTCAACGCCGAACGTCGTCGTGCGGTACGGCACCGAGGTCGTCGCCGCGGAGGGGGAGGGCCATCTCGAGCGGGTCTCCCTGATCGACAGAGCGATGGGGGTAACCGAAACGGTGGCCGCGAGTTGGCTCTTCATCTTCATCGGCGCGACTCCGCGCACCGATTGGCTGGGCCGCGACGTACTGCGCGACAGCAATGGCTTCATCGTGACCGGGCCCGACTTGCTCAACCCGCACTACGACGTCCGCTGGCCATTGACCCGGGCGCCCTTCGGTCTGGAGTCCAGCGTTCCCGGTGTCTTCGCGGCCGGCGACGTCCGGCTCGATTCGATGAAGCGCGTCGCCTCCGCGGTAGGCGAGGGCGCCATGGCCGTATACCTCACACACCGATACCTAGCCACCATCTGAGATGGACGTCGAAGATATCCGCGGCCTGGACCTGTTCGCCGGGCTTTCCGACGTCCAGCTAGCGCAACTGCTGGCAGCCGCGACCGAGGTTTCCATCGAGCCGGGCGTCGAGCTGTTCCACGAGGGTACGAGCGCCGACGACTGGTGGGTGCTGCTCGAGGGCGGTATCGCGCTGCTACGCCACTTCGGTCGCGAGGACGCCGTCGTCGGAAGGATGGATCAGCCCGGTCGGTGGGCGGGTGGCTTCCGCGCCTGGGACCCGAACGGCGTCTATCTCGCGACCGGGCGCGGAGTCGCCGAAGGTCGAGCGCTGCGCGTGCCCGCGGGTACCCTGCGCGACCTGATCGGCCAGTGGCTGCCGCTTGCCGGCCACCTCATCGAAGGGGTGTACGGCACCGCTAGGTCCATCGAGGCGACAGCGCGGCAACGCCAATCGCTGATCACCCTGGGAACGCTGGCCGCCGGCCTCGCGCACGAGCTGAACAACCCGGCCGCTGCGGCGACTCGCGCGGTCGACTCTTTGCGGACGGCGTGCGAAACGCTGCTCCACGCGCTCGCGGGACTGGCCGACGAGGAGATATCGCCGCACCAATTCACCGCTATCGACCTGCTGCGGCAGGAGGCGACACGCCGCAGCACCATGGAGGATCCGCTGGTCATTGCGGAGGAGGAGGACGAGATCGCGTCCTGGCTGGTGGACCACGGCGTGGAGGGCGAGTGGTCGATCACGCCGCAACTGGTGGCGGGCGGCATCGACGTCGAGTGGTGTGAGAAGGCGCTGCAGATCCTCAATGGCGGGAAAGCGCTCGACTCGGGTCTGGAGTGGGTGGCTAGCACGGTAGCTGTCTCGACGTTGCTGGAGGAGATCAAGGAGTCGACGGGTCGAATAGCTGCCCTGGTCTCTGCGGTCCGCTCCTATTCGCAGATGGACCGCGCGTCGATGCAGCGCATGGATGTGACGGAGGGTTTGGAGAGCACCCTGGTGATGCTCGGGCACAAGCTCCGGCAAGGCATCACCGTCATTCGCGACTACGGTCAGGATGTACCGGAGATCCACGCGTATCCCGGCGAACTGAACCAGGTGTGGACCAATCTCATCGACAACGCGGTCGACGCCATGGACGGGCACGGCACCCTTCGGGTTCGGACAGCCTGCGAGCAGGACACAATCGCCGTTGACATCACCGACACCGGGCCCGGAATGTCCCCCGAAGTCGCCGCCCGGGCCTTCGAGGCGTTTTACACGACGAAGGACGTCGGCAAGGGAACTGGTCTGGGCCTGGACATCGCCCGACGCATCGTCGTGCAGCGGCACGGCGGGACCATCTCGATCGATACGGCTCCGGGGGGCACCGTCCTGAGGGTGCGGCTTCCGGTCAGCCACAATCAATCCGCCGAAAGTTAAATGCCACCGAGGCTGAAGGAGGACGTGGTGCTGTTCCATGTGGAGCAAGTACACGAACCTGAAAACTGCCCGTACGGGCATGGCGGATCAACTTCTTTGCATGACTCGTCCGTGGACGGGGTGCGGCTCGTCGCGATGTACGGCGCCTTCATGGAGCATGTAATCTACCTGATAGTTGAGGCCTCGGATCTCGAGTCGCTGAATCTATTCCTCCTGCCGGGGATGAAGACGTGTAGAGCCAAGATCACACCCGTCAGCGACCATCCTCTGCCGGTGCGGTCCTAGGCCGGACGGTGGCGATGCCCGAGGTCCAACCTCCGCCGACCGCAGCCGGTCCCGACCGGACTCCGCCGTGCGCGTTGGTGATCTTCGGCGCCTCGGGGGATCTCACGGAGCGCAAACTGCTCCCGGCCCTCGCTCAGCTGGCCGCGGAGGAGGTCTTGCCGCGCGAGCTCGTCCTGGTGGGCGTGGCCCGCACGCAGCTGAGCGACGACGATTTCCGAGCTCGCTGCCGGAAAACGATGTCGTCGTCCGCGCCCAGTGTCGAACGGTTGATTGCCGGGGCACGGTATGTGGCGGGAGCTTACGACGATCCGGCGACCTTTACGGCGTTGGACGAACTGCTCCGACAAATCGACGAGACCTACGGCACCGCGGGCAACCGCGTCTACTACCTGGCCACGCCCCAGCATCTGTTCGGTCCCATAGCCGTGCGTCTCGGCGCCGCCGGGTTGGACAAGTCCCCCACCGGCGGGTTCGTCCGGCTGGTGATCGAGAAGCCGTTCGGATGGGACGAGGAGAGCGCCAGGCGGCTGTACGGCGACATCTCTTCGGTGTTCGCCGAGGAGCAGGTCTTCCGCATCGACCACTACCTCGCCAAGGAGACCGTTCAGAACCTGCTCGCCGTGCGGTTCGCCAACGCAATCTTCGAGCCGATCTGGAACCGCACCTGGGTGGACAACGTGCAGATCACCGTCGCTGAGTCGATCGGTGTGGAGAACCGGGGCGGGTTCTACGAAACGGCCGGCGCTATGCGCGACATCGTGCAGAACCACGTCCTGCAGGTGCTGTCCCTGTTCCTCATGGAACCACCCACATCGTTTCATCCCGAGGCGATACGCGACGAGAAGCTCAAGCTGCTGCGCGCGATCCGTCCCTTTAAGGACGAAGAAGATGTAGCGCGGCGCGCTGTACGCGGTCAGTACGCACGTGGCGGCACCCGCGAGCAACCGTTGCCCGGCTACCGCGAAGAACCCGGGGTGGACCCGGTGTCGTCGGTCGAAACGTTCGTCGCCCTTCGCCTGCATATCGACAACTGGCGGTGGGCGGGAGTCCCCGTCTACGTCCGCACCGGCAAGCGGCTGCCGCAGCGCATCACCGAGGTGGCCATCGAGTTCCAGCGGCCCCCGCAGCTGCCGCTGTTCCCGAGCACAGACCTTGAACCCGACGCGTTGCTGCTGCAGGTCGCACCCAGCGAGGGACTGAGCATCCGCTTCGGTGCCAAGACGCCCGGCCGGTCATTCGCCATCCGCAAGGCGTCGATGGACTTCGCCTACCGCGAAGGAGCCGCACCGGATCACGCAGAGGCCTACGAACGGGTGATCTTCGACGCGCTCGTCGGCGACCCAACCCTATTCATCCGCGCAGACGAGGTCGGCCGGTCCTGGCGCATCGTAGACCCGGTCATCGCGCACTGGGCCCGATCCGCCGAACCCATCCCGCTGTACCAGGCTGGCACCTGGGGTCCCCGTGAGGCGAAGGAGCTGATATCAGTCGATTGGCGACGTTGGCGGCACTCGGGACGCTGATGCCACACGGCGGCGAGCCTCGCGGTCAGCGCCGGCGCGAGCGTCGAGGCCGTCCAGCGCATGCTCGGCCACTGATCGGCCGCGATCACGCACGACCGATACGCCGACCTCTTCGACGACGATCTACATGCCGTCGCCGAGCGATTGGGGCTCATCCGATTCGAGGGGTGTAGTCGTGGCCTGAATCCGCCGGTCTCGAGTAGTGAAGTTGCGATGTAGTTGGTGAGGTTGCGGAATCCGACGGCGGCGCCGCGCAGGTGTTCCAGCCGTCCGTTGACCGCCTCGGTTGGGCGGTTCGAGGTGCCCGCTCGGGCGAAGTGGGCAAGCACCTCGGCGGCTCGTCGGTTCAGTGTGCGTCAGCACCGCGCGATCTGGCTCGAGCGGTTGACCGACCACCTCCAACCCGAGCTGGTCGAGGCGGCAGAACGCGCCCAGATCAGACGCGCACGAAGGTAGCGTCACGCACGTCGAGGTCTTCCCGCTGGTCGGCGTCGGAACCTCCAGCCTCGGAAAGACCTCGACCCTCACGCCGGCACCGAACGCGCCGAGACCTACACCGTCAAACGGAAGAGCCCGATTGGGTCGGGTGAAGTGGGTCCACCGGCGATGCGACGCGGGCAGGGAGCGACCTTGCTTGAGTATCTACCGCCCCGTGTCGGGGCTGCCACCGAAGGCTCGAGTCAGTGTTCCATGCAGACTCTGCCAGTAGGCCAGGGATTGCTATGCCGTCGGGTTCAGCACCAAGTTTCCGACGATCGGACGCGGCAAGACCGGGTCGCACGCCGTCGACCAGCCGCTTATGCCTGTCGGGTCGCTGACCCGCAGCTCGAGGCTGTAGTCCTGATCCGCGTCGAGAATTGTCTACGGCGACCTCAAGGGGCTTGCCGAAATCCGAATTGTGGAAAGTCCACGATTGGCCCGAGTGAACGTCGCGGATCTCGACCGATGTCGGGTCGCAGGCAGGGCGTCCGTCCACACCGTGATCTCGCCGGTGCCGGTCGGAGCACAACCTACACCGGTCGTCGGCGCGGGAGTCGCGCTCGCCGACTGCTCGGAGGAGCGAACGGCGCAGTGAGTACAAGCGCTGATGCGATACGCCAGTCTCTATCCGCATAGCTGGCCATGTAATCATTTCGCTGGGCTGGCCGAACGGAACTGAAGCCATTCACGGCTAAACGCGGTTAGCCGTCGTACCCTGTTGGCGATCGAAGCCGCAGTTGCGGGAACGTTCCATAGTTCGTCTGTGTCGCATACCCGCTAGACGACCACGGCCACAGTGAGGGTCTTGCAGTTGTTCGACGACACAGGGTCGATGGCACCGCTGAGGTTCTGTGCGCAGGCCTTAACCGACGTCGAGGAGACGCCTGACGGAGCGACGACGATTACGGACGCCCCAGAGCTCTTGCCTGCGCCGAGCGTCCCAGGCTCACACGATGAACCATCAGGATTGATATCGAAGTGGTTGGATACCAGCGGACAGATGTAGCCCTGAACGTTGGCGTGGCCGAACGTGAAGTTGAATGAGATGTCCGCGCTCTGGGAACTGCTGTTGTTTTTGACGACGAAAGACATTGCGAGCTGCTGCCCCGTGCCCCCCTCGACCGACTTCACCCCAGACACAACGGACCCGGTCATGGACAGGTCTGGACCGGTCGTGGCGCTCGCCTGCGACGAAGAGCTAACGGTAATGACCGCAGCGGTCGCTGCCGTCGCCAGGACGGTGCTGACGCGAACTAACACTCGAATGCGCATAAGTGCCCCAAAACAAGTAGTGTCGTAGCGTGGACGGCCCTCCTTTGTTCAGGAGCCGTCCCCGAGCTGTGTTCCGCGGCGGATTGCTGAACGATGTCGCGCTTTTCGCGTCAGTGTCAAGGGACCTTCGACACCACAGCGTCGTGATTCGCGCCGTGTCGATCGAGGCGCCTTGGACCAGGGCCACGCTGGGGGCGTCGCCGGCTTCTATTTAGCTCCGTGCCATGCCGCGGCGGTGGCGTTCGCGCCAGCCACCAGACACTGATCTGGAAGGCTTCTCGGGCGGCTCTTTCGCTGGCTCCGTAGCTCCGTCCCACCACCACGACGGATACCCGGTGGCCCGGATCGCGTCACGCTCGGCGGGCCCTGGTCGCCGGTCGCGATCGGCCGCCGGTACTCGAAGCACAGCTTGCCGAGCGGGGCTTCGACATGCGTCCGCGGGTGGCATATCGGCGCCGGCGGGTCGGGCGACGGGGCCTCGACGAAGCTGGCGTCGGCTGACCGATGAGACGAAAGGTCAGGGGTTGAAACGGAAGCGCCTGCCTGGTGCGGACGACGCGACCGCGCGTCACCGTGCGATGCTGGTCAGATGGTGTTTAGCATGAACGTTGGCGGTGGGCAGTCGATCTTCGATCAGGCCTCCTCGCGGTTGAACGAGGTCGATGCAGAAGTGCGCGACCAGCATACTGGCAAGCCTGCAGAAGACATCAAGCCACTAGCCATCCTGGCGCTTCGGCGAATTGGCGTAAGCCTGTCTGACGCGGAGCTGGTGGCG
>JAICIE010000013.1 GCA_025924515.1 Jatrophihabitans sp. | reverse complement strand
TACTTGCGCAGCCGCGCCCGCCCGGTCTCGACGTTCTCGGTGCCGACGCGCAGCCGCTCCTCCGAACGGGTCATCGCGTCGTCGGTGTTCGGACCGGACAGGTCGTGACCCGGACCGCCGGTCTCACCGGTGGCTGTCGTGGTGTTGTCCGTCGTGGTCGTGGTGCCGGCGTAACCGGCGGTGTTCGCGGAGCCGAGGCCGAACTGGCTGTAGTAGCGGTAGAGCTCGGCCTGCTCGTTGTCACCGATGTGGCCGTCGTCGGCGACGTTCGGCGCGTCCTTGACCTGCGCCTTGCTGACCGCGAGCGTGACGTCGTCGCCGGCGGACACCTGGGCTTCCTGCAGCGGGGCGAAGCTCTCGCGGGTGCCGAACAGGCCGGTGCTGACGGTGACCCACGCCGGTTCGCCGGTGCGGTCGTCCAGATAGACCTGACCGATCTTCCCGATCTTGTCACCGCTGTTGTCGACCGCGGTCTTGCCGATCAGGGTCTGCGGATCGAACGTGCTGGTCATACGGGTGTTTCCTTCCGGTAGGACGTGCGTGTTGGAGCGGGAGAACTGATTGAAGGCGAGTGCCGCAAGCGGCCGCCGGAGCAAAAAAGGCCTCAGAGAGGATGAACGGAGAGGATGAACGGACATCGGGAAAGGATGCGAGATCTGCGGTGCCGCGCTGCAGCCGCCAGCCCCGCTGAGTCTCGTCGCGTACGGTGTTACCTGGCTCAAGCTGCCGTCTAACAGCTAATTGACTGTGAATCCGGCGATCCGGTCCAGCATGTGCTGCAGCGCAGCGTCGAATTCCGCATCCCAACGGTCCTCGGTCAGTCCGGCCGCGAACCGATGGACGGTCGGGAACTCCGCTGCGTCGACGCCACCCTGCGGATCAACGAGATCGTCCGGGACTTCAGCGTCGGCGACGTCCTGTCGATCCGCCGGCGTACGGGTGGGCGTCAACGCGCCGGGCACGGGAGCGTCTGGGGACGCCGTGTCCTTGCCCTGCTCGAGGCCGCGGGACAGGTAGGCGCCGTCCCCGCTCCGCGGGTCGCCCAGAGCCATCGCGCTGGTCTCCAGCAGCAAATAGCCGAGCAGGAACGAGTTGAACACGCGGTAGGCGAACAGTGTGTGCTCGTCCGTGAACCCCTCCGCGAGCAGCCCGTTGAGAAAGGCCTCGACCCAGCGGACCGAGCGCAGCGGCGGATTGAGCCAGGGAGCGTCCGTCGGCCGCGTCGCTACGAGTGGGAACGCGTGCGGATGGCGCCGCGCGTAGCGCCGAACGCCTCGCGCAAGTGCCTGGAGATACGGCCGCCACCCGGACGTCGGAGCCTCCGCGACGTCCGGATCCTCAGCGAGCTCGTTCACGACCCGGTCCACCACCGCATCGAGCATCCGGTCGCGGTCGGCGAAGTGCCGATACAGCGACATCGGCTTGACCCCAACCCGGTCTGCCACCGCGCGCATCGTCACCGCGGCGACCCCGCGGTCGTCGAGCAGATCGAGTGCGGCAGCGACGATCCGGTCGCCGGTCAACCGCAGTCGCCCGCCGTCGGTGGAGGAGCCGCCGTCGGCCGCCAGCCGATCACCTGAGCCGCTCACGCACCTACGCTACGCAGCCCGCTCACCGCGTCGAACACTCACCTCGCTGCCGCAGATCAACCAGGCCGCGCCGGACGCGGGCGAAGCGGTCGGCTCTGGTTACAAGATCCGCTTCCTTCCTGAGGCCGGCCAGGACGAATGAGTGCATCGCAGCCGCGCGAGGCAGTATGTTGTGCGCTATGGCGAGCGTCCACCGCACCATCGTCATAAATCGGCCGATAGACGAGGTCTTCGCTTTCTTCGCCGACGTCGCCAATGACCCGAAATGGCGCGGTCATGGTGTCAAGGAGGTCGCGATCGACGGCCCGATGCACACAGGGGCGCGCGTGCGCCAAAGACTCGCCGTCGGACCGTTCGGTGCTGCGGTGAAGGCCGACATGGACGTGGTCGCGTACGAGCCCCCGAGGGAGCTGGGCTTCCAGGTTGTCACCGGCCCGCTGAGGCCACGCGTGCAGTTCACGTTCGCGCCGAGTGGCACGGGTACGGAGGTCACATTTCGGATTGACGCTCCCCTCACCGGACTCAAGAAGGCTGCCATGGGGAAAATGGCCGAAAAGAACATGGCGGCCGAGGCCAGCGCTCTGGACGACGCCAAACGCCTTATCGAGTCCCAGCCGACGCGCTGACGGGCAGGCGTCGCCGGACCCGAGCGGAGAAAGTCCGCGCGCCCGGGCCGGTCGAGCGCCGGTGCAGCCGCCGGACGATGGAGCATCTCGGTCAGCGACATGCCGTAGCCGCGTGCTTCGATGAGTCAGGAGCGCGGATCCGCCTCCCGTCCGAAAGGAGCGCCGCGATGGCGTACAAGGTCGGCTACTTCGTCGGCAGCTTGTCCTCCACCTCGATCAACCGGTCGCTGTCTGAAGCGCTGATCCGCCTGGCCCCGGACGATCTCCAGTTCACCGAGATCCCGATCGGCACGCTGCCTCTCTACAGCCCGGACTACGACTCGAACTACCCACCCGAGGCGCTCGCGCTCAAGGAATCCATTGCAGCCTCGGACGCGGTACTGTTCGTCACCCCGGAATACAATCGCTCCATCCCTGGCGCACTGAAGAACGCGATCGACTGGGCGTCGCGGCCGTGGGGACAGAACTCCTTCCACCACATCCCGGCCGCGGTCATCGGCGCGTCGATCGGCGCAATCGGCACCGCGGTCGCACAGCAGAGCCTGCGCGGCGTGCTGAGCTTCTGCAACGCACGGCAGATGACCTCGCCCGAGGCCTACATCCAGTTCGGCCCGGAACGGTTCGGGCCCGGCGGCGAAATCTTTGACGAGTCGACCGCACAGTTCCTCTCCATGTTCATGGCCGAGTTCCGCGAACATCTGGTTCGGGTCCTCACGGTGATCCCGCGCAACTAGCTCTGCCGAGCACGCCCATCGGTCACTAGATGTTCGAGCCGTCGGGAGGCGCTTGCGTCGGCACCCGAGCAGGTGCTGCGTCCGCTTCCACCGCGGGACACGCCAGGTCGAGGGCGTACGCGGTCATGGAGAGCGATCCGTACGCGCATCCGTCGACGAGGACGGCGGTGCTGTCGCTGCCGGCTGCGCCGGCGAGGCCCGCCAGGTACAGCGCCGGAATGAAGTGGTCGGGAGTCGGAACCGCGCTCCGGTAGTCGGGATGCGCATCCAGGGCTGCGAAAGCGGTCGGATCTGCGAGCATGCGTTCCTTGGCGTCCTCGTCGAAGCGGCGGGCCCAGTCGTAGCCGTCGTCGACGAGATCCCAGCTCATCCCACGCAGGTTGTGTACGACGTTGCCGCTGGCCACCACGAGGACGCCGCGCTCACGCAGCGGCGCAAGTCGGGCGCCGAGGTCCAAGTGGTAGTCCAGCGGCTTGTCCGCGTTGATCGAGAGCTGGACGACCGGGATGGACGCATCCGGGAAGGCGTGGACGAGAACCGACCAGGTCCCGTGGTCGATGCCCCAGCTGTCGACATCAGCGCCCACCCAGGTCGGCTCGACGACCTCCGCGATCTCCTCGGCGAGCTCGGGCATTCCAGGTGCCGGGTACTCGACGGCGAACAGTTCCTGCGGGAAACCGTAGAAGTCATGGATCGTTCGAGGCCTCGGCATGGCGGTGACCGCGGTCGCATTGATGTACCAGTGCGCGCTGATGACCAGGATGGCGCGCGGGCGTGGGACGGCTCTACCGAACGCCTCCCATGCGCTCGTGTAACGGTTGACTTCCAACGCATTCATCGGGTTGCCGTGCCCGAAAAAAGCCGCCGGCATGGCCCTGCTTACGCCGTCCGTCGGTGAGCTCATCGTTTCCTCCCGGTCTGCGATCGGACTACACGTGCGCCATTGTCATCCGGAGCGACGTCCCGCGTCCTGGGCTGCTGGCGATGGCCAGGCGAGCGCCGCAACGAGCCGCCGCATCTGCCATCAAGTGCAAGCCGAAGTGGCCCTGCGGCGGGTCAGACAGGATTTCTGAGAGGTCGAATCCGCGACCGTCGTCCTCCACAGTGAGGACGGTCCCGCTGGACTCTTCGCACAATCTGAGAACCACGGAATCGGCCTCCGCGTGCCGCATCGCGTTGCGCAGCGATTCCTGCGCGACCCGGAAGACCGCCTCGCGCGCCGACTCGGGAAGCGCGTCGGCGGCCGCCTCGTCCAGTTCGACGTCGACCCGCGCCGACCCGCCATTGATCGCCCGCGCCAGATCACCGAGCGCGACCGCGAGGCCTGAGGTGCGCAGGGTCGGCGGATAGATGTCTACAAGCAGCGACCGCAGGCCGGCGATCGAGTCCCGGACCGTGCCGGCCAGCTCCTCGAACCGTCCTGCGAGGAGTGGATCGCCGGACGCCTGCGCCCGCTGGCCCTCGGCCGCGACCGCGAAGGACGTCGCGGCAAGCTGCTGCACAACCCCGTCGTGCAGTGTCGCCGCGATCCGCTGCCGCTCGTCGTTCGAGGCCTGCAGCGCCCATGAGGCCACTTCCTCGCGTTCGGCGCGTGCGCTTCGGACCCGCATGACCAGCCCCCACACCAGCGGGGTCAGCAACACCAACAGCGCGGCGAGGCTGGTCAGGGTGATCCCCGCGAAGCCGCGCCCTAGTTCGTGGCTGCGGGCGCGCACCGTGTCGTACTTGAAGTAGGTCTCGAACAGCAGTGCGGCGCCGTTCGGCGTCCACACCGGCCGGTAGACCTCGAGCAACTTGCCCATCGACCGATCGAGGCGGTTCTCCGGCCGGTGTAGGTCGCTTATCTCCGCCTGCGTGCGTGGGCTGGTGAGCGCGGCCAGCGCGTCGTCCTCGAGGTCGAACCGCTTGCCGATCAATCGGGGGTCGTCCGAGTACAGCACCGTGCCGGCCGCGTCCCACAGCTTCACCCGCACCAGCGAGTCGTCGAGGAGCTGCTCGCGGACGAGCGGGTCGAGCACCGTCGCGGCTCTCCCCGGATCGGCGGTCATGGCGTCGGTGAGGACGGGTTGCACGACGTTCTCGGCCAGGACGTCCGTGAGCTGGGCGACGTCGTGCACCGCCTCCTGCTCCGCGATCCGGCGGCTGACCAGCGACGCGGCGAAGGCAACCAAGCCCGCGACGCACACCGCTGCGACCACGGTCAGGACAACGATTCGGCGCAACCGCAACGTGCGCCCGGCGCCGGTAGATCCGCGGCCGTCGCTCAGTAACACCTCGTGCGAGGACGGGGGACCGGTCGCAGTAGGTGTCTTGTCGGTCGACTGCCGGATCATCGCGCCAAATCATCCATCCTCGGCCGTGTGCCGCCCACCGCTGCGGTGCCTGTCGTCGTCTCCGTCTCTGCTACGGCCGCGGTCGTCAGCCGGTTCGAGGTGCCGCCTCCGCTGACCGGCCACAGACGGGCTGGCCGACGCGCGGGAGTGGCCGGCGGACCCCTCGGAGTGGACGGTCGGGGTAGGCACGACACTCGTCACCGTCGGCATGGCTGCGCGCGGCACTGCGGGCGCCGCGTGCGAGTGATGCAGGACCAGGACCCGAGCCTGCTGAGGCGGCCGCACGGGCACTTGTTGGCTGAAGGACGGGTTGCCCGCCAAGCCGAGCACCGCGGGGATCGTCGCCAATGCTCCCGCGGCCACAACCGCGGCTCCGCCGGCTAGGTGCAATCTCTTCACGGTCACTCCTCCAGGACGAAAAGCGAGTTCATCCGTTTATCGCGGCTCGTGGGGCCTAGCCGCCATACGCCGTCCGGACTAGGCCGATCGGTCAATGGCGACTAGTCCCTTGCGGCGCACACGCTTTGCCGTGTCCGAACCGACCGCATCACCGGGGGTATCCATGCAGCACCTCACCATCCGCGCCCTGTCGGCGGCCGCCGTCGCCGGCGCGCTGTCCGCACCGCTGCTCTGGGCGGCAGGTCCCGCGCTCGCATCGCAGGGCGGAGGGAGCGCCGTCACGAAGTCGGGCTCGTGCTCCGAGCGAGGGGTCTTCACCCTGAAGGCGAAGCACGACGACGCCGCGATCGAGGTCGAGTACGAGGTCGACACCAACCGCTCCGGCCAGACCTTCAACGTCCGGCTGACCGACAACGGCACCGTCATCCTCAGCCGCACGGTCACCACCACGGCCCCGAGCGGGTCGTTCACCGTCAGCAAGCGCACCGCCAACCGCGCGGGGTCCGACGTCATCCGGGCCCGGGCAGTGTCGGGCGCCAATGTCTGTGGGGGCAGCGTCACCCTCTGAGTCGGCCCGACTGCGGCGCGCCGGACCTGCCCCCGCAGACCCGGCGCGCCGCCGCGGACCCGGGCGGCCGGCCGCGCGTCAGGTAGCATCGGCCGTCGAACGGGAGTAGTCCGCTCACCGGGTGTCGACATCCTGGCCGCAACACGGCCCGGTGCCCGGGGTCGGCCGGAGGCCGGCTGGACGAGACGTTCGGACTTTGGTGCCAGCTCACGCTGCCGGGTCCGACGTGTCCTCCCGGGTTCACGGCGACCGGCGCCGGACGGAAGGCCAACCCGATCTCATGCTGAATCCGGCGACCACGGCAATCGTCTTCGGGCTGATCTTCGTGGGGGAGCTGCCCGACAAGACGGCCCTCGCCGGACTCGTCCTCGGAGCGCGCTTTCCGTGGCGCTGGGTCTTCACCGGCGTCGCGGCCGCATTCCTCACTCACGTCGTCATCGCGGTGGCGGCCGGGTCGCTCCTGACGCTCCTGCCACACCGATTTGTCGAAGCCGTCGTGGCCGCGCTGTTCCTCCTCGGCGCTGTTCTGATCTGGCGGGAGGGGCTCGACCAGGAGGAGGACGAGGAGGACGCCGTCCGGGCGATGCCCGAATGCCCCTGGATCTTGAAGGTCGCCAGCCTTGCCTACGGGATCATCTTCGTCGCCGAGTGGGGCGACCTGACGCAGATCCTCACCGCGAACCTCGCTGCGAAATACCACGATCCCCTCTCCGTCGGTCTGGGAGCGGTCCTCGGGCTGTGGTCGGTGGCTCTTCTTGCGATCCTGGGCGGCCGGACCCTGCTCAAGGTCTTGCCGATGAAGTGGATAACCCGGGTGGCCGCGGTCGTCATGTGCGCGCTCGGCGTGTACAGCATCTTCGCCGCGGTGCGCGGCTGAACCCTCCAGGCTCTCCGGAGCGGCTCGCCCCCTCCCGCGAGATCGGCGGCTGAGCCTCTGATGAGATGCAAATCTGCCAATACCGGGAGGGCGCGGCTACTCGGCTGCCTACTGGAGGATCCCGGCGGACCGCAGAGCCGGCTCATTCACCGACTGCGGACACCGGTCGCAGACGTTTGCAAACTGCAATGGTCGGGTAAAAGCGCGGTGCACGAGTGCCGGGAGAAGGGCGTCGCCGATGCCGTGGGTGTGGCGGCCAGCCCGAGTCGCCGTCCTGATCACGGCGATGCAGGGCGCTTTCGTGACCGTGCTGTCCGTCGAGCGGGCGCGTGTCACGTCGAGTTGCGCGCCCGATGGGACTCCGCGGTCCAGCACCTGGCGGAAGTAACGCTGACCGCCGAAGCAGAGGACGTGCATCAGCCTGCCGCCCACGTGGTCGCCGGAGGAATCCCATGATCAGTCAGGACGACCAGCGCAGCGCCGATCGGGCCGCGAAGCGGCGGCATCCCGGGTTCATCGCTTCCCTGCTGGAACGCGAACCCGTATGGGCGCGAGACTTCGAGAACCTGTCCTACGAATGGCGCCGGCTGTTCAGCGAAGTGCTCGGCACGTTCTTCCTCGTCCTGGTCGCCGCGGGCGGCGGAGTGGTCGGCGCCCAGGCAGGAGGCGCGATCAGCCGAGGCGCGGCCGTCACAGCCCCGGGTCTCATGGTCGCTGCGATCATCCTTTTCATGGGCGCCGTTTCAGGTGCCCATCTCAATCCCGCGGTCAGCGTGGCCTTCGCCCTGCGCGGGGATTTTCGCTGGCGACGAGTGCCCGGGTACGTAGCTGCCCAGGTCGCGGGAGCCGTTGCCGCGAGCGCGGTTCTCAGAGAGCTGTTCGGGGACCGCGCCCATCTCGGCGCCACCCTTCCCGGCTCCGGCTTCGACACCGGGCAGGCTTTCGCGACGGAGATCTTGTTGACCTTCGGACTCGTCAGCGTCATCCTCGGCGTGTCGTCGGCCGCACAGAACGTCGGCCAATTCGCCGCCATCGGCGTCGCGTCCTACATCATCCTCGCCGGACTGTGGGCCAGCCCCGTGAGCGGGGCGTCGATGAATCCGGCCCGCTCGCTCGGGCCCGCGCTGGTGAGTGGAGACCTGTCAACGTTGTGGATCTACCTGGTCGGGCCACTGCTCGGGGCGGTCGCCGCAGTCGGTGCGGCGTGGATCCTCCGAGGGCGAGGCGGCGACGGGATGGCTCAGGCCGCGGCCGAAGGAAGGCTTCCGGCGCCCGGGTCGTCGCCCGGTGATTGACTTGGGCCTGACGGCATCCGCCCGGGAGCCAGGGACGTAAGCCGTAGGGTTGAGTGAACGGCTGCGGCGCCGTTGCTGAACGCCGGACAAGGTGGAGGCGCGGCATGCGAGTGCTCATCATCGGCGCGACCGGGCACGTCGGAACGTACCTGGTACCCGCGCTCGTGCGGGCCGGACACGACGTCGTCGCGATGAGCCGCGGAATTCGGGCGCCGTACGCCTCGGACGCGGCGTGGGCGCAGGTCGAGAACGTCGTCGCGGACCGCGCCGTTCAGGAGGCGGATGAGACGTTCGTGCGCACGGTCCGTGCGACGCGGCCGGACGCGGTGATCGACATGGTCTGTTTCGAGCCGTCCTCAGCGGCCATGCTGATCGACGGCCTGGCCGGATACATCGGCCGGCTGCTCATGTGCGGGACGATCTGGGTGCACGGCCCGACAAAGGTCGCCCCGACGCGCGAGTCCGACGCACGTGAGCCCTATGGCGATTACGGCGTGAAAAAGGCCGAAATCGAGCGACTCGTCCTCGACGGAGATCTCGACAGCGTGGTGCTGCATCCCGGTCATATCAGCGGGCCCGGGTGGCCCGTCATCAACCCCGTCGGCAACCTCGATCCCGCGGTGTGGCAGGCGCTCGCCGACGGGACGCCGATCGCCGTCCCCGGCGACGGCGTGGCCACGCTCCATCATGTTCACGCCCAGGACGTCGCGCAGGCATTCGAACTCGCGCTGGACAGCGAGGGGGCGGTCGGCGAAGCCTTTCACGTCGTCTCCGAACAGGCGGTCTCCACACGGGGTCTGGCGGAAGCGGCGGCGTCGTGGTTCGGACGCGAAGCCGACCTGCGCCCGATGCCGTGGTCTGAGTTCGCCGCACAGACGACTCCGGAGCACGCCGCGGCCAGCCGTGAGCATCTCCAGCGCAGCCATGTGATGAGCATCGAGAAGGCGCGAACGCTGCTGCGATATTCGCCCAGCTACTCCAGCTTCGCGGCAGTGCGCGAAGCGGTCGACCGGTTGATATCCGAAGGGCTGATACGAGTGCCGGTCCGACCGTGAGCTAATGCGACACGGGTCGGGCGGCACGGCCGCATAAACGGTGATCGGGCTGGCAACCGACAAGAGCGCCCACTCGCCCTCGAGGAGCATGTCCCTCATCGACCGAACAGGTGCCGGCGCTACCGGCGCGTTGTCGATCAGGCGGTGACTTCAGCGACGATCCGGCCGGCCTGGCGGCCCGAGAACACGCATCCGCCCAGGAATGTGCCCTCCAGCGAGCGGTAGCCGTGCATTCCGCCACCGCCGAAGCCGGCAACCTCGCCGGCGGCGTACAGGCCGGGAAGGGGGCTGCCGTCGGCGCGGAGCACCCGGCCGGAGAGATCGGTTTGCAGGCCGCCCAAGGTCTTGCGGGTGAGGATGTGTAGCCGCACAGCGATCAGCGGTCGCGCCTTCGGGTCGAGCAATGCGTGCGGGGCTGCGGCGCGGATCAACCGGTCGCCACGGTAGCGCCGGGCATTGTGGATCCCCATCACCTGCGGGTCCTTCGTAAACCGGTTCGCGATCTGTCGGTCGCGGGCCACGACCTGTGCCTCGACCTCGTGAAGGTCCAGTTGCGGGTCGGGCACGAGTCGGTTCATTCCGTCGACGAGCTCCGGCAGATTGTCGGCGAGGATGAAATCCTCGCCGCTTTCGAGGAAGGCCTGCAATGGTGGAGCGGCACCCGGGCGAGCGCGGAGGAAAACCTTTCGCACGTCCTTGCCGGTCAGGTCGGGATTCTGTTCCGAGCCCGACAGAGCGAACTCCTTCTCGACGACTTTCCGTGTCGTGAGGAACCACGAATGGCCGTAACCGCTCTGCCCGACAGCGGCGAGGGTGGTGAGTGTGTCGTAGCCGGGGAAGTTGGGTGCGGGAAAGCGGCGACCGTAAGCGTCGAGCCACAACGAGGACGGGCCGGGCAGGATGCGGATGCCGTGGCGGGCCCAGATCGGGTTCCAATTGCGGACGCCCTCGGGGTAGTGCCACATCCGGTCACGGTTCACCACGCGGCCGCCTGCGGACTCGGCGATGCCGAGCATGCGGCCGTCGACGTGTTCCGGTACGCCCGAGATCATCCTTGCCGGCGGGGCGCCGAGGCGGCCCGGCCAGTTGGCGCGCACGAGGTCGTGGTTGGCGCCGATGCCGCCGGAGGTCACGACGACGACCTGGGCGGAGAGCTCGAACGCACCGACCGCTATCCGTGAGCTGGCGGTGCCGCGCGCAGTCTTGCTGGGCTCCAGGACGGCGCCGCGCACGCCGGTCACCACGCCGTCGGTGACCGCCAACTCGTCGACCCGGTGCCGGAACCGGAAGGCGAGCCGGCCGTCCGCAGCGGCCGCATGGACGCGACGCGCGAACGGGGCCACCACACCGGGCCCGGTGCCCCATGTGACATGGAAGCGCGGCACCGAGTTGCCGTGCCCGTCTGCCAGGCCGCCGCCGCGCTCAGCCCAACCGACCACCGGAAACAGTCGCATCCCCTGGGCGTGCAGCCAGCTGCGCTTTTCCCCGGCGGCGAACTCGACATAGGCCCGGGCCCACTGGTGGCCCCAGTAGTCGTGGTCCGTCGGGTTCTCGATGCCGCGGTCGAATCCGGCGCTCCCGAGCCAGTCCTGCAGCGCCATCTCGGCGGAGTCGCGTACGCCCAGGCGGCGCTGCTCCGGCGAGTTCACGAGGAAGAGCCCGCCCAAGGACCAGAACGCCTGCCCGCCGAGGTTGGTCTCCGGCTCCTGGTCGAGCAGCAGCACGCGTCGCCCGGCGTCCGCGGCCTCCGCGGCGACGACGAGCCCGGCGAGGCCCGCCCCGATCACGATCAGGTCGGCGTCCATGTGCCGCGTCCTCCGCCTCGCCGTGCTCCAACGCCGTTATCGGCGCGGGTGTACCTCGGTGGGCGCGCCGGCCGCACCGATTGATCGACTCCCTGACGATGCTCGCACCGTCAGGAGACCGCTGCCCGGACCAGTTCGGCGACCTTCTGCTCCACGGCGGGGCTCCAACCCTTCAGCGCGTACGACACCGGCCAGACGTCGCCGTCGTCGAGGTTCGCCGCCTCCTGGAAACCCAGGGTCGAGTAGCGGTAGTTGAACTTGCCGGAGTCCTGGAAGAAGACAACGACCTTGCCGTCCGCGTTCGCGTAGGCCGGCATCCCGTACCAGGTCTTGGGTGACAGGTCGGGAGCCGTAGCGGTGATCGTGAGGTGCACCCGCTCGGCAATCGCACGGTCGTCCGGCGCCATCTCTGCGATCTTGTCCAGAACGGCTTGCAGGCCGTCGGCCTTCTTCGGCGCCTTCTTCCTCCCGGCGCGCAACTCGGCGGCGCGTTCCTTCATTGCCGCCCGTTCCTCGGCGGTGAAGCCCTCGGAGTCGGCCTTGGCGTCCTTGGCGTCCTTGGCGTCCTTGGCGTCCTTGGCGTCCTTGGCGTCCTTGGTTGGCATTCTCGGGCGTCCCTCCTTGTTCCAGGCCCAGCGATCTGCCGTCCCGTCGACAGGCTAGGCCTGCCCCTACCGTAGGGTCGTTGCGATCCGATTCGTCCGAGCAGGGAGCATGATGGCCGTCTTCCGGATCCTCGAGGCGAGAGCACGGCCGGGCTGTGCCGACCGCGTGGCCGAGCTGCTCGTCGGCCAGAACGACCAGGTGGTCGCGTCCGCCCCGGGCGCTCTGTTCTCGCAGGCGCTGCGCAGCGGCGACCAGGTGCTCGCCGTCTCGAGCTGGGCGAGCCTCGAGGACATGCAGCGCTACCTCGCGCAGGAGGTCACGCGAGACTTCTACCGGGCCCTTCCGGAGCTGCTGATGGGCATGCCCACCGTCAGGACGTACGAGGAGATCCGGCCCGGGAGCCGCGGCTCGGCCTGGGGGCCGTCAGGCGGCGCGCCGTGAGCTGGTACTACCCGAAGGGGTGGACCGACCAGGATGACGGGATCGAGCAGGTCCTCATCCACTACGCGTACACGCCGCCGGGTCAGTGGCCGGACTGGTCCTGGGGTCACGAGTCTCGGGTGCTGGAGGACCGGGGCGGCTTTCCGCGCAACCGCCTGAAAGTGCTGCGTATGCCCCGAGCGGTCTGGGACATGCAGAACGGGTGGAACAGCCCCGAATACCGCTTCCACTACTACTTCGAGGTGTCCCAGAAGGGACACCACTGGACGACCGAGTTGTTCAGCGAGGACATCGTCTACCGCGACCTGGAGTACGTGGACGACCACGGTTGGACGACCAACATCTGCATTTACTGGTCGGTGGGCGACTGGACGGCGCCGGTCTACAGCCCGATGGAAGATCCGCGCTTTCCGGCCGACTCGGATTTCCGGGCGACGAAGTACTACTCGTACTGGGACAAGGAACGCTTCCACCACGACAAGTTCCACATGCTGCAGGCCATGGAGCGTCCGCACCGATGGCAGTCGCGCATGTACGGTCCCCGTGGGGGCACGCTCGTGCAGCAGTACCACATCGGTCGCATGTACCCGCCGTACGAAAAGGACGAATTCTGGCTCGGACCCGACGGCCGCTCCGGTCCCGGAGGCGGCAGCTGGTGGGTCCATCACCTGTAGGACGCGAGGAGCCCGTGACCGAACTGACCGCAGCCCTCGCCGAGGCCCGGCGGGCCGAGGCCGAACAGCGCTTCGGCCTGCGCAAGGCGTGGGTCGACCCCGCGCCCGGCATCGAAATGGTCGAGCTGCACTATGCGTGGACCGGACCCGGTGGGGCGCCGGACTGGGAGTCGGCCGACTCGCGGGTTCTGATGCCCAACGACGCGTCGCCGGGGCTGCGGACCGCTGTCATCGAGTTGCCGCGGCGCTTCGCGGGCAGCCGCGAGTATGTGCTGCACCACTTCTTCTTCGTCGTGCACGGTACCGAGTGGGTCAGCTCGCCGGTTTTCTCCGAGCAGATCGTCGCCCGGGAAATCACCTACGAGGACGACGACGGGCGCTGGACCTCCGTCGGGATCGGTTGGGGGGTGGCATCGGGATCCGGTGAGTTCGCCGCTCCGAACTACACGGCAGCCGCGATGGACGGACTGTCCTTCGAGGACGCCGGTGCCGGTGCGCCGGCCCAACCGGCGCAGATCTTCGAATTCGTGCAGGCCCAACCGCTCCCGCACGTCTTCCGCGCGCTCGTGTGGGGTCCCGGCGGGTTCGACGTGCGCTATGCCTTCCACCTGGTCCGCGCGGGCAGCCCCCGGTCCGAGGACGACACCGAGACCTGGGACGACAACGGCGGGACCGGGTGGACGCTGACCCTGTAACCCGCACCCAGGCCGATCTGCCGCTGCGCTGGGACGCCCCCGCGGGGGAGCGGGTCCCGCGCGGCCTGGTGCGCTACCGCGGCGCTCTTGCGGACAGTGACCGGCCGCTGAACCTGCACCTCGGCTTCGACGGTGACGGACCGCCGTTTCTCGTGGTCCCGCTCGACCGGGACGACGACGGCAGCTGGACCGGCGAGGTGCCGGACAGCGAGGGACACCTCCTTCTCGACGGAGCCGTCGCCGGCGAGGATTCGAACTGGGACAACAACGGCGGCGCGAACTACCGGCTCTGGATCGGGCTCGACCCCGTCGACGCGCACGTACACGCCCGCAGCCGCGGCCTCGAGCCGATGGGTTTCGACAGCCTGCGAATCGCCGTGGCCTCCGGCGGCATGACGCACGCCCTCGTGTCCTGGCAGGACAACCGGTTCGTCGATGACGTGACCGCCGGCGCGAAGTGGCTGACGAAGCTCGTCTGGGTCAGCCCCGGCGGCCCCCCACCGGACGAGGTGCGGCGACGGCTCGCGGACGGCGCGGTCGGTCTGAAATTGCACCCGTCCTACGACCAGTACCCGGCGGACACGCGCCTTGTCGATCCGTTCTTGTCAGTCGCGGCCGAGGCGGGGGTTCCGGTCACGGTGCACACCGCGCCGGGGCCCTCGGACCCGGACCTGATCCGGCGCCTCGCCGACCGGTTTCCGGATGTCCCGTTCGTCCTCTACCACACGTTCCTCGGGCTTCCGGAGGGCCGCCGGCGCGCGGCCCGGCACGCCCAGGAATCGCCGAACCTCTATCTCGAGACCTCGTGGTGCCGCTCCGCCGAGGTGCGGTTGTTGCTCGACGAGGTCGGCGTCGACCGGGTGATCTTCGGGTCCGACGCTGCCACGGACGGGCCGATGCATTTCGTGCGCAGCCCGCCGAACATCGAGATGGTCGAGAATTACAACCAGAGCCTGCTGGCCCTCGCCCGACGCCTGCCGCCTGCGACGCTTCGCGCGCTGCTGGAGGACAACACGCGACGGCTGTTCCGGCTGTCCGCGCCGGTGGCGGCGCTGCCCGAGCCGGCCGAGGCGCTCGAGCAGTTGTTCGCGGATGCACTGGCGCAGGCGGAGCGGGTCGTCGCGGCGGTGCCGCGCAACCGGCTGAGCTCGTCGACCCCCTGCCCGGACTGGGACGTGCGAGCGCTGCTCGGGCACCTGCTGAGCGTCGTGCGCCGAGCCGAGCAGGCGGCGCAGGGACGGCCGACTTCGGTGCCGGACGTGCTCGGCGTCCGGCAGCGTGCAACGGCCCGCTTCGCGGCCGCAGCCGCCAAGGCCGGCAAGGCATGGACCACCCGCCCGCCGGATGCCGTAGCGGCGCCGTGGGGCCTGCTGCCCGGCCCGGTCGCACTCTCCGGGTTCCTACTCGAAGTTGTCGCGCACACCCACGATCTGGCCGTCAGCACCGGGCAGCGCCAACCGCTCGATCCGCGCCTCGCGGAAGCCGCTCAGCGGGCGGCGGCACGCCTCGTCCCGCCCGCGCTTCGGGGAGGCGGGGCGGCCTTCGCCGACCCGGTTCCGTCTGCGCCTGGCGCCGATGCGTACGTACGTCTCGCCGCGTACCTCGGGCGGGTCCCGCGGTGACCTCGTCCGCCCGGCGGACCCCACCGTCGCGACGAGGTCGGGCGGCATGCCACCGTTTGCCGAGGCGACGTTCGACAGCTGACCAGCCGGTCGGCAGGTGGGACCAACGTTCCCGCGGGCCGTCCGGCGACTCCGCCGCAGGACCAGGGAGGTAATGCGCGATGACCGCAACGACCAGCGGGACGAGCCGACGCCTGGGCGCAGCCCCTGACGCTGCGCTGCTGGACGACACGGAGCGGATGAGCGTCGACGAGCTACGGACGCTGCAACTGGAGCGCCTGCGGTGGACCCTGCGCCGTGTCTACGACAACGTCCCGCATTACCGCCGCGCGTTCGACGCGGCCGGCGTTCATCCCGACGACTGCCGCGAATTGGCCGACCTGGCGAAGTTTCCGACGACCGGCAAGAACGACCTGCGCGACAACTACCCGTTCGGGATGTTCGCCGTCGCGCAGGATCAGGTGCGGCGGGTCCATGCATCGTCCGGCACGACCGGTCGGCCCACTGTGGTCGGCTATTCGGAGAAAGACCTGGATACCTGGGCCACGGTGATGGCCCGGTCGATCCGCGCCGCCGGCGGGCGGCCGGGAGACAAGTTGCACAACGCCTACGGGTACGGACTGTTCACCGGCGGCCTAGGCGCCCACTACGGCGCGGAGAAGCTGGGCTGCACGGTCATTCCCGTCTCCGGTGGCATGACCCCTCGGCAGGTGCAGCTCATTCAAGATTTCCAACCCCGCGTCATCATGGTGACGCCGTCCTACATGCTCACCGTCATCGACGAGTTCGAGAAACAGGGCCTCGACCCGCGCGCGTCGAGCCTGGAGATCGGCATTTTCGGCGCCGAGCCGTGGACCGAGCAGATGCGCCAGGAGATGGAAGAGCGGCTGGATATCCACGCCGTCGACATCTACGGCCTTTCCGAGGTCATCGGACCCGGGGTGGCCGAGGAATGCGTGGAGACAAAGGACGGCCTGCACATCTGGGAGGACCATTTCTACCCGGAGATCATCGATCCCGGAAGCGGCGAAGTCCTACCGGACGGCGCCAAGGGCGAACTCGTGTTCACGTCGCTGACCAAAGAGGCCATGCCGGTCATCCGATACCGCACCCGCGACCTGACCCGATTGCTGCCCGGAACCGCCCGCCGCGGAATGCGCCGCATGGAAAAGGTCACCGGCCGCACCGACGACATGATCATCCTGCGCGGGGTGAACCTCTTCCCGACACAGATCGAGGAGATCGTGCTCCGCACTCCCGGGCTGTCTCCGCACTTCGTCCTCGAACTCACCACCCGAGGACGGATGGACCACCTCGTCTGCCGGATCGAGGCGCGCCCCGACTGCCCGTCCGAGCGGCGTACCTCAGCCGCGGCCGAGGTTGCCAAAGGCGTGAAGGACACCGTCGGGTCGAGCATCGAGGTCCTGGTGGTGGATCCGGAGACGCTCGCCCGGTCGATGGGCAAGTTGCAACGCGTCATCGACAACCGGCAGCGCGGCTGACGGGCGCCGCGCAGTTCACAGCCAGGCGAGCGCGGCGGCCACGAGAGCCTGCGTTCCGGTGTCCAGGGTCGGTTGGAGCACCGGCGCGAACCGGGCTGAGTGGTTGACGGGGACGTCCTGGTTGACCCGGCCCGCCCGCTCGGCCCTCGCGTAGGCGTCCGGGTCGACCCCACCGATGCCCCAGTACGTGTACGGCACGCCCAGCGCCTGCGGGATGTCGCTGAAATCCTCGCTGGCCGACTGGCGGGGCAGCTGTCCGGCGCGGTCGCCGAAGAGGTCGGCGAAGGCCTCGGCGACGCGGGCGGTGACAGTCCGGTCGTTGTCGGTGACCGGGTAACTCTCGTACCGCTCTATCTCGGGTGCCCGCGGGGATCGCGACGCGGCGCACTCGGCAGTGACGATGCGCCGCACGGCGTCGAGCATGCTCGCGCGCACCGCGTCGCTGTAGGTGCGCATATTCGCGAGCAGAGTCGCGGAGTCCGGGATGACGTTGCTCTTGGTGCCCGCCTGCACGCTGCCGACGGTCAGAACGGCCGGCTCCCCGGGAGCGATCTCGCGGGCCACGATCGTCTGCAGCCGCAGGACGATGCTGGCCGCCAGGACCACCGGGTCGATCGCGGCCTGCGGCATGGACCCGTGCGCACCGTGCCCGTACACGGTGATCCGCAGGCTGTCGGCAGCTGAGAGCGTCGGCCCTGGCCGGGTGCCGACCCGTCCGGCGGGAAACGGCAGCACGTGCTGAGCCAACGCGGCATCCGGCGTCGGCACGACATCCGCCAACCGGTCGTCCACCATTGCCCGAGCGCCGTCGCCGGTCTCCTCGGCGGGCTGGAACAGAGCCACCAGCGTGCCCTGCCAGCCGTCCGGCGCGTCCGCGAGCAACTGAGCCGCGCCCACCAGGCAGCTGACGTGCACGTCGTGGCCGCAGGCGTGCATCACCGGGACCTGAGTGCCGTCGGGGTCGACGCCGGTGGCCGTGCTGGCATACGGCAGGTCGGTAGCCTCGCGGACCGGAAGCGCATCCATGTCGGCACGCAGCAGCACCGTCGGGCCGGTCCCGCGGCGCAGCACGCCGACGACACCTGTCCCGCCGATGCCCTCGTGGACCTCGAAGCCGGCCGCACGCAGCCGGTGCGCCGCCTTCTGCGCGGTGCGTCGCTCCTGATGCGACAGTTCGGGATTCCGGTGCAAGTCCTGGTAGAAGTCCTCCTGCCACCTGCGCAGCCGATCGAGTCCGGCCAGCACGGTGTCGACGCGGGAGCGGGCGTTCGTCATGGCGACTCCGGGAAATCGGGTGTGGCCTGATCGTTGGGCCGGGTCATGCGCTTGCGTCCCAGTCGAGTGTGGCTCCTCCACCGAGGTCGCGGATAGCGCTGACCGACCTGGCCCGTACGCCACAGGTAGGCATCCGGCAGGTGCCAACCCCGCCACCGGGCCAGCAGGGTCAGTCCGCCGCCGACCGCCGTCGCGACGACCAGCCCAGTCGCGGGGTAGCCGAGGCGGTAGAGCCCGACCATGACTGCGCTGGCCACCACCGCCGACGTGGCATAGAGGGTGTTGCCACCGAAGATGTTGGGTGTGCGGCGCAGCAGGACGTCGCGCAGCGACCCGCCGCCCACCGCAGTGATCGTTCCGAGCAGCACCGCCGGTAGCCAGCCCAGGCCCAGCCCGAGCGCCTTCTGCGCGCCGGCCGCGGCCCAGGTCCCGAGCGCGAGCGCGTCCACGAAGGGAAACGCCCGGTCCCACAGCCGACCGTCCATCTCGACCACGAAGGCGCAAACCGCGCCGAGCAATGCCGTCGCGATGTAGGCGTAATCGGTCAGCGCGATGGGCGGTCCGTGCTGCAGCAGGACGTCGCGGATCAGCCCACCGCCCAGCCCGGACACGATCGCCAGCGCACCGAACCCGATCAGGTCGAACCGCTCTCCGCGGGCGATCACACCGCCGAGGACCGCGTTCGCGAACACCCCGGTCAGGTCGATGATCCGCAGCGCATCGCTGACCGCGGCGTCCGTGACCGGCATCTGGTTTCCCCTCTCCGGCCCTAGGCCCCGCACTCCGGCACAGAGCGCGACGAAGCCGGCGCTAGAAATCGTCCCGCACTCCCCGGCCCGTGCGGATGCTGGGCTCTCGAACCGGGCTGACCCGCCGCGCGGCATCGGCAGTCGGTAGGAGAACTCCAGGGCGTGCCGAAAGGCATTCCCGCCCTCGGTTTCGTGGATCTCGAGGGCCGGTTCCCGTCCCCGGACCGCGCCACGAAACCCTGTGCGCGGCGACGACATCAATGCCACGCGGCTGGAAGAACCTCATGGCCCGCAGGTTGTCGTTGGCGGCGACCCGCTTTACGGCGTCGGGCAGGCCTCACTCGTCCTCGACGAGCCGTGCGAGCCAGCTTCTAATTCGCCGATTCCAGCCCGCCGACGTCCACGAGGTCGGCATGAGTCGGTCGACAGCCGTGGCGTTGCGGATCGTAAGCGTCCGCAGCAAACTCGTGTCCTCGTTTACATGAGGGAGGCCCATGCGAATCATCGGCGCGGGATTACCACGGACGGGCACCAACTCGCTGAAGTTGGCGCTCGAGCGACTGCTCGGCCGGCCGTGCTACCACATGGTGGAGGTCTTCGAGCATCTCGACCACGTGCCGACATGGCATGCCGCGATCCGCGGGGAATCAGTCGACTGGGAGTCCGTCCTGGGCAATTACGAAGCGATCGTCGACTGGCCCGGGGGGGCCCTCTGGCGTGAGCTGATGGCCGCCTATCCCGATGCGCTGGTGCTGCTGTCGACACGACGGGATGCAACGACGTGGTTGGCCAGCGCACGAGCGACGGTCTTGGACAACAGCCCGGAGAACAGAATGGAGGACGACCCGGCAGTACCGGGCTTCGAACCGATGCTGCGAGACATGGTGGCCCGTTTCGAGCCGAACTGGCGAGATGACACTGCGCTGCTGGCGGCCTACGACCGCCACAACGCCGCCGTCCGCAGCGCCGTGTCGCCGGATCGGCTGGTCGAATGGGAAGCCGGCGCCGGTTGGGGACCGCTGTGTCGTGCTCTCGGCGTTCCGGTGCCGGCCGAGCAGTTCCCGCACGTCAATGCCCGGGAGGACTTTCGCGGAAAGCCCGACGAGCCGGAGCACGCTGACGCGGCGCCAGCGGCGGCGAGCGAGCCGGGCCGCTCCTCCTAGCTCCGGACGCCGGCGGACCGACGCTGCGGCCGACGTCGTACGGTTCCGGCATGGGGCCTGCCCCGCTGCAGCGGCGGCGTGAAGGTCGACCTCCGAACGTCGCCATGAGGGAGCTGTCCCGTGCCCGGACCCGCCGACCCGACGATCGCCCAGGTTCTCGAATCGCTGACTCTCGAAGAGAAGGTGCAGCTGCTCACCGGCCGCGACTTCTGGAGCACCTGGCCGATCGACCGGGTCGGATTGCGCAGCATGGTCGTCTCGGACGGGCCGTCCGGCGTTCGCGGGCCGACCTGGGACGAGCGGGACCCCTCGCTCAACCTGCCGTCGGCCACGGTGCTGTCGTCATCGTGGGATCCCGAGATCGCGCGCCGGTACGGCGCGGCGGCAGCGGTCGAGGCGCGCCGCAAGGGCGTGGACGTCGTCCTCGGCCCGACGATCAATCTGCACCGGTCGCCGCTCGGCGGCCGGCATTTCGAGGCTTTCAGCGAGGATCCCGTCCTCACCGCGGAACTCGCCGTCGCCTACGTCGACGGGGTGCAGCGCAACGGCGTAGGTGCCACGCCCAAGCACTATGTCGCAAATGATTCGGAAACCGAACGGTTCACGGTCGACGTCCGGCTGAGCGAACGGGCACTGCGGGAGGCGTACCTGCTGCCGTTCGAGCAGGCGGTGACCCGCGCGTCGGCGTGGCTGGTGATGAGCGCCTACAACTCGGTCAACGGGACCACGGCAACGGAGAGCGAACTGCTCGAGACGCCACTGAACAGCGAGTGGGGTTTCGACGGCGTGGTGGTCAGTGACTGGACCGCTGCCCGCAGCCTGGCCGCCGCGGAGGCCGCCCAGGACCTGGTCATGCCGGGCCCCGAGGGGCCGTGGGGTGATGCGCTCGTCGAGGCGGTCCGTGGCGGACGCATCGACGAGAAGGTCGTCGACCGCAAGGTCGCCCGGCTGCTGGGATTGGCCGCGCGGGTCGGTGCGCTGGAGGGTTTCGCTGTGCCTGAGGTCGCGGCGCACGAGGACGGGATCGCGTTCGCCCGGACGGCCGCGGTCGAGGGCACGGTGCTGCTCGAGAACCGCGGGGAGCTGCCGTGGGAAGCGGCGGCGATCGGCTCCGTGGCCGTGATCGGCGACAACGCGCGGCATGCCCGCACGCAGGGCGGCGGCAGTGCGACGGTCGTTCCCGAGTACACCGTGTCGCCGCTCGACGGCCTGCGCGCCGCCCTGCCCGGCGCGGCCGTCACCTGGTCGCGCGGGGCGGTCGTGCAGGTCGGCGTCGCCGAGCTCCCGTCGGCACAGATGGTCAACCCACGCACGGGGACGCCCGGACTGCGGGCCCGCTTCCTCGATGAGGATGGTGCGGAGCTGTTCGCCGAGGACCGGCGCTCCAGCGCACTGGTGTGGTTCGGCGGCGACGCGCCCATCGCCAGGTCGGCGTCAGTGGAGCTCACGACCCGGTTCACCCCTTCCGAGTCCGGGCCGGTACGGCTGGGGTTCGCAGCGGTCGGACACGGCCGACTCGAGCTCGACGGGGGGGTCGTCCTCGACACGGTCGCCGAGACCGACAGCGACGATCCCGGCGCGGTCCTGCTGAACCCGCCGACAGTGTCGACCGAGGTCCGCCTGGTGCAAGGAGTTCCGGTCGAGCTCCGGCTGCAGTTGGACCTGCGCGGCCGGTCCGGCCCGCTCCAAAACCTGCTCGGGCTGCGGCTCGGCACCGAGCCGATCGAGGTAGACGGCGACGCGCTTATCGAGCAGGCGGTCGGAGCCGCCCGGCAGGCCGACGTTGCGCTCGTCGTCGTGGGCACCAACGCCGCCGTCGAGTCGGAGGGCTTCGACCGCACGACCCTTGCGCTCCCGAGTCGGCAGGACGAGCTGGTGCGCGCCGTCGCGGCGGCCAACGGCCGCACGGTGGTCGTGGTCAACGCCGGCTCGCCGGTGTTGATGCCGTGGCGACGGGACGTAGCGGCCGTGCTCGTCGGATACTTCGGCGGCCAAGAATTCGGTAACGCCCTCGCCGACGTGCTGGTCGGGGTCGCCGAGCCGGGCGGGCGCCTGCCGACGACCTGGCCCGAGGCAGAGGCCGACGTCCCTGTGCTCGCGACGGCGCCCGTCGACGGGCGACTGGAGTACCGCGAGGACATCCACATCGGTTACCGGGCGTGGCTGCGGCAGGACGTCGCGCCCGCCTACTGGTTCGGCTGCGGCCGTGGCTACGCCGACATCACCCTCGTCGCCGCGGAGGTTGCCTCGACGGCCGAGCCGGGGGACGTTCTCGCCGTCTCGGTGGACGTCGACAACCGGAGCGCCCGCGACGGCAAGCAGGTCGTGCAGGTCTACGCCGAACGAGCGGATTCGAGCGTCGACCGTCCGGTGCGGTGGCTCGTCGGATTCGCTCCGGTGCGCGTCCCCGCCGGCGGACGCGCGCGCGTGGACATCGCCGTGCCGACCCGGCTGCTGGCGCACTGGGACGCCGGCTGGCAGTACGAGCCGGGCGAGTACCGCCTGCGCATCGGGACCTCAGTCGTGGACCTCCCGCTGGAAGGATCCGTGCGAATGGGAGACCGGCCGCCGTCGGCCAGTTGACCTCCGTCGCGGGAGGGCCGTGCTCGGTTCAAGTTTCGTCCTGAACCACCGATTCCTTCTCCGGAAAGCAAGGTGCACGCGCAGGCCCGGCCAGGATGGCTGGTACCTGCGCGTCTGAAGCCGCGATTTCCACACCGGAGGCGACGGACCGTCTCCGGTACGGCGTTCTTAGGACACGGAGGTCCTGATCATGACTCGATTTGCCGTGCGGCCGACCGGACGGTCGGCGCGACTCGCCAGCGCTCTCGCCGGGCTCGCCGGCGTGGCGGCATCGGCAGCGGTCGTCTGGCACGCTTCGTACTCGGCCTTCTCGGCCACGACGTCGAACCCGACGAGCCACTGGGCTGCTGGTGATGTGGTGCTCTCGGACGACGACAGCAGCACCGCGATGTTCAGCGTGACCAACCTGGAGCCCACGGGAACCGGGAGCACCTGCATCGCCGTCACGTCCACCGGTTCGCTGCCGTCGGCAGTCAAGCTGTACGGCACCAACGCGAGCACGACAAACGGGCTCTCAAGCTACATCGACCTCACGGTGACCCAGGGCACCGGCGGCGGGTTCGGTTCCTGCTCGGGCTTCTCCGCCCTGGGCACCGGCGCGTCCGTCTATTCGGGAACGCTGGCCGCGTTCGCCTCGGCGTCCACCGACTTCGCCAGCGGCCTCGGCACTTGGGCGCCGACCGGCAGCGCGTCGGAGACGCGAGTGTTCCAGTTCAGCTACACCGTCGATCCCAGCGCCCCCAACTCGACGCAAGGCGGCACCGCGGGGATCGGCTTCACGTGGGAAGCACAGAACAGCTGATAAGCCGACCTACGGTGTTGTAGCAGCAGAACAATGACCTGCCGTACCGCAGCGGCCCGGAAGTCGATGACCGACGGTCTACCGGGCCGCTGCGACCATACTGTCCAGCGGCTGTGCCGGCACGGCTGACGCGAGGACGAGCCGCGGCGGCTCACCGGGGAAGCTCATACCCCCGTCAACCGGCCCAGCTTGTGACCGGTCACCTCCGTGAACCAGATGTTCCCGTCCGGGCCGGTCACGATGCCGAGCGGCTTGGCGTTCGAGGTGGGGACGGGGTACTCGGTGAATTTTCCGGCCATGGTGAGCCGGCCGACCTTGTTGCCGAGGAACTCGGTGAACCACAGGGAGCCGTCCGCCCCGGCCATGATGCCGCGTGGTTGGCTGCTCGGCGTCGGAACCGCGAAGGTCTTGACTGCGCCCGTCGTCGACATGGCCGCGATGCGGTTCTTCCGGGTCTCGGTGAACCACAAGCGGCCGTCCGGACCCAGGGTGATGTTCTCGGGACGAGCGTTGAGGGTCGGCACAGTGAATTCCTTGATACCACCTGTCGCCGGATTCAGCCTGCCGACCTTGTTGCCGTACTGCTCGGTGAACCACAGTGCGCCGTCCGGTCCGACCGTGATGCCGTACGGCCGACTGTCGGGGGTGGGGACCGAATATTCGGTGACGACGCCGGACGTCGTGGCGCTAGCGATCTTGTTGCCGGCTGACTCGGTGAACCACAGCTTGGTGCCGGGTCCGCTGACGATCATGCGCGGCTGCGCGGCCGCGGTAGGGAGGATGTAGTCGGTCATCGCACCGTCGGTCGTTATCTTGACCAAGTCGCCCTCGTCGTACTCGGTGAACCACAGATTGCCGTCCGGTCCGTTCGTGATAGCCGGTGGTCCGGCGTCCGGATCGGTGGTGATCTGGTATTCCTTCATGCCCCCTGACGTCGTGGATTTCCCGATCGCGTCGCCCACGTCCTCGGTGAACCAAAGGTTTCCGTCGGGACCGGTGGTCAGCCCACGGACGGTCGCCGCGTGATTCGGCACCGGGAACTCCGCGACCACCGCCGTCGCTGAGGCGGAGCCGCCCGAAACGGTCGCGGCCAGAAGGCCGGATAGCGTCACCGCGGCTGCTCGAACGGTTCCTCGGTATCTCATCAGAGCTCTCCCTCAGGGGACCTTGTAGGCGGTGATGCCGTAGCTGACCGTCGTCATCAACAGCAGGTTGTCGACCATCACAGGCTGACCGAATTGGCGCCGGGCCTTCGCGAACGTCCGGACGATCGCTCCCGTCGAGGCGTCGATGAGATAGGCGTTGATCACGACACCGGACGTGAAGTCATAGCAACCGACGGCGATGAGCCCGGCGCCGTTCATCGACGGGGTCCCCATGACTCCGCAGGACAATCCGGTCTGCCAGCGGATCCCACCGGTCGCCGGGTCGAGCGCCGCGACCGATCCGAGGTAGCTTCGTCCGTTCACCGTGGTTGCATTGGTCGCGACATACAGATTCGTGCCGTTCGAGAGCGCTGACGCCTGGCAGTGTTCGCCTTTGGAAGTCTCGGGCGATCCGACCTGCGTCTGCCATACCGGGCCGCTCGTCAGATCATCGGCTCCGAGGGCATAGAAGATCCCGTTCTTATTGCACGCACCTACCAGTTCCGTCGCCTGGCCGGCGACGTCCGCGGTGAACAGCGTGGGGGAGGCGCCGAAGTCGCTGTCGGGAATTCGCTCGCTCGCCGGGATGGCCCAGGCGCTCTGACGAGCCAGTGTCTGGGTGGCCAACCGCACGATGGAGTAGGAGTCACCGACCTTGTACTTGGTCTGCGCGTTGCCGGTGGTGATGAGGACGCCGGTGCCGTCGGCCGTGATCGCCGCGGTGGTCCAGACGCTGCCGCCGACCTTGTTGGCGGGCACGCTGTAGAACGTCGCCAGGTGAGCCCCGGTGGCCTGCGAGAACGCGGAGAGCCCACCGCGCACCAGTGGGTTGTCGCAGTGCGAGCTGATGCCGATGTAGAGGGTTCCTGCGGCAAGTGTCGGCGATCCCCACAGGAAGTAGTCGTTGACCGTGGTCGAGGGAATGGCGACGGGGGCGGCCCAAACCGTCGAGCCGTCAGCCCCGCTGAGGGCGTAGAGGTAACCGTCGGGCGCACCGACGTAGACGGTCGCCTGGCCGGTGGAAGGGTCCGGCGCAACGGTCGCGGAAGAAACGAAGCCTCGCGAGGAACACGTCAGATTAGGGGTCTGACCGAACTTGCGCTTCCAGATCACGGCGCCGGTGGCCTCGTTCAGCGCGTAGAAAGCGCCGTCGTTGGCGCCGACGAAGACTGTGCCGTTGTAGACGGCCGGCGTGGCATTCACTTTGGTGCGCTGCCCGTTGGGTCCTGCCGGTGGGGCCCAGGACCACGCTTTGATCAGGGTCCCTGCGTTGGCTGCAGTGATCGCCGTGGACGCCGGCTCGAGCGACGTGTGCGCGCCGTCACGCAGGTAGTGCCATGTGGAGGATGGTCCGGTGCCGCGCGCGCCGGTCATGGCTGACAGCACTGCCACGACGACCGCCGCCACACAGATGACGCGACCCCGCATGAGCCCCCCCGGTCACTTGCCACGCCGGCTGCGCCGTTGATAGCACAGGCTCGCAACGGGCACCAGCCGACCGACGTCCTCTTTTCTGCGATTCGACGACAGGATTCCGATGCAGCGACGGCCTGGCTGCCTGCTGAGAATCGGCGCGCGGTCGACTCTCGGTACCGTCGTGAGTGTGTTCCTCGTGAATTCAGGGGCGACCGGAGTGACGGTCAGTAAACGCTGCAATCCCGGATTGCCGCGCAGTACCGGCCGTCAGCCCGTGCGAGTGCCGAGCTTCGGCGTCGGTCTAGTGCGAGCGCTAGTCGCGGGCCCGCGCGAGCGTGCTGCGCGGCTGGTTCAACGGCGTTATCAGCCGGTCGCGCAGTCCGATCAGCTGACGGTCCGCCTGGGACAGGAGCATCCTGACAGTGTCCAACCGCCCGGACGGGTGCACGAAGGTCACTGCGGCCCGGTGCAGCGAGTCCAACGCGGATCGGAAGGCGGCGTCGGCCTCTTGATCGGGGACCGGCCGTGTTGTGGCCGCCAGCTCGACGGCACTGCGCAGGACGTCGAAGCCCGTTTCCAGCAGCGACGCGTCCGGAGCTGAGCCCCCCGGCGCAGCCGGGTCGACGCGATCGGGCAGCAATCGGTCAAGGGTCAGCCGGGCGGCCAGCACCGCGCCGACGTAAGGGCCGTAGCGGTGGACCCAGTGACGCGTCACCTCGGGATCGACCACAGCTGAACCGTAAACCTTTGTGTCCTTTTACGCATTCCGGCGCTTTGGAAATAGTTGCCCGGCGTACGGTTCGGCTTCGCCCCCTCAGCGCTGGTCGCGCACCCACGACCCCACCAAGCCGCGGTAGTGGCCGATGAACTGGTCGTGCTCGTGCCACGGGAAGGTGTTCCGCACGGTGTCGACCAGCAGAGCATCGAATTCCGGTCCCGCGAAGTACTCCACCGCCACCTCGTCCAGGTGGGTCAGCCGGCTGGCGCAGAAGTCGGCGTAACGATCCGTCTCGAAGTAGTCGTCAGCCAGCGCCCGGTACTCCGCGAGCTTGTCGGAATAGGAAAGGTCCGAACGATCAGCGATGTCGAAGTACCGGCGGGTCTCCAGGTCGTAGCGAGGGCGTCGCCCGGTGACCGTGCAATAGAGTGCCCACCGCACGAGCGCCTTCATCGCCCACGGGAAGTAGTAGTGCAGGCTCGTGATGGCGACATCGGGGCAGGCATTCGCGTAGTCGATGGGGTAGACAGTCCCGTCCTTGATGAGAGTCTCGCAGGAATTGAATTCCCAGCGGAAGAAGGCGTTGACAAGGCGTCCCACCGTCAGGACCTCGGCTCCCGTAGCCGGGTCGAGGAACCCATGGCTCACCGAGTACCGGGCGTGCATCGGCTGCTCGGGGTGGAACCGCATCACCATCGTCTCGGCTCCGATGGAGAGGCTTCGGGCGAAGACGTCGTAGCCGTCGACGGCCTTCTGCAGGTGCATCAGGCGCTGCCCGGACTCGTCGTAGGCCCGGTGGAGGTCGGCGGAGTTGGCGATCCGGCTCACCCCCACCCACGCACCGCCGTCGTACGGCTTCATGAACAACGGATAGCCGAGCCGCTCGGCTATCTCGTCCAGGTCGAACGGCCGGTTGTACCTCGATGCGGTGTAGGCGTACTTACCGTGTTCTGGGGCGTTCTTGAAGGGCACGAGAACCGTGTCCGGCACGTTCAGGCCGAGCCTGATCATGGCGCAGTAGGCGGCGTGCTTCTCCATGCTCTGGAAGGTGAAGGGACTGTTGAGCAGGTAGACGTCGTCGGTCAGTGCTGCCTTCTTCAACCACTCGCGTGGGTGGTAGTACCAGTACGCGAGGCGGTCGATGACGAGATCCTGCCTCGCTCTGTCCCGCAGGTCGAACGGTTCCACGGTCATGCGTTCGACAGCGAACCGATGCGGTTCGCCGGACCGGTCCGTGACCGTGCCGACCCGTCTCATCAACTCCTCGAACGCCGTGGGCCAGTCGTTCTCCGTGCCGAGAAGCAGTCCGATCAGGTGGTCGCTCACCCGTGTCCTCCTCGCAGATGGATTCGCCTCAGCAAAAGCGCGGCAGATGGTGCTGTAGTTGCGTCCGCCAGGATGGCCAGTCGTGCGGGATGTCGTAGCCCCACACGTCGAGTTCGCACCCCAGGCCCTTTTCGGCCATCAGTGCGCCGAGCGCACGAGTGCTCGGCAGCGCCTTCGTCGGGTCGACCTCCCAGGCGCCCTGACCGACGACCAATACGATGCGCAGACGCGTGCGCAACCAGTCGAGATGGTCACCGTGCAGGTTGCGTACATATGCCATCGGATTGTTGAAATAGGTCGACGATCCGTGCTCGCCCCACGGATGCCAGGTCGTCGGATCGTAGTTCCCGGACAGCCCGATCGCGAGCGGAAACACGTCGGCGTGCCGCAGCGCAATGTTGACCGCGTGAAAGGCGCCGAGACTGACGCCGACCGTCGCAATGTCGGTGGCTCCGCCGCAGTCCGCGGCAATCCACGGAACCACATCCTGCACGAGCCACTTCTCGTACTCTTCGTGCCGACGGGCGCGTTCCTCGACCGGGCGGCTGCGGTTCGACCAGCTCTCGGCGTCGGCGCTGGTGACGCAGTACAGCTTCACCCGGCCCGCCTCGATCAGATCTGCGACGGCGTCGATCATGCCGTGGTTCTCGAACTCCGAGGCGCGTCCTGCCTCAGCAGGAAAGGCGAGCACCGGCCTACCGTAGTGGCCATAGGCGAGCAGGTCACCCGTGCCCAGCTCCACGTGGTCACGCCGCATCGGCGACGTCCTTGATCAAGCGGGTGAGGTGCGGATCGAGTGCGTCGCGCCAGGCGGTGTAATTGTGCGCATCGCGCACGACTGTCAACTCGGCGTCGTACTCCAGCCGTAACAGCGCGCGCGTCATGTTCCGATTGTTCGCCAGGTTCTCTTCGACCGTTCCGCAGGTGAGGACGGTGGGTACCGGCGAACAGTCGGCCTGCGCCGACGACACCTCGTCGACAAAGGCGCTGATCTGAGGGAAACCGCTGAATCCGGCTTCCTGCGGATCGAGCTCGTTCGTGAAGAAGCTCCCGGACTGCAGGAACAGTCCCGACAACGCTCCTGGGCAGCGTCGGTGCAGATGCAACATGGCGAGCGCGCCGAGGCTGGCTCCGACGCCGATCCGCACGGTCGCCTCGTCGAGCGCGGGCAGCAGGTCCGTGCACACCGCTCGTGCATAGTCGTCATTCGCGCAGTACCAGGCGTTGCGGTCCCCGGGGTCCAGCAGCGCCGCCCGCAGCGGAGGCAATCTGCCTGCGTCGATCAGCGCGGCGAGGTAGGCGGTCAGTCCACCGAGAGCGGCGTACTCCGGACCGTCGTGCACCACGAGAAGCGGCGCCGGCCCCTCCAGTCCCGCCGGTGACCAGATCGTTGCGGTGAGCCCGTCCTCCATGCCGTCTACCTCGAGGTCGCGCTCGACATGGGCGAGCCCGTTGGCGCCCAACCAAGCGGGGGCTGCGTACTCGGGGAACTGCAGCACGGATTTGTCCCCGAATGCCCCGCCCACGCGCAGCGGATTTCGTGGATCGAGGATCGTGGACCGGTGACCGTTGTGGTCGCTCACCTCGAACAGGTACTCGATGCGGTCGACGTTCGGACGCGGCACCTCCAGCGACCACATTCGACCGGCGCGTTGCAGATCGAGCGGCTCCGCCACGCCGACCTCCTGCTGCAGCCGCACCGAGGCCAGGCGGTGCCGCCGGTCGAGCAGCTCGAACCGAACGGTTTCGTGCGCAGCGGCCACGGATCAGGACCCTAACCGGGGTGTCGGGTCTCCGGTTTCAGCGGTCGTCCATGCGGGGTGTGACACCGCGTATTTCGGTCGGCCGTCCGGGCGGACCGGCCGGCCTCGAGGCGTATTCGGGGACTCCGACACAGGTGATCAGCAAACCGAACAGGTCCGCGTCGCCGAGCAGCGCGCCCAGCTCGCCATCGTAAAAGGTCATTCCGGAGGCCGCGGCGCCCAGCGCATAGGCCATGAGGTGCAGTCGGCCCTCGACGAGGCCCGCGGCGAGCTGCGCCTCTCGGTAGCCGCGGTCGTCGAGTGGTTGCCCGGCCACCGCCGAGATCACGACGAAGGACGCGTCCGCCGGCAGGCCCTGCTCCATGCAGATGCGGTACATCTCCTCTCGCAGGTCTCCCGTCCGCAGCGGCGCGTCGAGATCCGGCCAGCGGTACAGTCCGGCCGGCAGGTCCGTGACCGCGTTGGCCACCACCCAGTGGGGGACGTCGATCCCGCGCAGGGCCGCCGTCATGGCTGCGGTGAGGGTCTCGCCCGGCAGAGTGCCGGCGCGGTCCATAAGCCGTTGCGAACCGCGCCGACCGATGACCCGGTCGAGCGAGGGACCAGCCGGCGCAGCGGCCACTACCCGTCCTCTGCGCCACTCCGCGTCGAACGACGACATGACCCCGGCGCGCTGCGCCGCAGTCTCCAGCGGCAATTCGAGCGGATTGCTGTCCACTTGCCCCTGCGTTGCGGGCCCGGTGGCCGACAGGTCGGGAGGTCCGTCGGTGAGCGCAATGACGGCGACCGGGAACTCGTGCGGGAGCTGCGCGCCGACCACCTCGGCGACACGGTCGTCGGGGAACCGGGTGAACAGCCGAGCCGGCACACCTGCCGAATCGGCCAGACTCAGCAGCTGGGACAGCGCGGTGCCGGCGTCCCAGTAGATGTGCCGGAAGCCGCGCTCTCGATAGCGCCACCCGGTCCGCCAGGGCACACCGGTCGCGACGACCATCGGGCCGGCAGCCGCCGGTGCCGGTGCGACCTGCACCAACGCGTGCTCCTGCGGGTGGTACCAGTGCACTCCCGCCGGTAGCGCGCCGCCGTCCGGAACGGCCACGTAGAGCTCGAGCGGAAAGCGGGCTCCGGCGGAGCCGGCAGCGCGGAACAGGGTGCGCCGCCCGTCCGGACGGTCCGAACTCCGAACGACACCCGCGGTCAGAAAGAGCAACCGGGCCAGTGCGGCCAGATCGAGATCGGTCGGCGGCACGGTGGCCCGGCCGGCCAGCACGTGCGTCGCCGGAAGCGAGGAGGAGGGGAGCTCGCGGGGGAGTGACCGCACCGGGAGACCATCCGGGTAGGCCTTGTACTGCAGCGGCCAGGTCGACAGGTCGGTCGAGATGAAGCCGTGTACGAGGCGGTCGTCGTCCAACGGTTCGTCCCACCGGTGATCGGGCCGATAGGACGTGAGCCGGTGCAACAGCTGCGTTGCGCTCTCGGTGGACGCCGCCATGGGCGAGACCTTAGGCGCCGGTTCGGGTTCGGGACATGCGCGAGTTCGGTGTCCTCCGGTCACTAGGCTCCCGTGTGACCTGGCTACCTCCGCCGTGTGGAGAAGTGTGGAGAAGGGCGGGACGAGGATGACCGAGCGGATTCTGCCGGCGACGGTGGAAGGCGTCGCCGATTTCGACGGCAACCAGACCTGGTACCGAATCACCGGCGACCTCGCGACGGGACCCACGCCGCTCGTCGTCGCACACGGTGGTCCCGGCGCGACGCACGACTACCTGCTGCGGATCTCGGCGCTCGCCGGGCCGGCGTTCGGCAGCCGGCCGGTGATCCACTACGACCAGGTCGGAAATGGGCGGTCGACGCATCGGCCCGATGCGGATCCGTCCTACTGGACCGTCGATCTCTTCGTCGCCGAACTGGAGAACCTGCTCGATCATCTCGGGATCGCCGGCGACCATCACCTGCTGGGACAGTCGTGGGGCGGAATGCTCGCCGCCGAGTACGCGGTCTGTCGGCCGGCCGGGCTGGGACGGTTGGTCATCGCCGACTCCCCGGCGTCGATTGCGCTCTGGCTCGAGGGCGCGGCCGAGCTGCGTAAACAGCTGCCACCGGAGGTGGACGAGACGCTGCGCAGGCACGAGGACGCGGGAACGACCGACGACCCCGAGTACGCAGAAGCCATGGCAGTCTTCTACCGGCGGCACGTCTGCCGGGTCGTCCCGAACCCGCCGGAGGTCCAGACCACGTTCGACGCGATCGACGCGGACCCGACGGTCTACCACACGATGAACGGGCCGAGCGAGTTCCACGTAATCGGCAGCTTGCTCGACTGGAGCGTGATCGACCGGCTCGACCGCATCTCGGTGCCGACACTGCTGCTGTCCGGTCTCTACGACGAAGCGCGGCCGGCCGCCGTACGGCCGTATGCCGAAAAGATCGGCGACGTGCGATGGCACGTCCTCGACGAGTCGAGCCACATGCCCCACGTCGAGCAGACCGAGACCTTTCTGCGAATGGTGCGAAGCTTCCTCGACGGCGAGGACGCCGATCCGGCCGATGCCGCGCAGTAAGGTGGCTCGGCGTGGACCGAGAGAACGAGCTGCCGGACTTTCTCGGGCCGGGTCTTCTGGCCGTGTTCGCCGGGATTGCTGTGCAGTGCCGACCGAGACAGAGGCATTACTACGGCGGGGCCGGGAACCAGTTCTGGCGGCTGCTCCATGACAGCGGGCTGACCTCTGCGCGCCTCGCCCCTGAGGACGACGAGATGCTCCCGTCCTACGGGTACGGTCTGACCGACTTGGTCAGGGAACCTGACCGAGACGAATACCTGGTGCAGGCCTTCGAGCGCAAGATCGAAGGCTGCCGGCCGACGGTCGTGGCGTTCACCAGCAAGACGGCGGCGGCCTGTTACGCCCGCGCCGCTGGGTCCAGGCTGCCGACCGGGTACGGCGAAGCGCCCTGGTCGGTCGGTGAGATCGAGGCATTCGTCCTGCCGGGACCGTCGGGCGCCAACAACGGCATGCCGCTGGCCGTCCGCACCGCGCTGTGGGGCGAGCTCGCCGACCGGCTCGGCCGGCCGGTCGCAGCGCGGCGCTGAACTGCCAGCCTTGTGCGACGGATGAGCATCGGCGGGTGCCCGCCCGGCTCTCAGGATCCCTGAGGGATCGGATCGCAGCCCCCAGCAGGCACGCGGACATGCGGGCACGACGCCGAGCGCGTCGGTGAGTGCGTCGAGGTGCCCGCAACGGTCGGGGCGCCATGCGGGCATCATGGCGCAGTGGCGAGGCCGGAGGACGGATCAGCATCCGGTTCCCCGGTCACGGCGGTGATCGCCCGCTTGCAGGAACGCCTGGACAAGCTGCCGCCCGCTGCTCGGAACCGGCGGCTGTTCCTGGGCACCTACCAGCGCACGACGGCCGCGGTCGGCAAAGCTGTCCAGGACGGCTTCTTCGAGGACTCGCGGTGGGTGGAGCGCTGGGACGTCGTCTTCGCCGAGTACTACCTGCGCGCACTCGACGCCGACCTCGCCGGCGATCGCTCCCATGTTCCCCGACCGTGGCGCCTCGCCTTCGGCGCTCGGGACGACCTCCCGGCTCTCGGGCACGTTCTGCTCGGCGTCAACGCGCACGTGAACTACGACCTGCCGCAAGCGATGCTCGACGTGATCGCACCGGACGAGTTCGACGACGCGGTCCTGCTCGACCGCCGCCGCCGCGACCACGAGCGGATCGACTCGGTGCTCGCGTCCCGGGTTGCGGCGGAGGACGCCGAGTTGCGGGCCGAACAGACCCTGCTGGACCGGGTGCTCAGGCCGTTGAACCGGGCGTCGTCGCGCCGGTTCCTGCAGGAGGCGCGCCGCAAGGTGTGGCACAACGTGGGCGAGCTGCACGCCGCCCGGATGCGCGGCGAGGACGCGTACCGGCGCCGGCTGGCCGAGCTCGAGGTCCTCAGTGCCGCCCGCATCGCCGACCTGATGCGCCCCGGTCAGGTGCTGCTGCGGCTTGCCGTAACGGGTTTCGGGGTCGTCCTGCCGCCGGAGTGACGAGCCGTTACTCCGGCGGCGACCTTGCTGGGTGCGCGAGAACTCGCCGCGCGACGTCCTGCGCGAACTCGCCTCGAAGCTGCGCTCCCTCGCCACTGCCGTTCGAATACTGATCTAATCGATGAATGGTCCGATGGCGGCGCACCGGGAATGGCCCGGAGATCGTCGAGGTGCCGCCGGAGCGTTGTCCCGGCGGCCATCCCGGACGCTGGCGCGTCAGCTACCTGCCGTGCGGCTGCGCTGCCGGCGAGCCGCCCGCCGGGCACCGTGTGTACCTCTGCCGCACCTGCGGGGCGGAGCTGTTCGACCCTCCGCACGACCGCGGCGAGTTCCCCGCCACGGGCCGGTGGCGGTGAGCCCGGTGCCCACGTTGAGCCTCCGTGTCGGGTGATCCTGAGCCGGCCTTCCGGCCGGCTGGAGATCTGCGACCCGATGATCGGTACGGCCCGGAAAGGGGCTCTCCGATGACCGACACGCTGTCTCGTGCCGAGCGGCTCTTGACGTCGGAGGAGCGCCTGCTCGACGCGCGGCAGCTCACGACCTATCTCGGCCTCGACGAGTCGCGGCTGCGGATCATGCGGGTGCCGCAGGTCGAGCCGCCGTTGTCAGTCGAGCCGCTTGTGCAAGAACTGCAGGTCGTCGCGCTGGCCCTCGGCGGGTGTCTCGACGATCACGTCGCAGCCCGCCTCTCGACAGACGGTGGCGATCAATTCGGGATCGATGGTTCCCGAGTCGAAGTTCGCGTGCCGATCGGCGCCGGAGTCGAAACCGTCGCGAGAGTTGTTCGCGTGCACCAGGTCGATCCGGCCGGTGATGGCCCGCAGCCGCTCGGCGATGTCGGTGAGGTCCTCGCCGCCGGCCCAGGCGTGGCAGGTGTCGAGGACGAAGCCGGGACCGAAGTCGCCGATCGCGTCCCACAACATCGCCAGGCGGTCGAAGCGCCGGGCCAGGGCGTTGTCGCCGCCGGCAGTGTTCTCGATCAGGACGGGCACCGGGAATTGCGCGCGTTCGAAGGTCTTGCGCCAGTTCACGACGCCCTCGGCGGGATCGTCGCCGGCCGTCACGTGTCCGCCGTGCACGATCAGTCCCTTGGCGCCGATGCCCGCCGCCGCCTCGGCGTGCTGCGCGAGGATCTTCCGGCTCGGAATGCGGATCTTGTTGTTGGTGCTTGCCACGTTGACGAGATAAGGCGCGTGCACGTACACCGCGAGTTCTGTCGCCCGCAGCGCGTCTGCATGCGGATGCTCGACCGGCTTCTTCCAGCTCTGCGGGTCGGCCAGAAAGATCTGCACCGCATCGGCGCCCACCAGCTCGGCGTGCGCCAGCGGGTCAGGGGAGTGCACGTGGGCTCCGAACAGCGGCATGGCACCGAGGGTAGGACCCGGCGCCGACATGGCGCCCGGCCGACCGATCCCCGGCCCGGTCCCGAGATTGGCGGCTGGGCCTCCATCAGAGGCTGAGCCGCCCGTCACGCGCGACACCCAGTCGGAGCCGGTCGGGAGCGGCCGGCGAGCCGCCTCTATCCGGGGTGCTTGTGCCGGTGCCTTCTCGCCCTCCCGTGCTTTTTCGCGCTCTTGTGCTTGCGAGTTGCCGCCTTCGAGGTGGCCCTGGCCTTCGGTGGAGTTGAAGTAGTCGCCGGAGCGGCTGTCGGGGTCAGGACGGGAGCGGAATTCTGCGAGACGGCGCCGAGCGCCTCCTGCGGCTGAGGCCGAGGCGAGGACGACTTCGCCGCCGTGGTCGGCGCGGCGCTGGCCCGGTGCGCCGACGAGGCGGAGCGTGAGGTGCTGGCCGCGATCTTCGCCGCCAGGTCGGCCCCGACCACGTTCAACAGCGAGACCAGCCGGTTCTCCTGCGCTGCGCTGAGCGCACCGGCGGAGCGCGCGTACATGACGTCCTGCTGCAGCTGAGCCACCCAGGCCCGCGCGTTCACATATCGGCCCCGGTGCGCCAGCGCCGTCAGCGTGTACACGTCCTGGCGCAGGGTCGAGCGAACGAGCGCCGAGCGGTCCGCCGTGCCCGGGGTGCTCGAGCAGCCGCCGACAAGCACGGCAGCCGCGAGGGCGGCCGCGACGACGCGCGTCACGGCACCGCGCCCTGCAGTTGACGCAGATCGGTTCCCAGCTTGCCCGACACGCTCGGATAGGCCCGGGCCGGTGCGGTGCGAGCGCCGCGATCGGATCCGCCGCGCGGCAGGACCCCGAGGATCACCGCCAGGAGGACGGCCGTCAGGGCTGCGGCAAGTGCGAGCCACATGGTCCGGCGTCGCCCCCGCGAATGCGGACCTACCAGGTCCGTCGGCGAAGGGCTCACGCGGCCGGACCCTGCGGTCAGCGCCGACGCGGCACCCGGCTGGACCCGAGGGCGCGTCGTCATGCTGCCGACTTGGCGCGAGAGCCGGCTCGGCTCCGCCGCCGCAGCGCTGCGCAGCGCCCGCAACCGGTTCGCGACCGTGGCCGCCGGCGGGCGGATCGCCGGGTCGCGGGCGGTCATCGTCGCGAGCACTCCCTGCCAGGCGGGGTCCAGGTCCTCGGGAATCGCCGGCCCGCGCTGCAACCGGGCGACCGCGGCCTCCACCCCGTGCCCGGGGAAGGCGGCCTGGCCGCTGAGGCACTCGAGCAGCACCAGCCCGAGCGAGTAAACATCGCTTGCCGGCGAGACGTCGGCGCCGGACGCCTGTTCCGGGCTCAGGTAGTTCGCCGTGCCCACCGTCGTGCCGGTCAAGGTGACCCGCGCCCCGTCGAGGATCCGGGCGATGCCGAAGTCGGTGAGCTTCGCGGTCACACCGGTAGCGCTCACACCGTCGGCGGAATCCCGCGGCGTGCCGGCGAGCAGGATGTTGGCGGGTTTGACGTCGCGGTGCACGATGCCGCGAGCGTGCACGTAGGCCAGTGCACTGGCCAGTTGGGCGCCGAGGTCCGCGACGTCGGGCGGGGACAACGGGCCCAGCGGCAGCAGCCGCGACAGCGTCGTCCCCTCGACGAGTTCCATGACGAGGAAGGTGCACGGCGCGCCCGGACAGCCCGAGTCGCTGCCGGCATCGAAGACGGTGACGAGGTTCGGATGGCTCAGCGCGGCCACCAGTCGGATCTCGGCCTCGCGCCGCTGCTCCTCCGCCGCCGACTCCGGGTCGCCGCGGAACAGCTTGACCGCTACTCGGCGCTCCAGGACGGTGTCCTGGGCCTCCCAGACCTCGGCCATTCCGCCTCGGCCGAGGACGGACCCGAGCAGGTAGCGGCCTCCGACGGTGGATCCGGCCCCCAACGCAGCGAGCATCGACATCGCCTGGTCCGTGCTCACCCGCCTGGGCCTCGCAATCCCCCCATGCCGCGGCTGTGATCATCGCGGTCGGGCACTGCGTACCCCCGCCTGGAAAGGCGTTAACGCGTCGGCGGCCCGGCGCAATCTGTAGGGTCGACAGCTCAGGTATCCGTTAGTCAAGGAGGTCCGGCATGGGCGTCAGCTTGAGCAAGGGTGGCAACGTCTCGCTCACGAAAGAGGCGCCGGGTCTCACGGCGGTGGTGGTCGGGCTCGGCTGGGACGTCCGGACGACGACCGGCGCCGACTTCGACCTCGACGCGAGCGCGCTGATGGTCGGCTCGAGCGGGAAGATCCTGAGCGACCAGCACTTCATCTTCTTCAACAACCTGAAGAGCCCGGACGGCTCCGTCGAGCACACCGGCGACAACCTCACCGGCGAGGGTGAGGGCGACGACGAGCAGATCAAGGTCAATCTCGCCTCCGTGCCGGCGGAGGTCGACCGGATCGTCGTGACCGTGTCCATCTACGACGCCGAGGCGCGGGGACAGAGCTTCGGGCAGGTCCGCAACGCCTTCATCCGCGTCGTCAACCAGGCCGACAACCGCGAAATAACCCGCTACGACCTGAGCGAGGACGCCTCGACCGAAACCGCGATGATCTTCGGGGAGGTCTACCGGAGCAACACCGAGTGGAAGTTCCGGGCGGTCGGGCAGGGTTACAGCAGCGGCCTGGCGGGCATCGCCCGCGACTTCGGCGTCAACGTCGGCTGACCGGACCGTCGTGATTTTGAGGACGTTCGCCGGCGGGTTCGTCGTCGCGATCGCCGGCCTCGTCCTCGCGTTGATCTACGGCGGGCCGACCGGCCTGGCGCTCGCGGCGATCCTGGCGGTGCTGGAAGTCTCGCTGTCCTTCGACAACGCGGTCGTCAACGCGACCGTGCTGGTGCGGATGAACCCGTTCTGGCAGAAGATCTTCCTGACCGTCGGCGTGCTCATCGCCGTGTTCGGGATGCGGCTGGTCTTCCCGCTGTTGATCGTGGGGATCACCGCCAAACTCACCCCTGCGGAGGCGGTGCGGCTCGCGCTCGAGAAGGGCAGCCCGGACAAACCGGGCTCCTACGGCTATCTGCTGCATGAGGCGCACCCGGCGATCGCCGCGTTCGGTGGTGTCTTCCTCCTGATGCTCTTCCTCGACTTCATCCTCGAGGAGCGCGAGATCACCTGGCTGAGCTGGATCGAGCGGCCATTGGCACGCATCGGTCGCCTTGACCAACTGTCCGTCGTCATCAGCCTGGTGGTCCTCGCCATCGCGGCATACACCTTGGCGCCGCACCACAAGGTGTCGACCGTTCTCGCTTCCGGCGTGTTGGGCATGATCGCCTACCTGTTGGTCAACGGGCTCGGCGAGCTCTTCGACACCGAGGACGCCGAGCAGGCCGAAGAAGGCGAGGAGGTGACGCTCTCCCCGCGCCGAGCCGCGCTGGCGGCCGGGAAGGCCGCCTTCTTCCTCTTCCTGTACCTGGAGGTCCTTGACGCGTCGTTCAGCTTCGACGGCGTCATCGGCGCGTTCGCCATCACGTCGGACCCGATCCTCATCGCCATCGGCCTGGGAATCGGCGCCATGTTCATCCGGTCGCTCACGGTGTTCCTGGTCCGGAAGGGCACCCTCAGCGAGTACGTCTACCTGGAGCACGGCGCGCTGTGGGCGATCGGGGCGCTGGCGATCCTGTTACTGATCACGATGCGGTACGAGGTGCCGGAGATCGTCACCGGCCTGATCGGCGTCGGCTTCATCGCCGCCGCGTTCGCGTCCTCCGTGGTCCGGAACCGGCGGCAGGCGGCCGCGGAGCCGGTGCGGGAACCGGCACGGGTCTGACCGACGTTCTCCGGCCATGGGCATCGACTACACGAAACGTCCCCAGTCCGCGTCGGGTAATGCCGCGCCGGTCTCGCTGAACAAGGTCACGCTGACCAAGTCGGCGCCGACCGTGTCGCTCAGCAAGCACGGCGCCGCGGGCGGGGTGCTGCGGGTGAACCTGAACTGGAACGCGCGTCCGGTCGAGCGCGGATTCTTCCGCAAGTCGGCCCCGAGCCTGGACCTCGACCTCGGCTGCCTGTACGAATTCACCGACGGCAGCAAGGGTGTGGTGCAGGCTCTCGGGAACTCGTTCAGTGCCGGGCCGCGCAACGCGACCGAGCCGGTGATCTGGCTCGACAAGGACGACCGGTCGGGAGCCAACAGCGAGGGTGAGAACCTGTTCGTCAACCTGCGCCACGCCGACCGCATCCGGCGCGTCCTGGTGTTCGCGCTGATCTACGAGGGCGCGCCCAACTGGGCCGAGGCGCAGGGCGTGGTGACCCTGTTCCCCGCGTCCGGTCCGCAGGTCGAGGTCCGCCTCGACGACCCCCGCGAGGGCGCGCGGATCTGCGGCATCGCCATGCTCGAGGGCGGGGTGGGGGACGTGTCGGTCCGCCGCGAGGTCAACTACGTCATGGGCGGGCAACGGGCGCTCGACGAAGCCTACGGGTGGGGGATGCGCTGGACCCCCGGACGCAAGTAGTTCCCGCCGTTTTCTCGGTACCGTTCCTGTCGCGGGCCCGGTGTGCTCGGGATCGCAGCGCTCGCTCCGTCCAGCACAGCAAGGGGAGTTGTTGATGTCCGAGCTCGACCTGGGCAGCGCGACGACGTCGTCGCCGGCTGCGGCAGCCACCTCCGCGCCGGTGACCGCCGGCGGCCTCGTCCTCAGTCCGCCCGAACCGCTGCCGGCGCTGAAGGAGGAAGAGGCGGCGGGCGCCCTTCCCGTGAGCGACGCGAAAAGGGCCGAGCTGGCAGAGCGCGCGTCCGCGTTCGCCCAGGAGCTCGCAGGACTCGACCCGCGCTCTCCCGACTTCACCAAGAAGGTCGACGCCATCACCGCGATGGGCAACAAGGACCTGCGCGAGTCGGCGGAGGTCTCGAACCGGATGCTCGACCGTCCCGCGGCGGTGGTGAAGGCAGGCAAGGGTGGCCATGGCGGCGACGCGCAGACCCGCGTCGCCAGCACGCTCGTCGACCTGCGCTCGGTGATCACCGACCTGGACCCGAACCGGGCCGACCTGACCGGACCGAAGAAGGCGCTCAAGTGGCTGCCGGGTGGCGACCGGATCCAGCGCTACTTCGCCAAGTACCAGTCCGCGCAGAGCCACCTCAACGCGATCATCAGGTCGCTGGAGTCGGGGCAGGACGAGCTGCGCAAGGACAACGGGGCCATCGAGCAGGAGAAGGCCCGCATGTGGACGGTGATGGGCAAGCTGTCCGAGTACAACCAGCTGGCCGCGGCCCTCGACGAGGCGGTGACGGCGAAGGTGGGTGAGCTCGAGGCCGCCGGGCGCGCCGAGGAGGCGAACACCCTCAAGGCCGATGCGCTGTTCGCCATCCGGCAGCGCCGACAGGACATCATGACCCAGCTCGCCGTGTCGGTGCAGGGCTACATGGCCCTGGATCTCGTGCGCAAGAACAACATCGAGCTGATCAAGGGCGTCGAGCGGGCGCGCACCACCACGGTGGCCGCGCTGCGCACGGCCGTCATCGTGTCGCAGGCGCTCGCGCGGCAGAAGCTCGTCCTCGACCAGATCACCGCGCTCAACCAGACCACCTCGGACCTGATCCAGCGCACGTCGGAGCAGCTGCGCACCCAGGGCGCACAGATCAACGAGCAGGCGGCCAGCGCCACCGTGGACGTGCAGAAGCTGCAGCAGGCCTTCGAGAACGTGTTCCAGACGATGGACGCGCTCGACACGTTCCGCACCCGGGCGGTCGACAACATGGCGCAGACCGTGTCGGCCCTCGAGGGACAGATCGAGCGGGCGCGGCCGTATCTCGAGCGGGTCCGGCGTAGTGAGGGCAATGCCGACCGTCCGGCGCTGGGCTCCTGACGCTTCAGCCCGATGACCGGGTGGTTGCGCCGCTTCAACCGGGACCCCGTCCCCGAGCCAGGGCCGCGGCCGCCCGAGGACGATCCGGACGACCGGCCGGAGGCGCTGCTCCGCAAGCGGTCCGACGCGGTGCGGACGGTCAACCGCAGCGCCGGTCGGCTGCCGCCCGAGGCCGTGGTGCTCGCCCGCAGCGTGCTCGATGTGGTGCGGGAGGTCGTCCAGACGTCGCGGGACAGTGAGCTCGACATCCGCTCGGTGATCCTCGTCCGTGGGATCCTCGACGACTACCTGCCCACGACGCTCAACGGCTACCTGGCGCTGCCTGCCGAGGTCGTCGACGTCACGGGGCCGTCCGGCCGGACTCCGCACGAATCGCTGATCGAGCAGTTGGTGACCCTGGAGAACTCGGCGCTGGACCTGCTCGACGCCACGTCGAGTCGAGACGTCGATGCGTTGTTGTCCCAGGGCAACTTCTTGAGCACGAAGTTCAGCAGGTCCGACCTGGACCTGTAGCCGGCTGCTCGGGTCGGCCGAGCCCCGCCTCGATGGTGCGGGGGCTGGGCAATGGCGGCGTGTCGCCCTGCACCCGCGCCACCGGATCGCGACGGGCGGCACGCCCTTCCTGAGCCTCCGCCCACCGACCGCACAGGCTGCGGAACACTGGACGCGTGCCGGTCGCCCAGCTGAAGCGAGGCGCCAACGTGGCGCTGACCCGGGAGATCCCCGGGCTCACCGGGCTCGTGCTCGGGGTGCACTGGGACGCCGGCCGCGAGACCGTCCTCGACCAGAACCTGGTCTTCGCCGCCGTGCTCTGCGACAGCCGCGGACGGGTCCGCTCCGACGCCGACTTCGTCTTCTTCAACCAGCTGTCCTCACCGGAGCTCTCGGTGCAGCAGCTCGAACGGGCGCTCGGCGGCGACGACGAGCAGATCGAGATCGATCTGCGTGGCGTACCGCCGGAGATCGACCGCGTGGTCGCCGTCCTGTACGTCAACGACGGCCCCGGCGCACGCCGCACGCTCGGCCAGCTCCGCTCGCTGACGGTGCGCCTGCTCAACCCGGCCGACAACACGGAACTGATCCGGTCGGAGGATCTCGCGCCCGCCCTGCGCGAGGAGACCGCGCTCGTGCTCGGCGAGGTGTACCGGCACGACGGCGGCTGGAAATTCCGGGTCATCGGGGATGGTTACGCCAAAGGGATCGCCGGGATCGCCGCCGACTACGGGATGCCGCTGTGATGCTCGACCCGTCCCGCGCGCCGCGGCGCGACGACCTGCCCTGGTTGCGGCACCGGTCACGTCCGCGCGCGGCGGCCCCGCGACCGAACGGCGGAGGAGTCCGGTACGTGCACGACCGGCCCCAGCGGCCCGCCGGTCCCACATCGAGCCCCCGCGCAGAATCGGCCGCACTCCACCTCGACCGGCCGTCCTCACCGTCGTCACTGCACCCGGATCGGCCCGCGCCACCGTCGTCACTCGACCTCGACCGGCCGTCCTCACCGTCGTCCCTCGACCTGGACCGGCCCGCCTCCCGGGCGTCACTCGACCTCGACGACCATGCGGCCGGCCGCCCCGCGCCGCAACCGAAAGCTGCGGCACGCCGGGCCCGGATCGCGCGGGTCGGCGCCGCCGAACGCCGGATCCTCACCGCCGACGAGCCGACGGTCACCCTCACCCGGCTGCAGAGCGGGATCGGCGCCTTGCATATCGAGGCCGCGACCCCGGCCACCGGCGACCTGCAGATCGGCGCGCTGTTCGAGCTGACCGACGCAACCTCGTCGACGGTCGACCTGGCCACCGGGCGCCGGAGCGCCCCTCGGCAGCCTCGCAGCCCCGTTCTGGTCGCCCGACGGGAGCGCTTCGAACAGGTTCTCGTCGACCTACGGCGCTGCGGGGAACTGCGCCGCCTGGCCGTTTACGGCGTAGCCGCGTCGCGCCTACCGCTGCACTGGTCCGGGACCCTGGTGGTCACCACGTTCGGGGGAGGACGGGTCGACGTGCCGCTCGAGTCGCTGCCGCCCTGCAGCACGGCCGTCCTCCTGTCCGTCTACAACGTCGGCGGCGAGTTCGTCCTCCGCGCCGAGATCGACGCCATCGACGGTGGGCTGCGGGAGGCGGCGCGCGCCTACGGCTACGACCGCATCAGCTGGCTGGACGACCGGAGCCCCGTCGACTGACACAGCCCGGCCGAACACCCGTAAGCCCATCCACATCTGCAGTACACGAGGGTCTGCGACCATGCAGCCGTGCGCCACTTCGACTTCCTGGACAGCTCGGAGCGTGAGCGGCTCTTCTATCGGCCGCCGGGGGACTTCAGCGCCGCCGACGCGCCTGCGCTGCTCGCCATCGCGCTCGGCGCCACGCTGTACACGCCGGCGACCCGCCCGGCCCTGGCACGGGACATCGCCCGCCGCGCGGCCGGCGGGGTGGTGAGCCTCGTGGTCTGCCTCGAGGACGCCGTCCCCGACAGCCGCCTGCCCGCCGCGGAGACCAACGCCATCGAGCAGTTGCGCGAGCTGGCCCGCTGCGGCGGCCCGGCGCCGCTGCTGTTCATCCGGATCCGCGAGCCGGACCAAATCGCACGGGTGCTGGGCGGGCTCGGCGACGCCGCCGGCGTCCTCACCGGGTTCGTGCTGCCGAAGTTCACCGAGGACCGCGGCGCGGCCCTTCTCGACGCGGTCGCCGACGGCACCCGCGCGACGGGCCGGCGGCTGCTGGCCATGCCGGTTCTGGAGTCGGCGGAGCTGATGTACGCCGAGAGCAGGGTGGAGGCCCTCACGGGCATCCGTCGGCTGCTCGACAAACACCGGGACATCGTGCTGACGGTGCGGGTGGGAGCGACCGACCTGTCCGCTGTGTACGGGATTCGGCGGCCGCGGGACCTCACCGTGTGGGAGGTCCGCACCGTCGCCGACGTCCTCGCCGACGTCGTCAACGTCTTCGCGCGGGCCGAAGCCGGCTATCCGGTCAGCGGCCCCGTGTGGGAGTACTACTCGGCGCCCGAACGCATCCTCAAGCCACAGCTTCGCGAGACGCCGTTCGTGGCGCACTGCGAGGCCAGGCTGCGAGCGGAGCTCATCGCGGCCGACCTCGACGGACTCATCCGCGAGGTCCTGCTCGACCGCGCCAACGGGTTGACCGGGAAGACTGTCATCCACCCGACCCACGTGCAGCCGGTGCACGCGCTCTCGGTGGTGTCGCACGAGGAGTACCTGGATGCCCTCGACATCATCGGCAGCGCGGCCGACGGCGGGGTCAGCGGCTCCGCGTACCGCAACAAGATGAACGAGAGCAAGCCGCACGCGGCCTGGGCGCGCCGCGTCCTGCTGCGCGCCGACGCCTTCGGGGTCGCCCACCCGGACGTGTCGCTCGTCGATCTGCTCGCCGCGTGTCTGCACCATGACGGCGGCTGAGCTCGCGTCGGTGGGGATCCGGCTGACCGGCGACCCCCGGCTGCCCCACCTCGTGCAGCTCGGCCTCCGACGCAATCCCCGCCGGGCGCACCTGCTCGTCTCGACGGTGCTCGGCAAGCACCTCCCCGCCGATCCGCACGCGGTGCGAGCCGCCGGCGACGAACTCGGCCGGGCGGTGCGGGCGGTCGCCGAACATCCCGCACTGGTGCTCGGTTACGCCGAAACCGCCACGGCGCTCGGTCACTGCGTCGCCGATGCCTTGGCAGCCGACTATCTGCACACCACCCGCCGCCTGGTCGCGACCGCGACGGTCGCGGCCGCCTTCGAAGAGCAGCACAGCCACGCCACCGGCCACCTGCTGCAGCCGCGCGATCCGTGCTGGCTCACCCGCGACGGCACGGTCGTCCTCGTGGACGACGAGATCTCCACCGGGCGCACGGCGGTCAACACGATCGCGGCGCTGCAGCGGTTGCGTGCGCGCGACCGGTACGTGGTTGCCGCGCTGGTCGACGTGCGTGCCGAGCAGGAGCGGGCGGCGATGGTCCGCGACGTCGCGGCGCTGGGCGCCCGGTTGGACGTCGTCTCGCTCGCCGCCGGAACCGTCCGCTTCGAGGACGACTTCGCCGGTCGCGCCGCCCGGCTCCTGGCTATGGGCGCGCCGGCGTCACCGCGCGCCGCGACTGGAACCGTGCGGCGGGTGCCGGTGTCGTGGCCGGCCGGCCTTCCTGAGACGGCGCGCCACGGCCTGCGCGCCGGCGACCGAGCCCGCGTCCGGGGCGCGGCGACCCGGGTCGCCGAGTCGGTGGCCGCCGGGCTCGCCGGACGCTCGGTGCTCGTGCTCGGCACCGAGGAGTTGATGGCGGCACCGCTGCTCATCGCCGAGGCGCTCGCCGACCGGGCCTCCGTCAGGTTGTCGTCGACGACGCGATCCCCCGCACACGTCCTCGACCGGGACGGTTACCCGATCCGCGACCGGCTGGTCTTCCGCGCCCCGGATCGCGACGGCGCCGCCTACGCCTACAACGTCGCCGCACCCGGGCGGTTCAGCGACGTCGTCCTCGTCATCGACGACGTGATGGACAACCACGTGCTCGACGACGAGGACGGGCTGCTCACCGCGCTTCGCAGGACGGGCGCGGCCGTGCACCTGGTCTGCTTGCCCGCCGATGCACCGCTGCCGTCGCCGCTGACCGGTCCGGGGTTCGGTAGTTACCGGCCCGACGAGGTTTCGTGGCTGCTCACCGATCTCTCCGGCGCCCCTCTGGAGGCGCCGTCCGAGGAACGGGAGGAGGCGATCCAGTCCGGGGCTGCCCACTATTCGGAGTCCCTGCCGGTCGAGTATCAGCCGACGGCGGAATACCTGGACCTGTACCGCTCGGCGCTGCACCGCTCGGTCGCCCGCGTCGCGGTCGCGGTCGGGGCGGTGGCCGAGTTGGTGCTCGCCGAGCGAGGTCGGGGTGTCGTCCTCGCCTCCCTGGCTCGCGCCGGCACACCCATCGGAATCCTGATGAAGCGATGGCTGCGGCACATGCACGGACTCGAGGTGCCGCACTATGCGGTGAGCATCGTCCGGGGGCGGGGGATCGACCGGGTCGCGCTGCGGTACCTCGCCGCCCACCACGATCCGGCCGACATTCTGTTTGTCGACGGCTGGACCGGTAAGGGGGCGATCGTCCGGGAGTTGACCTCGGCGCTCAGCCGGACCGGCGCGCCGTTCCGACCGGACCTCGCGGTGCTCGCCGACCCCGGGAGTTGCACTGCGCTGTTCGGCACGCGCGAGGACTTCCTGGTTCCGTCGGCATGTCTGAACTCGACCGTGTCCGGATTGGTGTCGCGCACGGTCGTCAACCGGAACCTGCTGTCGCCCGGGAGTTTCCACGGCGCCAAGCACTACGCGCACCTGTCTCACAGCGACGTGTCCGGCGACTTCCTCGACCGAGTCAGCGCCTGCTTCGCCGACGTGCGACATGAGGTCGCCGCGACCGTGGGTCGGTTGACCGACGCCGACCGAAGCCCCACCTGGGCGGGTTGGGCGGCGGTCGAGCGCATCGCCGCGGAGTACCGGATCGACGACGTCAACCTCGTCAAGCCGGGCGTCGGGGAGACGACACGGGTGCTCCTGCGACGGGTGCCGGACCGGGTTCTGGTGCGGTCGGGCGACGACGACCAGCTGGCACACGTGCTGCTGCTCGCCGGGCAACGGGGCGTGCCGGTCGAAAGGATCCCGAGCCTGCCGTACCGGTGCCTGGGGATCATCCGACCGCGCCGATGACCGTTCTCGTCGCCTCGGACCTCGACCGGACGCTCATCTACTCGCGGGCGGCGGCCGGTGTCCCGTTGTCCGAACTTGTCTGTGTCGAGGAGAGCGACGGGGTGCCGCGGTCGTTCGTGACCCGTCCGGCGGCCGCCGGCTATGCGCGCCTCGTCATGGCGGCGGCAGTCGTACCGGTGACGACCAGGAGCCCTGATCAATTCGCGCGGGTGCGGCTCCCCGGGCCCGCGCCCGCGCACGCGGTCGTGGCCAACGGCGGAATCCTGCTGGTCGACGGAGTGCCGGACGACCGGTGGGCGCGGCGGGTGCGGCGCAGGCTTGCCGGCGCCGCATCGTTGGCCACGGCGCACGCGCACCTGGTGAGCGCCTGCGCCCCGTCCTTCACCAGGTCGGTGCGGACCGTCGCCGACCTGTTCACCTACGCGCTGGTTCACCGCGAGGCGCTGCCGTCCGACCTCGTGCCCGGCTTGGATTCCTGGGCCGCTTCACGAGGGTGGCGGGTGTCGCTGCAGGGGCGCAAGCTCTACCTGGTCCCGCAAGCCCTCCGGAAGTCAGAGGCGGTCGCTGAGATCGCCGCCCGCCTCGGTGCTCGGACGATCCTGGCCGCAGGGGACGCGCTGCTCGATGCCGACCTGCTGGTCACCGCCGACCGAGCCATCAGGCCGGCCCACGGTGAGCTGCACGAGCGAGGGTGGACCGCACCGAGCGTCGAGCGGACCGTCGCCAGCGGCGCCAGGGCGGGGGAGGAGATCGTGGCGTGGTTCGCCCGGCTGTGCGCAGCCGAAATGCGGGCACAGCGCTCCCTGTGAACCCGCCGTTTCCGAATGCATCGATCCGGCGCCGGGCGTTGGAGAGGACGTTGAGACGCGCAGGACGTCGAAACGGACAACGAAAGGCGCCCATGTTTCGCATCTTCGGACTCTCGTTCGCCGTCGCGGCTCTCGGGCTGCTCGCCGGATTGCTCTACGGCGGCCCTGCCGGCTTCCTCGTCACGGCAATCCTCGTGGTTCTCGAGGTCTCCATCTCCTTCGACAATGCGGTCGTCAACGCGACCGTGCTGCGGCGCATGAGCGCGGCGTGGCAGCGGATCTTCCTCACCGTCGGCGTCGCCGTCGCCGTGTTCGGCATGCGGCTGGTCTTCCCGCTGCTCGTCGTCGGGCTCACCGCCTCGCTCGGACCGATCGAGGCGCTGCGGCTCGCACTCGAGAAGGGCGACCCGGATACCCCGGGCACCTACGGCTACGTCCTGCACGAGGCGCACCCGGCCATCGCCGCGTTCGGCGGAATGTTCCTGTTGATGCTCTTCCTCGGATTCGTCCTGAGCGAGCGCGAGGTGCTGTGGCTGCGTCCGGTCGAGCGGGCGTTAGCGCGGCTCGGCCGGGTGAACGGCATGCCGATCCTGGTCGCCGGCGCCGCGTTGCTCCTCGCGGCCTACGTGCTTGCTCCGCAGCAATCGGTCGGAACGGTCCTGGGAGCCGGGCTCGCGGGGCTCGTCACCTATCTCGCGGTGGACGGCCTGGGCAGCTATTTCGAGTCGCGAATGGAGCACACGGCCGAAGCGGGGCCGAGCGGGCTGGCCGCCGTCACCGGGCGCGCCGCCTTCTTCCTGTTCCTGTATCTCGAGGTCATCGACGCATCGTTCAGCTTCGACGGCGTGATCGGCGCTTTCGCGATCACGTCCGATCCGATCGTGATCGCGCTCGGCCTGGGGGTGGGCGCCATGTTCATCCGGTCGATCACCGTCTATCTGGTGCGCCGCCGGACCCTCGAGCAGTACGTCTACTTGGAGCACGGCGCGATGTGGGCGATCGGCGCCCTGGCGATTGTGCTGCTCGTGACGATCGCGCACGAGGTCCCGGAGGCGGTTACCGGTGCGATCGGCGTCGGGTTCATCGCCGCAGCGGTGGTCTCCTCGCTCGCGCACCGGCGCCGCACGGCGGGCGCCGGCCGCCCCGCAGAGCTGGTCCCGGTGTGACCGCGGGTCAGCGGCGGCGCAGCCACCGAACAAGCAGGGCGAGCACCACCAGCGCAGCAGCCGCAGGAGCGGCGCGTTTGAGCACCGCGGGACCGGCGTGCTGCAGCAGGTCGATCGGCTCCGGCTCCGGCGCGGCCGCGGCAGGAACGGAGGGCGCCGCGTCGGCCGGCGTTCCCGCCGGAGCGCCGGAGGGCTCCGGCGCCGGAGCGGTCCGCACCGCGGGTTCCACCGCCGCGGCGGCCGCGGCGACGGCGGACGCAGGCGCCTGCCAGGCAGCGGCCCCAGCCGCCGCCGGCTCGC
>JAICIE010000012.1 GCA_025924515.1 Jatrophihabitans sp. | reverse complement strand
GGTGTGACCATCGGGCAGGCCGCCCCAGTGGCCCGGGCCGATCAACCACGAGCCGCGCCGCTTCGCCCTTTGAGGGACGGCCAGCTAAAAGGCTGCCTGGGTGGCGTGGATGGTGACCGTGTCGGCCGCGACGCGGACCTCGACCCGCTGGCCGGCCCGCATCAGCCGGGCCGGACACGGAACAGAACGAGGCCTCGCAGTACATACGGCAATCCCGCCCGACCCGGCGCAGGAACCGCTCCGCTACCACGCAGGGGTACTCCGGCAGAGGGGTAAGCGCGGCCTGGTCGGCCTCCGCCCCCTTTGACCTGCCCATGAGTCCGGTGGGTCTGCGCGCGGCGGATCAGCAGCCACGCCGCGAACGCGTTGTCCATCTCGGCGATGCTGTCGAAGAAACCGCTCGGCGACATGTGTTCATGCGCGATCAGGCCTCAACATCAACCTCTGCTGGTCCCTGACCCAAGCCCGCGTCGTCATCACCGACCGGAAACACGCCCCCAGAAGCGATCAGCGACCGAAAGACGACTTCAACGCACCGCACCCCGTTCGGTCGGCTGGCAGCCGCCACCCGTCTACGTGCTTTCACCGCACTCGCCGGCAACCGACTACCGCAAGACGTGCATGAACAGTCACACGGCCGGCCAAAGAATCACGCACGAGGCGTTACAACCCGGTGCCATAGTCAACTGCCGAACGCGCGGCCGGTCTGGTGTTGAGTGGCGGTCAACCGGTGCTACGCGTGGCCGATTTGCGAGCGAGTCGCCGCCGCCTCCACGTTCGCATTTGCTGCCAGCCTTGAACAAGATGTGGCCGTAAGTCGGTCAATGGCGGTGCGTCCCACACGTCGCCGGAGGACCACTGCGAGACAACGGACGGCAATCGCCGAGGCGATGCAGTCACGTACGCTATCTCCCGTGCAACATGGTGATACCTGCGGCCGAGAAGCTCTACCGGTATGACAGGTGTCGGCCGACCTAGGGCATCTGCCGCAGCGCACTCGGTCATCTCAAGTCCGACGAGTTCTGCGAATGAAAGGCCACCCCACAACCGGGGGTTGACGTCGATGAGGACAGGCTTTCCGGACACCGGCGCGAGAAACTCTGCCTGCAGGATGCCTTCGTAGCTAGCCCTGTCTGCCAAGCGCTCAAGAGCAGCGACGCAGTCGGCGCCCAATCCCGCAGTCGAATCGAGCTGTCGTAGCGTGGCCTCGGCGGGTGTACCGAGCTCCACTAGGGCCACCAGCTGGCAAGAGGTAACACCGCTACGCCGAATGATTGCTGCCTGCACCTTCGATCCGTCAACGCGTTCCTGAATGATCGGCCACAGCCCCGCGGCGAGGTAACGCTCAACTGCCGACATCATAGAGCGACGAGAGCTCACCAAAGTGCTTCCCGCCATGTGCACGACGCCGACGTTCGTGGCCACCGCAGGTCTGGCCGGTTTGACAACGGCTTCCCCAACGACCGTCGCGGCGATATCGGCGTAGTCAGAACGAGAACTGGGGGCAAACGTACGGGGATACGCCACATCAACGTGCGAGCACAAGGATGCAAGTGCTGCCTTATCCAGGATGACCTCTTGCAGAGGAGAAATTGACGGTACGCTCGGAATGCCCTTTCGGTGGTCGAGAAGCCGAACGACGTCGACGTCGTGGCAAGCTAAAACTACGTCGTAGGCGAACTCCGAAACTGCAGCGTGAAGCGCCGATCTCCAAACCTCTTGTGAGGCACTGCGGTCGGGAAAAATGTGCCCGTGATCGATCGCGCGCGATGCGAGGACCGGCGAGCTTCGCGTCGACGTGGCTGCGCCGACGACGTGGCCGTTACGGGCAAGCGCCCGACAAGCAGGGAGGCCGACCTCCAGTCGGTCCGCGAGCACGAGGACGTTCATGGCTGACCGCTAGCGGCGCAGAAGAAGTGATTACGCCAAGATTCGGACGCCCAGGGCGCTGCGCGCCTTTGGGCAACGTCTGGGTAGTCACGCAATATCGGATCTGCCTTCCATTTTTAGCGCCGAAATATGTCCTCCTCGCCGACCCGGAGGAGGCGGGATGTGAAAGTCCGAACCGAAGAGAGTGCAGAGGTAGCTGTCGGAGTCGCGCGGCGTTGGTAGCATCAGGGTACCGAACGACCTGGACCCAAGCGGAAAAATGGTATCCCGGTGGTAAACCCTCTGCCAATTTCTGCCGAAACGTCCCGTTGAAAAAAACTCGTTCGGGTGCCGCCTCGATCGTTTATTCAACCAGTACACGATGACGGATGTGCAGGCGCGGGGAAGGTGACTTGCAGCCTTCAACTTCAGTCTGTAACTGAGCGACGTGGATGAATACCGTCCCAGTCGCGCTGCCCATGGACGGACATGCACGAGCTGGGCCAACTGCCCCTCCAAACGTCGTGTCAATCGGCACCCCGACACAGGTGCCATAACGAAGATATCAACAAACAGCCCATCGTTGGCCGTCGGTAGGATACGTCGTAGCTCAGCGTCCTTGCTGAAGGTATGAGTACCTGCGAGGTAAACCTTCGCATCGGGAACGATAAACGGGTCTTCGGCCGGTGTTTCGATACTGTACTTCAATCCTAATAAGGCCGGGGCGTGCGCGATGAAGGCTTGCAGGTCATCCGGAGGCATGACCAGGTCAGCATCATCGTCCCATGGGATGGGTCCACCGTGCCGGACCGCTCCGAGTAGGCTCCCGGCGTGAAGCCAGTAGGTAATCCCAAGGTGGCGGCAGGCTGCGTCAATGTCGGCTAGCGCCGCAGTGAGCGCGGCGTGGACGATCGCCCGAGTCCCTGGCGCCGAGAAATCGAGCCAACCGTCGCCTGACCGCGGATACATTCCAGATGTTTCTGGGTCAGATCGTGCAGTTCGGGGTCCGTCCTCTTCAACTGCGCGCACCTGACCTTCTCGGCGTGCAACTGGATCACGCAATGCAACGCCTCCACGGGTGGGAATTAGCGCTCGCCTCGACGGCCAGGCGTCCGTCTCGCGCTAGCGTAGTCTGTCAACCCGCTGCGCGCACACGGAACCGGTGCGCGAAGATTGACTACGCACTTTGGCTGCAACCGCGAATTGAGGCGGCCACGGACTGATCCCAAAGGCGGTCCGACCGAAGAGCTGGGGACGAGGAGCAAACGTGGTGACCGCAATGTCAAGTATTCGACTGTCGAGCTCGCTGGAGCGAGTAGATGCTGCATTGCCGCCTGCCGCCGCTCTAGCTCATTCTGCCACTGATCTGCGCAGAGGCGGGCGCTATCTGCAACGTTGGATGGCAGGCTGCGTGACAGCGAGGTGATTCGCAACAACCCGCAAATGGATTCAGAGCCGGAGCGGGAGCGCTCGGGCGGGCACCATCGGAGTGCTATTCCGGAGCTCGCTCCGGAAGTGGTTCTCGTGCGGGCTGCTGGAACGGAGCCGCCACGCCGAGGGCGTGGGCTTGCTGTGGTGGCGACGAGCTGTCTGCTGCTGTGAACGTGGCGTATGAGAAGCTGATGTCAACCTCGGCATCCGCTGGTATCCAATAGCCAGGTCAGCGTGGAAGGATTTCGCTGCGCTGGTGTGGGCGCTCACCATCCAGCCGGTGACGCCGGCCCGGTGGTCGTTCGTAGCGGTCGACGAGCTGCAGATGGAAGGTGCGGGTGCACGTACAACGGGCATGCCCTGTTCGCCGTCGGGATCAACGCAGACAATCACCGCGGACGTTCTCGGGACTCCACCGTTCGCCCCAGTCGCCGGTGGTGGGTCAGCGTTTCTCCGCGACTCATGACATCCGCGGCCCGGCCTGCCGCACGCTCATCAGGTCGGATCCGGAAGCCGGCGGGTCGACGCGATCGGCGCGACGCAAGCCGTAGCGGATTGGCAACGCTGCGCAGCCGAGTACGCCGCCGTGGACGTTCAGGTCATCACGTGTTGGACACCTGGCCGTCAGGCTGCGCTCTTATCGCTACGCACCTTGCGACGGAAGCTCACCCGGCATTCCGGCCCTTCGCCGTTTGCCAATGACGTTCGCGGCCGGATCTGATCGCCCAACGCTTGGCACGGCTCAACCGGGAGATGCGCCACCACACCGACCTCATCGGCATCTTCCGCAATCAGTACGCGATCATCCGCCCGGTTCGGAGCTGTCCTGGCCGAACAATTTACGAAGAACGCGGTACGGCCGGGGCATCGGCCTGCCCGCGTCGCCGGAATGCCGGCTCGCCCAATGCCACTGTGTAGCGCAGCGACAAGATAGCGTAGGCCCGCAGTTACCGCACGAACTCGGACAGATAGGACGCGATCTCACACACACCAGCGGGCGTACCTGCGGCGAATCGCCTTGGCGGTTGCCGTAGCCAGACGGCCTCGGGAAAGGTCAGCTGACCTTGACGGGAGACACTCCGAACCCGTCCGACTTCCTACCGTGCTTGGTCGGCTGCAGCGTGAGCTCGTGCAAGCTGGCGAGCTCCTGGATTGCCGGCGCCTGATATGTCTCTTCTTGCATCGGATTTCCCTCCCGCCCGGTGCTTCGAGCAGAAGCGCGAATGCTCCTAGCCCGTCTACTGAGCCTAACCTTGGACTACTGGAACAGCAAGCCGCAAAGCTCTGTTTCGAGCTACTGCGTAGGGGGCTCGGACAAGGCGGTCGGCGGGAAGGCGGGTGACGGAGACGGGGACACGGAGTCGACCCCGGCCCGATCGTGAAACTATGCGGCCGACCGGTTACACAGAGTGGTGCTGCCACCTCTACGTAGAGTCGTCGACCGGAACGCCTTGGTCCGCAGCAACGCGGTCCCGTTTATCCCTAGCGGTTCCATATCCTCTCGCCGGTCCGGCTTGTTGCGGGCGGGGCCGCCGTACTCGGCCACCAACTCTCTGTGACCGCCCGCGCGCCGACGCCCTTACCGTCCGGCCACCCGGGCAACCATGTCGCCGCATTTGCCGATCTGGCGACAGGCTCGCCGCCGGCCACCTCGGAAATGCGGGCGCGGCCGGCGGAAGTCCTCGGTGGTCTCGGCCCGGCTGCTCCGGACTGCCGCGCTGCCAATGTTTAACTACGCTTCGCTTCCATGAAGGCGACCGCCCGCGACGCCAGTTCATGTGATACGCCCACTCGGAAGGCCTGGGATGGGCTCGGCGTGTATGGGCTGCAAATCCTAGGTCTACCGAAGGCCTCTCAGTACCTGGTCCCCCAGACTGCCGATGCGCCGACACTTGAGGTTCGGGTGCATGCTGTGAACCGAAAGTCTCCCGAGCCCGTGTTGACGCGCGATCACGCGGTGCTCGAGCTGTCGGACGGCGGTAGCACCGCCGTGCTTGAGCGCGGTTCGGGCGTGGTCGAGGTCTTTGTGGAACGCCCCTACGCCGACGAGGCCCTACTTCACCCGCTGTTGTCCGGCAGCTTCGTCGTTACCAACTGGTGGCACGGCCGCGACGCCTTCCACGCCGGCGCTTTCGTATCGGCCGAAGCGGCGTGGGTGGTGTTGGGAGACAAGAGCCAGGGTAAGAGCACGACGCTCGGCTACTTGGCGACGCGAGATGTGCCGGTCCTCAGCGATGACGTGGTGGTCGTAGATCACGGCGCAGTACTTGCGGGCCCCGCCTTCATCGATCTGCGTCCGGACGCGGCACGCGCGCTGGGCGTCGGACGCGACCTCGGCCGCGTCGGCGCCCGGCAGCGGTCGCGTCTCGACACCGGCTCGCTGGCGCCGAGCGTGCCGTTGGCCGGCTGGATCGAACTCGCTTGGGGTGAGGAGCTTCGTCTGGACCCGGTGCCGTTGGCAGACCGGCTACGCGTGCTGTTCCGCAACCGCGCCGTTCTCTTGGACCCGGCCCGTCCCGCCGACTTCGTCGGGCATGCGGCTCGCCCCTTCTTTCGATTGCAGCGGCCGAGGTGCTGGAAGGTGCTCCCGGACGTCGCAGCGTTGCTGGATAGGTCGCTGCCCGCGGCAGCCAGCGCGCGCGGTCAGCTCTGACCAGCCAGCCATGCTGCCTGCAAGAGCGCATAGGTGCGAGCGTCCGGTTCATCCTCGGTCGACCACGCAACACGCAGCGCATCGGGGTCGACGTAGTCTGCATCGACCCCGCCGCCATCCCACTCAGCGACGAAGTTTCGCGCGTACTTGTTGAAAAAGGCCGTGTCGAACGACGCTTTACCGTTTCGCGTTCGTGTCGCAGTCGGCAGTAGGTCGCTGAAGAGGTAGTCCATCGCGGCGGTGCGACTGTCAAAGACCCGCCACGCGCGTTCTTCTACGAGCGCCGACAGAAAGCGGCCGTCAAGGAAGGGGGCGTTGTGGACAACATCGCGTTCATGGGCCAGAGCACGCATCGATGCCGTGCCGAGGATCCGCGATCGGGTGCGCCACAAAGCGTGGCGCACGCTGTGTCTGAATGACAGGCTCTCGGCGGCGGCGACACGGTTCCCTTCTGCGCAGATGGCCGAGAAGGCTGCCGGGCGCATCCAGGGAGGACACGGTTCAGACGAGACCCTGCTGTGGCGCAGTCCTAGGAAGGCGGCCCGTACCGGCTCTGGGGCCACAGAGAGGCACACCCGTACCGGATCGAGGGGCCGAGGATGGCGGCGCCGCTGCAGGACCAGGTTCTCCCGACCCCACGCCCAGCCGCTGGAGAACACCTCGTCGCCACCGGCGCCGGTCAGCACGCTTCCGCCGCGCGCAAGCTCGAAGACCGGGACGTGGAAGAAAGCGTTGAACGGCCATTGGACGCCATGTCTGCGTAGCACCTCCGAAGCGGTCGGTCCCACAATGTCGAGCTCGTCAGTGAACGTCGGACGCTCCCAGTCGGGAAGGTCGAGGTGCCGCACCGCCAGCTCCTGCCATTCGGTCTCCTGTGAGCTCTCGCACTCTGGGAAGGTCAGCGACACAGGAATCGGCAAAGGTAGCCCGTCGCGGCGGGCGACGAGAGCCGCGACCGCGAGGATTGCGGATGAATCCCGGCCGCCCGAGAAGCTGATTACGCACGGAGGTCGTCGCAGCGCGTCCCGCACCACCTCTTCGAGGACGCCCCGAGCCGTCGCTTCGGTTGGCGCGGCAGTCAGTGGCTGAATATCCGCTAGGCCGACCACAAGGCCGGTGCCCCGCTCGAGTGGGTTCCACGGGGCACAATGGTGCTGGGTCATGCGCTCGGAGGGATGCGATGAATGACGGTGTACCCCGCGTACTCGTCCGGGCATGCGACATCATCGATCCATGCGTGGGCGTCGACCTTGCCCGCGTTGTTTCGCACGCCGAGGACCACGTCGCGGCGGACATCATGTGCGGCGAGCCAGGCCTGTAACACCAGGGCTTTCTCCAGGCACGTCGGCTCGAGACGATTGAGCACTGCGTTGACCCCTACCCGCGCGCCCCACGGCAGCCGCGGCGGCGATTGAATTCGAGCGGCAAGGCCGTTGACCTTGAGGTCGTTGCGAGCGCGGCGAACCGCTCGCCGGGCCCACCACGCTGCGCGCCAGCTCGCCAGCGAGAGCCGGCCGAGCCGCGGCTCAGCGTTGAGCTCGGTCACGTGCGCGCAGTCTCCGGGACTCATCCATCCGATGGTAGGTCGGTCAGAGATAAGCGGCGGCCTGGAGGGTGTAGAGCTCGGCGTAGAGCCCGTTGACGGCCATGAGCTCCTGGTGGGTCCCGTGTTCGAGGATGCGGCCGTCCCTCAGCACGCAGATGCGGTCGGCCAGGCGGACGGAGGAGAACCGGTGAGAGATCAGCAGCGCTGCCCGGCCGGTAAGCATAGCCCGTACGTCGCTGAATAAGCGGGCTTCCGCGCGGGGGTCGAGGGCCGCCGAGGGTTCGTCCAGGATGATCAGTGAGGCGTCCTTTCGCAGGGCTCGCGCTAGCGCTACGCCCTGCCATTGCCCGCCGGACAGGTCGGTGCCGTTCTCGAATTCGCGGCTCAGCACGGTCGCCAGCCCGTGCGGTAGGGCCTCCAGCCACCCGAGCGCGCCGGCCCGACGCGCCGCATCGCGGGCTGCCGCTTCGTCCTCGGCGTTGTCGGGGTCGCCGAGCCCGATGTTGTCCAGGGCACTGAGGTGGTAGCGGACGAAGTCCTGGAAGATGACCGACACGTGCCGCCGCACCGCGCGTGCATCGATGTCGGCGTAGTCGAGGCCGTTCCAGGTGATGCGCCCACGGCTCGGCGTGTAAAGTCCGGCGACCAGTTTGGCGAGGGTGGTCTTTCCTGAGCCGTTCTCGCCGACGAGCGCGACGATCTCATTGGCGCCGATGGTCAGTGAGATGTCCTGTAGCGCCGCTCGGCCAGTTGCCGGATAAGTAAAATCGACGTGCTCAACGGTGATCCCATCGCGCAACGGCGCAACGGTGCCGCGCTCCAGCGCCGGCGGAAGCGGGCGGCGCAGGAAGTCGTCGAGGTCGGCGAGGTACGTGGACGATTCGAACAGCCCGCCGATGGATCGGAACAGTTGGTCGAGACCCGTAGCGAGGAATCGCACGGCGAGAAGCGCGGCGCCACCGGACGCCAGGGCTATGCGCCCGGTTATAAGGAACCAGACGGCGAGGACGAGGGTGCAGGCCAGGAAGACGCTAGACAGGAGAGCGCTGACGCCGGCGTAACGGAAGCGGCGGCGAGTGTGGGCTCGCAGCGCGTGCTCGTACTGGCGTCGCCGTTCGCTGTGGCGGTTCCGCAATGCGCGCTGGGCGCCGAAGACGCGAATCTCCTTCGCTTCATCCCGACCGGTCAGAAGGTCGCGCAGATATTGCCGGGCACGGTACAGGGGGGTTACCTCGGTGAGAAACGCGAACTCGATTTTCCCAACGCGCTGCGCGAACAATAAGGTCGGCAGGCTTGCCACAAGCATGACGGGAAGGAGGATCGGCGCGATGGTGACCACCGCTACGATAAGCGCTACCACGCCCACCGCCGACCCGATCAGCCCGAAAAGGGAGGTGGTGACCGATACGGGCTCCGAAAGGGCGTTGTTGTGGATACGTTGCAATTGGTCGTAAAATGTCGGTGTCTCGTAGTCGGCTAGGGGGACCCGCCCAGTGACGTCGAGGACGCGTTCCCAGGTATCCGACGACACGCGCTCTGCGAGGAGACGTTGCTGCTGCTGTTGGAATGCGCCCGCCGCGGTGACGACGGCGGTCACCAGGGCGAGCGCGATGACCGGTGGCAGTAGCGTGCTCAGATGAGGAGGCCGGCCGTTCGTCCGCACCAAGGCGCTCAACAAGTACTGACCGATGAGGACAAGCGCGGTTGGGGCGAGCGCTCCGACGAGCTGCAGGCCAGCGGATCCGAGGAATCCGCGGCGATCGGCACGCCACGTCCTGCCGACGGCGCTGCCGAGCAGCGGCAGCACGCCAGAACGACTGCCCTTGGGCACGATGGCTCGGCTAGATCTCAGCCAGTAGGCCCCGGCTACGGAGCGCGTCGAGGAAGGCCTGCACGTCAACCGCCGCCCTGTCGGTTTGCAGACCGAAGCGTTCGGTGAGAGCCTTCTGAAGCTCCTCCTCCGTCGCTCCCTCCGCAAGCCGATGCCAAAGCACCGAAGCAGACGGATTCAGGCTGAGGTACAACGACGTCGGCAAGTGAAGCACAACAACGCTGTCGCCTTCAGTGGGTGCCCATGATACCGCGTCGTCGCGCAGCCTCAGCTTTGGACGGTCGATCCCCATGGTGCTCGGCCCTCCCCTGCTGCCCTGTTGATGCTCGCTACACCGTACCGAAACGTAGGTTCAGTGTCGTGCTGACTGTGCGGGGCCGGCTTTGATGACGGCCAGCGCGAGGGCGAAGGCCCGCCTGTGCACCCTATTTCCCGACTTGGGTCCCTGGAGCACCGCAGCGCTGTGGTACGGCCGGTGCACTTGTCCCGTGCCAACGACCTCCGTCGAAACTGAACTTCCAATCATCCATCAACAGCGCCTTGCTGGGTTACTGTTGCGGTACGTCCGTGAAGCGGGCATCAACCTCGACGTGCGGAACATCCGGTACCTTCAGCGCTCATCGTTGCATTGGATGGCTCTGACGACCGCCGCGCTGCAACAAGCCGACGACGTAGTGAACCGGTTGCAAGCGATGGGAGCGCGGTCAGCGATCTCCAAAGGACCGGGGGTTGCGCGCTGGTATCCTGCACTTGACTGTCGGCCTTATTCCGACGTCGACATCTTGGTTAGCCCTAGCTTTTTCCGCGACGCGGTGACCGCCCTCGAATCTGTAGGCTGGCGGGAAGAGGGCCGCAATATGCAGCCGCGCGAGTACATGCGCTGGTATTGCCGGGAGGGCTTGAACCTGCGGGGTCCCACCGACGGCTCGATCGACATACACCATCGGGTGCCACCATGGATATGGTCGATGGGGCTAGACCAAGACAAATTGGTAATGCGTGCTCAACCGGTTGAAGTCGCGGGGCACGATCTTCCCTGCCTCAGCCCTGCCGACAATGCACTCGTGGCCGCGCTGCACCTTGTCAGCGACCAGAATAGGCCCGGGCTGGCGCTACGCGCCTGGCGCGACTTGACCGAGGCCGTGTCACGCACACCAACGAATGATCTGGTCAGCGCCGCGGCGGAGGCGAATCTTGCAGGATGGTTGCGTGCGCTGCTCATTGCGTTGCCACGGCCGTGCCGTCCGCTCGCGGCTATCGCGGCACTGCCGGACCAGCCACTGCCTCACCCGTCGCGATTGAACTTGTTGCTGTCCGGTCGCCTCAATGGCCTCGGGATCGTTGGCACGCAGACACTACGTTTGCCGTGGCCGAATGCCATGCTCTTTACGGCCGGGCTGATCCTGCCGTCTCGCCAGTTCTTACGGCACAAACTTGAGGAAGACCCGCATCCATACCGGCATTGGATCTCGCCCGCCCGACGCCGCCGCGACCATTCGGCGGGACAGTCAAATCAGGACTTGGCGAACTGACGATAAATCTTAAGATAATCACGCGACACGTCGTGCCACGTTCTGACGGCATTAGTTCCTCTCCGCGGCTCGGTCAGAAGGGAAACTAGTGCCGCGGGCAAGCTCGGACGATCGACGATGTGGCATTGCTCCGTCGACGCAAGTAGGCCGGCAACCTCGCGGTGCGCCGGCAAGTCCGACAGCACCGCCGTAGCGCCCGCTGCGGCGGCTTCCAAAGCAACGAGACCGAACGCTTCATGCTCCGACATGCTCACAACGAGGTCCGCGGTTTTAAGCCAGCGGTCCGCATCCGTGCGGGAGACGTAACCCAGCAATAGGATGCTGCCTGCCCGGGGACTCGCAGCGGCGCGCTGCTCGAGACGCAATCTGTCGGGCCCGTCGCCGACAATCACAAGTTGTGCAGGTGGGGGGACATGAGCAAATGCGTCGATCACCGCATCGACGCGTTTGTAACTTTCGAGCCGTCCTAGCACGAGGATCGTGGGGGGTTGCGCCGGCCAAGGCTTCGCGCGCTGTATCCTGCGACCGTCCACAGCATTGTGTACAACGACCGTCGTGTCCGCCGCCGTCGGGAAGCGCGAGATCAAAATGCTGCGTTCGGCTTCCGAGACAGCGATCACAGCGTCGGCTCGCGTCAGGATACGTCGGCCCAACGGCCTGTACAGACGGTGCATGACATCAGCGGCCGGCGTGTGTCCTGTGCCGTGGAAGTGCGGGTTGAACAGAAGTGGAATCGAGCGCGGCACGCGCACTGCAGCAACGGATACAGCAGAGTGGTATCCGTGCACGTGAACGACGTCGAAGCCACTGGCGTGCTCGGCGGCATACCGCCACAGCGCCACCGAGACGGGATACCGCTGAGAGGAGGTAGTAGGGAATCGGCGCACGGCCACGCCGCCATCTCGAACGGTCGTATGTGAAGCGGTCGGGTGAGCGTGCGTCCATACCTCAACGTCGATTCCAACCGCGTCGAGGCCGCGAGCCAGCCCCGTGACGACCGACTCAACGCCGCCTGGCGTTGGGGCGTATCCGGGAGCGATAAGTGCCAGCCGCACTATCTAGGACCCTAACTCGATGCGGTCGATCAGCTGTGCGAAGGCTTTCGAGGTCTGGTCCCACGAGCGCGGGTCCGGGTAACGTTGACCACGGCGGCTAGGCAACTTCCGAAGGGCCTCGGCCACCGCCGCGACGTCGCTTGGTGGCACCCAGATGACACCGTCATATCCCTCAGCGCCGTCGCGCAAACCGCCGACGTCCGACAGCACAACCGGTAAGCCATATGCCATCGTTATGTGAAGCGGTCCGCTTGCGGATGAGCGCAGGTAAGGAAGGACGACGGCGTCGGCTTCGTTGAAGAAGGTGGCCACTTCCTCATCGTGCACGTAGCGGTTGACGACCGTTATGCGCTCCTTGTGGCGGCTTTCTGCGACCAGCTTCAGGGGCTCGGTCCAGTTCTCCCAGGTCTCACCGACGATGAGCAGTCGTAGTTCGGCCGCTTCCTCGGCGCTCAAAGATTCGAATGCACGGACCAGTACCTCGAGTCCCTTGTAAGGTCGGATTGTGCCGAAGAACAGCACGATAGTCTCCGGCCTAGAAGCCGTTGGGCGTGCGTAATCCTCGTGCACGTAGTGGTCGAAGGGGCCGTGCCGTATAATTTCCGACGGAAGGCCGGCGACGGGAAATCGCTGTCTCACGGCGATCAGATCGTGCTGTGAATGGACGACAAATCCGTGCACACGGCGCAAGATCCAGGAGCCGACGGTGAGTGCGTAACTTCGGGCGAACCGAGTCCGAGCCTCTCCGGTATCCTGCACCTCATGGAACTCGACAATAACTCGAGCGCCAAGGCGCCGTGCGACGATTACGAGGAGGACGAAGGTGTGCAGGACGGCGCCGGTCCACCACTCTAGTATCAAAACCTGTGGTCGCTGCCGGCGAATGAAGCGAATGGCCCCGAAGATCGAAGGAAGCCAAAACCAGTCGATCCCGTCGTACAGGGGCATGTCCGAGGGGTAGTCGATGCGATGGACAGGGATACCGACGCGCTCGCGGCCCGGATAGAACCGACGGGGGATGAGCCCCCGCAGCAGCACTGCGGACACTTGGCCATGGGTTGTTAGTGCGGAAGCCAACCGACAGGTGTAATAGCTTAGCCCGCTGGTAAAGCGCCAACCCGAGCCGACCACGCACACACGGCGACCGGGCGGAGGCATGTTGGGCGGCATGGTTGAATCAATCACTGCGGCTCCCCGCGCCGCACGGGTGAGCTCATCAGTTCGCCATAGAGGTCCTCGACGCGCGTCCCGATGACCTCGACAGCGAAATGTCGTGCACGCTCTCGCGCGGCGGCACCGATGCGATCCGCGCGCGCGGGGTCGCGAAGAAGAGAGCGAATTTCCCGCATGAGCGCATCGACGTCACGTGGTGGCACCAGCACTCCGTCGATGCCGTCACGGATCAGATCGGGAATACCACCGACGCGGCTCGCCACCGTCGGGGTGCCCGCGCGCATGGCCTCAAGCGCCACGGTCGGACACGGATCCTGCCACCACGACGGGATCACCCCGACGGCGGCACGATCCCAAGCCGTCGCGACCTGTCCGGGGGTCAGCGAGACATTAACCACTCTCGGCGGCAACGGGTATTGAACTGGACGTGGGGTCGCCAGCACGAGCGGCGGTAGGTCGTCCCCTTCACCTCGCCAGACGTCGATCAGCGAAGGTACACCTTTGTGCGCGCCATCTGCCCCGACGTAGAGGACGAACCGTTCCGCCGGGAAACAGTTGGGTAGCGCTTCCCGCTCCGGTTCTGGCGGCAAGAAGTTTGGGATCACCGTCATCGGCGAACCGATGTGTCGCTGCAATTCGGCGCGTACCGCCGAGCTGACCGCAACGACATGCGACGCCGGAAAGCGTTCCGTGCGGTACGCGGTCGCGAGGGACATCGCTGCTGCCACCGGTCGTCGATATCGGTGACTGCTACATCCGTAGCACTTATTGAGTCGCGGACCGCTACATAGCGAGCCTTCAGGTTGGTGGAGCAGAGTGCGAATGCAACAGATGGCGCCGTAGTCGTGGGCAGTGAAGATGACCGGCGCACGCGCGGACCGGGGAACAGAGGCCAATATGGCCGAGTGTGCGTGGATAATGTCCGGGCGCACGCGGTCGATGAGCGTGCGCAACGACCGGCCGGTTACCGGGTCGGCGAGCGGAGGGTGGAAGGGACGTGTCGGGTCCTCGTGTGGAAGCAGCGTGACAGCGGACTTCAATGTCACGACGTCGACCTTCGGTTCGGCGGGGGTCGGAGCTTCCGTCAGGGTCCCAACCGTGACCTGGTGGCCCTGTCGAGCCAGGTACCCAGCCAAGGCGTCGACGTGGACCTCAAGACCGCCCACAACAGGTGGGTAAAGATCGGATAGCAGCAGAACCTGCATTATTCGCTCCACCCCCTTTCCGCGCCACAGCCGTCAAGGACAGGAAAGCTGCCTTCATCAATTTGCGAGCGTCTTCGTAATCGGGAGGTTTGCCAACATCGGCGACAAAATGCAGCCGATGAGTTGTGCGCCACCCCAGCACCAGCCCACTGCACTGATGCCCCACACCGGGAGCGTGAACCATGTACCGATAAGTGCGAGCAACGCCATGACCCAGTTGAGAAGCGCCCCGGTCGCCAACATGCCACGCGCGCGGAAACGGGCGAGCCAGATATTAGTGTACGCGTCCGGAATGGCCGACGCGGCAAGAATGCACAGCAACAAATATCCATTCGTGGCGTAGGATTCGCCGAAGAAACCGAGGACCCAGCGGCCGAATACCACCATGAACAAAATCAGCGGACCACTAAGACACGCAGTCAACTTTGCAGCCTTGATCGTAGCGGCATGGAAACTTTCCGGCGTCCAGCGGCCTTCCACGAAAAGTGCGCTGGACACTGCCGGCGAAACCAGGAAAAATGCACCGGCCACTAGCCACGTCAATGACATGTATGCGTTGTCCCGCGTGGTCAGCTGAGCAACCACTTCGAGCGGCAGGATGTATATCGGGATCTGTCCGCCGAGGTTGAGCGCATGGTGAGCGATCATGCCTCCCTTGGAAGCGCGCAACACTCCCATCGCGCCAGAGGCAGTGAAGCGCCAATCCGGCTGGAACATCCGCAATTGCCTGATGACGCCGTAACCGGCGCCGACCGCTGCGCCGACCAATGCAGCGACTACGATTGCCTGCCAAGGCAGCCCCATAAGAACGCCTAGCAGCAAAAGCGCCAGGACCTTGAGTGCTCCGGTCATTGTATTTCGGAGGACGAGCGCGAGCGGGCGCCGCTCGGCCACAGCAATACCGTCAATCAGGTTCATCTGCGCAGTGGCGACAGTTAGAAGTACGAAAGTGAGCCCCCACCGTGATTGCAAAAATCCGCGGATGTCTGAGAACGCGCCACCAAGAGCTAGGCAGGCGACGGCGCCGCCGATCATGGCGAGGATCGTGGACGTCAAGAGACACGCGGTGACGTAATTAGACCAGGACGAGGCTTCACGACATGTCGGAAGCTGTTGCATCACGAATGTGCGGACACCGAAGTCAAAGAGCATCGCGGTTAGCATCGCCGCGGTGATCACCGCGCTAGCTGCACCAACCTGCTGTGGCGCGAATAATCGCGCGGCCGCAGTCCAAAAAAGGTAACCGAAGCCACTATTAAGGATGGTAAGCAGCATAATGCCGCCGCTGGTACGGACGAGGCGATCTTTCGATAGATGGCGGACGAGCCGTCGGTCGCTCTCGCCGACTGAAGTCGCAAGTGTGGGCGACGAACCGCCTGATCCGGTGAACGAGGATAACGGTAAGCGCTTCCGACCGGCGATTCGGTCCACCATATCCCCCCCGGATCAAGGATGTCGCTGCCGCCGCCCCCCGAACCTCCTTGGGGCTGCCGCCGCGAATTTACCCGTGCTCCGGGCCATCCCATAATCGGCGACGCCCACAACGAAGCGTGACGATCCCTGAGGCGCCGCGCAGCGCGGGACGTCGCCATGACTACGGTTGTGGCTACTGTCAAGTCATCGGTCGTGACCGTTCGGCGATCTGCTGCCCGCCCAGCGAGCGGCTAGCTCCTTCCTCGACGCGCGCAGTCGTGGATCTTCGGCCGGCCGGTCGCAGCTGCTGCCGAGCGGTGCCGCCACCGCCAGCCCGCACAGCACGCGCCAAGGGATGGGCCGCGGGCCACGGCTTCGCGCCACCTCACGCCAGCTTCGTCACGGCACGCCCACTTCGACCGCTATGGCAGTCGTGTGCCAGGTCGCGAGAGACCGTAGCAGGTTTCCTCGACGCTCGCGGCCGCGCCCCTTCGGACTGGGCGCTCACCTGCGTGACCGACGGCGGAATACACCCGCGGCAGCGGCCCACCTCAACGCCGCCGTCACCCCTCGCGCTGATGACCCCACCGAGCTTTCGCCGACTCCGGCTTCGACCCAGCGGCGACCGCGTCGCCGATGACCCCCTGAGGTCGCCGTTGCGCTGACCGCCGCAAACCGCTACCGCACCCTGGTGCGCATTCATGGGTGGTACTCGGCGACCAATCGTGGATTCGGTCGATTAGCGGGCCCGGGAACGCCGTCTCAAGCTGATTAAGCGGTGTCCCCGGCGACACAAGCGTGCCGGCCCTGGGAGCCGCCAAGACAGTTTCGCTTTCGTCAAAGAGGCAGCCGCCCGGTATCCTTGGCGTAAACCGGCATGGCGAGCCGCCGGGAAGTCCGGTCGGTGGGATGGAGCGCAGTTTGGAAGGCGATGGCCGACCAGCGATAAGCCTGGTCAAGTCGGCGGCGCCTGACACGTCCGGATACGATTCCGCCCCAGTACGGCACACGTCTCGACGCATTACCGGCGCGGTCGGGGTCGGTGCAGCGGTAGGAACGGGCCTAATAGCACTCTCATATCGATTGGCCAGCCATGGCGTTGGCAATTACTGGCAGTTCCACGTTTTCTGGCTAGGCTTTTTTGTCGTATTTGCGCCCATCTCCTGGTTCATATTGCAAGGGACTACGAAGGGAGTCGATCGCCTGGGACTGTTAGCGGTCGCAGGCTTGGCGGCGTACCTGCCTCATTACCTTCGAGCGCCGAAGCGGCCATTCCTAAATGACGAGCTCGCGCATTTCTGGCAAGCGCAGCACTTGTACGCGTCGCGCCGACTGTTCCAGCCGAATCCTATCGTTGCGCAAGCCGCGAACTACCCGGGCCTACACACGCTGACTGTCGGTCTGCGGGATTTGACCGGTTTGGGCACCTATCAGATCGGCGTTATCACCATCGCGACGATGCACGTCTGCACGGTACTGTGCGTCTACCTTCTAGCGCAGGCTATCACGTCAGATGAAATCGCATGCCTGTCGGCGCTCATTTATGCGATCAATCCGCAATTCGGCGTTATGGACAGTATCTACGCCTATGAGTCGCTCGGTCTGCCGCTCTGCGCAGGTGCGATCGCGGCGGCGGTGACTGCAAGTAAGCACTCCGGCCGGCGCGCTCGAGGCGGCTTATTGACGGTTTCGGCCCTCCTGCTGGTCGCGTCGATTTTCACACACCACTTATCTAGTTACCTAACGCTCGTGGCGCTATTCGTTCTTTATATCGGCTGGATGATTTTCCCAGATCCCTCGGTGGGCAGGAGGGCGGCCACGCCGCTCCTCGGTGTAGCAGTCGCCGGCACAGTGCTGGCCGTCGCGTGGGCCTACGTCAGGGACGCGCACACCTTTTCATACTTGAGCATTTACATCCGGAACGGTTTCGAATCGCTGTCGAACTCGCTGGTCGGCGGCGGGAAGCGGCCCGCAAGCCGGGCTTATGTGCCAACGTCCGAAACGCGAACCCCGTTATCCAACTCCGACAAGCCCTTGTACGAGATCCTCGCGACATTCGCCGCGCAACTAATCCTATTGATCCTATCGGCTGCCGGAATATGGCAGATGCGTCGTCATCGGATGGGCGCTGCACTGTTCGCCATCATATTCAGCCTGCTGTATTTTGTATCGCTTCCTTTGCTCGTGACTGCAGGAGGCCAAAATGCGGCGCACCGATCGTGGGCGTTTACATACCTTGGCCTATCAGTCACAGTGGCAGTCGGACTTCAGCGGGCACTCCTTCCCGTAACTGAACGGAGACATCGGGCCACGCGGACGGTGTCAGTGGGCGGACCTTCGCCATCGCGAATGGCGGCCCGGCGCCTGGACGGCATAGTGCGGCGGCGGCTCGCCGGCACGATCTGCGTTTTGATATTGCTATTGGGTGCCTGGGGGGCCGGGGTGAACACGTATGTGGCGTTTCCGGGGAAGTTCGTCTTCCAGTCTGACGGACGTAACACTCCCGCCGAATTGTACGATTTGGGGTCTTGGTTCCTGCGAACACAAGGGCCCAATAACGTAGTGCTCGCCGACTATCGCACATCGGTCATCCTTACAGCGATCGGTGACCAGCGACCCGACGTGGTAGCAGCGGCAGATCTGCTTATTCCTATTGCCCCTACACGGCAAGCCGTTAGCACTGCTCGTCGAATCGCTCAGTACGTTGTTGTCGACGAGCGATTGGCCACCGACAGATCCGACGAGGGCTTCGACTTCTATGAATACGAGCCTTTCGGGGTAGAGCCGCTTCCGACGCGTAACCTAAATCGGCTGAATCACTACACCTGGCTCCGTGTCACCCACCGGACCACGCACTACATCGTCTACAAGGTGGCTCGATGATGGACGGCCTGACTGCGCGGGCTGGGATGCTGGCCGCGGCCGGTGGGCTCTTCATCCTCGGCACGCTTCTGGCTTGGGAGCCAGCGCGCGCAGTGTGCGGCTTGACGGGCGGGATTGCGGTGCCGGCAGCGCTGCTTACGCTCGCTTTCCCGCGATGGTTCGAGCTAGATGTAAGTGCCGCCTTCGGTATCGCTCTTGCGACGACCTTTGCCTACTGGACTCTTGCTTACTTCTTCCTGTTGGAGGCTGGCTTCGGTCGCGGACGCTTTGCGGCCGTCGTTGTCAGCGCAATCCTACTGGCGTTTTCGCTGGGCATGTGTCTGTGGGCGCGTCGCGCCAATTCCGGCGGACGCCAACTCTGAGGCCCAAGTGCTCGACCCTGCGGTAGGTTCCGGATCCGCCGGCTGGGGATCGTCCTTGCGGACGCGGTGCCCGGTGGCCTGCTGCCACGATTGGCCGCGTAGCGCCACCAAGCCCTCAGTGAGTAGCCGAGGTGGGAACACATCGATCAGTCGCGGCGTCGCTCGCCGATGCCCTCGGGCTTGGCTACGCCGCTAGCGGGTTCGCGCCCGAGCCGAAGCAGCAAACATTTCTCGGACGATGCGCGAAGCTAATTTCCACGTTCCGTTGACCTGCCGAAGGCCGTAGTAGGCGTTGGGCTCAGGTCGCCGAACGACAGTTTCATCGAAGTCGGAGTATGTCCATGGCGCGAAAGAAAGCAATTTGTATTGATTGCACAGGTTCCACATGCGCAAATAGTAATTAGCTTGTTGCCGGTAGCCATTAGGGGAGTTCGCAGGCGTTGGATATCCGGATTCGCCAACTACAATCGGGCGGCCATGGGCCAACCTTTGCGCGGTTTCCAGGACCCGCCCGCTGTTCGAAAGCGCGCCGTACAAATGAACTGATATGACCTGTAGTAGATCATGCGGAATCTGATCGACCAAACGCGTCAGGAGTCGGCCGTCAGTCGCCGACTTGACGGAAAGAGTCAGTGGGACTGTTGGAAACAGGCCTTTGGCATAGGAAAGCATGACCCGCGCCCAGTTCATAGCGACTGCCGACCTGGGATCGATTTCATTCTGAATCTCTATGAGTCGAACTACGGGACGAGCAGCCAGATCCTTCGTCAGGGAATGCAGCCAAGTCTTGGAGGCGCCGATGGCGTCGTACTGGCCCCACCAGTCGAACAGAGTCAACTGGACTCCGAGACCATAATGTTCGGCGGTATCCAGGACGTCGGATATCGCCGAATTGCCGGCTGCCGTGGTTTGCGGCCAGCCGACCGCATAAGGGTCGATGATTATTCTGACAGCGTTCGCGCCGAGCGTGTGGATCGCGGCAAAATCCGTGGCAGTGCGGCGATGATCGTAGTGGGTCCACATTCGAGCCCAAGGCGCGTCGGCTGGATAATAGTTGATGAGCCTGAGAGTTCCGACTCTTGCGAGCGCGCGCGCGTAGGCCCTATCCGAGGCATTTGTGCAGCTCGTACAGCACAGGACTAACATTGTGGCGATCAGGACACGCAGTCGCTCGCATACTTTGGTCGTAAGATTTGTCCTCTCTGTGCGCGGTTGAGGCACCTTAGCACGGAACTTTGGGGCTCCTGCGAGATCGTGTGCGCAGCAGTCGACCTGAGTTGAGATCCGGGCTGGGGCCACCAGGTCATCGCGCGCCTAGGCTAGCGAGATAATTGTTCTTGTTGCCTATGGCTGCCGTCGCTCGAACTTTTTTCTGCGGTAACTGTTGCTTTGTGACGACGCTGTCGCCGCCGCCCGAATACTGACCCCGCAGCGCCGCTTGGGTTCTAAGGTGGATTCCAGCGAACGCCGTCACGGTGAGGCGCTCCTCGTGCCATTTGGAAGACCTCGTGCGGTGTTTCCAGCCCAGGATTCATTCGTCGATGGAGATGTCGGCCACCTGCGCGGTCAGGTCGGCGACGGGCTGGTCGGCTCGGTGGCCGTCGGGCAGATGGATCAGTCGGACGAATCGCGATGGCCGGTCGACCAAGGTGCCCACTGCGGCGCGGCTCATCGGGCGGACGATGAGGTCGCCTTCGGCGTGGCCGGGCTCGGACGGTCCGTCGCGCAGGAAGCGCGATGCTGGACGGTCAGCGTCGGCTGCTCGCACCGCGGGCGACGCGTTGCGGGCGAGTCGCGACGGGCGCAGCAGCACCGAGCCGGGCTGGTAGGCAGCCTGGGAGGCGCTCTCGCGACAGAGCCACAGCGGGTCTGGCCGGAAAGCCGACGCCGCGGATGACGGCAGATCTGCTTGCGGCTCCACCCCTGCGCGGGAGCAACTGGCCGAGCAGCTTCACCGCCGACCGTTGTTGTCGAGCCTATGTCGGTGTCGAGGAGCCCGAGGCGCAATCGCGCGCCGGTGCCCCTCGAAAGGGCGATAGTCACGGCCTTGATCGAGTTGGACGCGAACTCCAGGCTGATCGTGCGGCCAATGGGTGGTGCTGCAGTACGGAATGAATCGCCAGACTTTTGACCATAAGTACGAATTCGGGATCAATTAGTCCGAACGGCGAGGTAGCGCGATGAGGGGCCGGCATGAGGCCCGGAGCTCTGACCCGTGGAGCGCTGATGGCCGTGAGTCGGTCAGCTCAAGGCGACGGAAACGTCATCGAAATAAACGGTGCCGGCATTGCCGTATGATTTAAGGTGAACTTGGGCAGCTGTTGCGCCTTGCAGTTTGGTAGCGGTCACTGTCAAGGTCTGCCACGCCGACTGGCCGTTGACGGCATTGGTGGAGTCGGTGGTGCCCAAATAGCCCTCGTTCCTATCGAACCACGCGACGCTCAAATGGGTCCATCCGGTGGCATTGACCAAGCGGGCCTTGGCAGACAGTGTGACCGTCGCGTGTCCCAATAGGAGGAATCCCTGGTAGAGGGCGGGAACCTGATAATTGTCCCCGCCTGTTGAGCCGAGGTAGCCGGCCGGCGACCCGCCAACCCCAGCTGTTCGGTCTACTCCGGCCTGGCCAGCAGCGGACGCATCGAACACGCGCCAAGAGCCAAGCGATCCCGAGTAAGGCGCGACGTCCTCCCGGGAGAATTGGCAGTCGCAGCTTTCTAGGGCGGGACTTGACTGGCCACTGAACATGTTTTTGATCACGTTCGCCGCAGGCTTCCACGTTCCGTCGACCCGCCGGAGCCCGAAGTACCGCTCGCGGTCCGACGTTCCCGCAGGGATGGCACTAGCGGTGAAATCTGAATAGCCCCAAGGCGCGACGTACGGTATCCCCTCATAGGCGGCGATGCGGCGCACCTGCTGATAGTCGCGCACTTGGGCCTGATCCACGCCCGTACTCTCACCGATCGTCGAGTAGCCGTGCTCACCGATGACAATCGGACGGCCGTTCGCCACAGCCTTGGCCGCGTCGGCTGTATTGAGCATCTGCTGCGCGTCGCCGTACAGGTGGATGTCGAGTACGGTCAGCGCTCCGCTCGGTAGTTGGGTTGCCACCGCCGTCACGGACGCGGCGGAGTTGGTCGACACGGTCCGTGGGATGCCCGGAAAGAGAGTGCCGATGTAGGGAAGCACCGTACCGGCCCAGGACAGGGCCGCGGACGTATTCGGAATTTCGTTCCTGGCGTCCACCATCGCGACGTCCGCTCGGGCTGTGGCGTTCAGTCCGCTGACGAGGTTGTTGACCCACGCCTTGGAACCAGCCGTGTCGGACCAGTTGGACCACCAGTCGAATAGGGTCAACTGCACCTTCAGGTTGTGCGCGGCGGCGGTGTCTAAAGCGTCGTTGATCTCTGCCTCGCCCCGGGCGCTAATGGTGGGCCAGGTTCCGACCGCCTGTGGTTGAACGATGATACGGACAGCGTTTGCGCCCAGCGACCCGATGCTGGCGAAGTCGGCGTCGACGGTCGCGTGGTCGTAGTTGGTCCACATCTGGGTCCACGCGTTGTTGGCCGGATAATAGTTTACCAGCCTCAATGGGGCCGGCGCGGCGGAGGCGCGACCGCCGAGTGCCGCCAGAGTAGCCGCGAACAGTGTCGAAACGGCCAGAATTCGGCGCATGCAGACTCCCCGGGTCCCCAAGATCGGCCAAGGCGGATTCGCGGCCCGACATCGCGAGCCCAGCTGCCGCCCCGTGAGGTGAATCGGCAGCTGCCGGCCAGCTCTGAGTGCCGTCGGTCAAGTCGCCGAATCTTGAGGTCCCGCGACGGTCCTGCAGCGCACTATGTTGTGCGAAGGGTGACCAATACGTTCCGCGGTCCCGGCAGGTCGTGCGGCCACAGGTGGCAGTGCGCCGGACGCCACCGGATCGGTGCCACCGCGGGTCAGCGACGCCGTGTACCGAGTCGGAGTAAGTTGCGCCTGGTCGCCGCGCACGACGATCCGGCGGTCCTGGCCACGCTAAGCCGAGACGGCGGAGTTCCGACGTCGGCGCGTCGACGATGTGTGCTCATCCTCGCCGCAGAGGCGAGGCACACTAGGGCCGGCCGGATAGGGGCTGGTGTCGATGGTCAGGGCTCCGTGTCGCCGGTGTAGAAGCCGGGCGCCGGGTTCACCGCCGCGGAGCGTGTCGAGAGGCTTCACAGCGCGGTGGCCGACAACAGTGGTGGCTCGGCGGCCGGTGCCCCGACAGCGAAAGGACGGCGATGACACATCCGGACCCCAGTTCGGCGAACGACTCGACGCCGGTCCGTTTCGCCCTGGACGCGGCGGGCGTCGGGACGCTCACGCTGCGCGGCGACGTAGTCGACGTCGGCCCGGTCGCCGCCCAGCTGCTCGGGGGTGCCCCGGCCAGCATCGAGGCCCTGCTCGGCTGCCTGCATCCGGCCGACGCCCGGATCGTCCACAAGATCCTGACCAAGTCCGAACCGGGCGACACTCAGGTGCGAGCGTCCCGGCGCTGGCTGCATCTGTGGCTCAGCGCGGAGCAGGACGAGACGAGGCACGGCGCGCTGCTCGACATCAGCCGGATGAAGGCCGAGCAGGCGAGCGTGTGGCGCGTCCTCGAGTCGATGTCGACCGCCTACGTCGCTCTCGACGAGGAGTGGCGCTACCGCTACGTCAACGCCGAGGCCGAGCGCATCCTGCGCCGCTCGCGCGAGGAACTGCTCGGCAAGGTCATGTGGGACCTGTTCCCCGCCATTCCCGAGCTGCGTCGCGTCCGCTACGAACGGGCGTTGAGCACCGGCAAGCCGGTCGTCTTCGAGAGCTACTACCCCGCGCCGCTCAATACGTGGCTTGAAATCCGAGCCATCCCCACCGACGACGGCTTGTCCCTCTACTTCCTCGATATCACCGCCCGGCGTCGCAACCAGGAGCTGCTCGAGCTCAGCGCCGAGATCGCCGATCAGATGAGCGCGACGCTCGACACCGAGCAAGCGGTCCGCAGCCTGGCCGAGGCGGTCGTGCCGAGGCTCGCGGACTGGTCGATCGTGACGCTCACCGAACCGGGCGGCGGCCTACGCGACCTGGCCAGCTGGCACGTCGACCCGGCGATGCGCTCGACCGTCGCGCGCTACACGGCGATCCGCTATCCGGCGCTCGACGAGCGGGCGCCGATCTGGCGGGCGTTCCGCTCGGGCGCACCGGTCGTCGTCGATCGCGACCTGCTCGCCGTGGTCACCGCCAGCCTGCACGACGAGACCGCGAAGGCGCTCCTGCGGGCGCTCGCGCCGGAAGCCAGCCTCATCGCCCCGATGGTGGCGCACGGCAGGATGCTCGGCATCCTCAACCTGGTCCGGGGTGCCGACCGGCGCTCGTTCACCGGCGAGGAGGTGGGCGTCGTCCGCACCATGGCGCACCGCGCGGCTCTCGCGCTGGACAACGCCCGCCTGTACGCCGAGCAGCGGGCCTTCGCCGACCGACTCGCCGACGCCAACGAGCGGCTCCAGCGATCGGCCGAATACGACCGCAGCGTGGCGCACGCGCTGCAGGCAGCGATGCTGCCCACCCTGCCGGCGCTGCCCGGCTTCGAGCTCGCGGCGCGGTACCGGACGGCCACCGGCCTCGAGCAGGTCGGTGGCGACTGGTACGACGCTCTGCCCCTGCCGACCGGCGCCACCGCGTTGGTCATCGGCGACGTGGAAGGGCACGACATTGCGGCCGCGACCCGCATGGGGCAGCTGCGCAACCTGCTGCGCGCCTTCGCCTGGGACCACGACGAACCGCCGGCGGCGCTGTTCTGCCGCCTCGACCGGGCGCTGCGGCAACTGGGGATCGACGCGCTCGCCACCGCCGTCCTCGCCGTCGTATCGCACAGCGCGGACGACACGGTGCGAATGCGATGGGCGAGCGCCGGCCATCCCGCTCCGGTGGTCGTGGTCCCAGGGGCCGATCCGCGCTTCCTCGCCGGCCGCAACGACCTGCTGCTCGGAGTGGATCCGAACCGGCCCCGCAGCGACCAGGAGGAGATCCTGCCGCACGGCACGACGCTGCTGCTCTACACCGACGGGCTGATCGAGGCCAAGGGAACCGATCCGTCGGCGCGCAACACCGAGCTTCTGGCCGCGGTCCGCCGGCACGCGGCGGCGCCGCTGGAGGATGTGGTCGACGGCGTGCTCGCTGACCTGGTCGGTGATCAGCGGCAGGACGACGTGGCGCTCCTGGGCGTGCGGTTCTCGGTTACCGGAGAGCCGCAAGGACCGGGCGCTTGACCGTCCGCCGCGGCGCTTCAGGGAGTGGCCGGACGGGCCTACGCGGGTCCGGAGCACGGCCCGGATAGCCGCAGGGGGATTGACGTGCGCGGCGATGACCTCTTCACTGGGTGTGAGCACCTCGCCGGTCGTCCGCTCCAGCTCCTCCCGCCTGACCGCCGCCCTGCCCGGCCCCCCCTCCTCGCCGGGTGGGGCGGCTTGTTTTCCGGGCCGGTCTCACCGCCGGTTCGTCGTCGCGGTCCGATGAACCGTCGGGCGGTGTTGCGTCAGGTCCCATGGACGCGACACGACGACGTATGTCAGCAGTATCGCGACCATGAGCAGACCGACCAGGATGCCGCCGATCAGCCGTAGGCGGGGGCCGCCGCGCTCAGGACGATCGGCGGTACCCACGAAGCCGAGGGTACGGAACCGGGGCGCGCCGGCGGCCCGGCCCAGACGTGTCACTGCCCGAACCCGCTCGACAGCGCCGCGGGCGTCGCCCCGGGGTCGCTCGGGCGTCTGACAGACTGGGCCAGCCCTCGCCGCCGGAACGAGAGCGACCATTGCTGGGGAGGAACACGGTCATGCGGATGTCGGTGGTCGGGACCGGATATCTCGGCGCGACCCACGCCGCGGCGATGGCCGAGCTCGGCCACGAGGTCGTGGGCGTCGACGTCGACGAGCGCAAGATCGAGGCCCTCAGCCAGGGCACCATTCCGTTCTACGAGCCGGGCCTCGCCGAGCTCGTGCGCACGCACGTTGAGTCCGGCGCGCTCCGCTTCACGACCGACCTGTCCGAGGTGGCGGACGCCGAGCTGCATTTCGTGTGCGTCGGGACGCCGCAGAAGGCCGGGGAGCTGGCAGCCGACCTGACCTACGTCGACGCGGCGGTCGGCGCCCTGGTCCCGCAGCTGCGCCCGGGCGCAGTGGTCGTCGGCAAGTCGACGGTGCCGGTGGGCACGGCGGCTCGGTTGGCGCCACTTGTGACCCGAGCCGGGGCCGATCTGGTGTGGAACCCTGAGTTCCTGCGCGAGGGATTCGCGGTCGAGGACACCTTGCGCCCGGATCGCATCGTCCTCGGAGTCGACGGCGGCCGCGGACTGGAGCGGATCCGATCGGCCTACGCCGGCATCCTCGAGTCCGGCACGCCCGAAGTGGTCACCGACTTCGCGACGGCGGAGTTGGTGAAGGTCGCCGCCAACTCGTTCCTCGCGACGAAGATCTCGTTCATCAACGCGATGGCCGAGGTCTGCGAGGTCGCCGGAGCAGACGTGACGTTGCTGGCCAAGGCCATCGGGTACGACAAGCGCATCGGCCACGGGTTCCTCCAGGCCGGTCTCGGCTTCGGCGGCGGCTGCCTGCCCAAGGACATCCGAGCCTTCATCGCGCGCGCCGGCGAGCTGGGCGTCGACCAGGCCGTGTCCTTCCTCAAGAACGTCGACGAGATCAACCTGCGTCGCCGGGCCCGCATGGTCGACCTCGCGCGCGAGGTCTGCGACGGTTCGCTGGCCGGTCGCCGCGTCGGCATCCTCGGAGTGGCATTCAAGCCCGACAGCGACGACATCCGGGACTCCCCGGCGCTCGAGGTCGCGCTCACCGTGCAGCGCAGCGGCGCGGCCGTGCGGGTGTACGACCCGGAGGCGATGCCGAACGCGAAGGACGCCTGCCCGACGGTGGCCTACTCGCCCAACGCGCTCGAGGCCTGCCGTGACGCCGACGTGGTGCTGCACCTGACCGAGTGGGCCGAGTTCCGGTCGCTGCAGCCGGCGGACCTGGCCGCCGTGGTCAGTGAGCGCAACATCGTCGACGGACGCAACGTTCTCGACCCGGCGCGCTGGCGCGCCGCCGGTTGGCAGTTCCGGGCGCTGGGGCGGCCCTAGGCGATCGACTCGGCAGCCTCGGCCAGCGACGCGGAGGAGCGTTGCGAGCGCAGCCCGTCAACCGTGAGCAGCACCAGCGCCACCCACACCAGCGCGAACCCGGCCCACTCCGCAGGCGGCAGCTGCTCGTGGCGGATCCCCACGCCCACCGCGAACTGCAGCACGGGCGCCAGGTACTGCAGCAAGCCGATCACGCTGAGGGGAAGGCGACGGGTGGCGGCTGCGAACAGCAGCAGGGGGATCACCGTGATCACGCCGGTGCCGACGAGGAGCAGCGAGGTCGCGGTTCGGGTGCCGAAGACCAGGCTGCCTTGGGCGCCGAGCACCGCCATGGCCGCCAGCGCGGGCACGAACAGCACGCCGGTCTCGACGGCCATCGAGTCGGCGGCGCCGACGGCCGCCTTCTTCTTGAAAAAGCCGTAGAGCCCGAAGGAGACGGCCAGGACGAGGGCGATCCACGGCGGGTGCCCGTAGTCGGCCGCGATCACGACAACGGCGACCGCGCCGATCCCGACCGCCACCCACTGGGCCCTGCGCAGCCGCTCTCCGAGCAGGACCACCCCGAGCAGGATCGTGAACAGCGGGTTGATGAAGTAGCCCAGGCTCGCCTCGACGACGTGGCCGCTGTTGACGCCGTATATGTAGGTGCCCCAGTTGGACGTGATGGCGAGCGCCGCAAGGCTCAGCAGGCCGAACGCGCGCCGGTCGCGCACCACGGCGCGGACTCCGCCGAAGCCGCCGGTGACGCGCAGGATGACCACCATGAGGACGAGCGACCAGGCCATCCGCTGCGCCAGGATCTCGATCGTGCCCGCCGGCTCCAGCAGCGGGAAGTAGAGCGGGAACACGCCCCAGAGGACGTAGGCGATGGCTCCGTATGCGAGCCCACGCCCGCTGTCGTCGTGCACATGGTCAACACTAGGAACTCGCCCGGACGCGGAAGTCCCCGGCCGCGCGCCGATACGCGACCGGGGGTCGCAGCGGCGGCCGCTAGTGGCCGAGGTGCTTGAAGAACCCGATCAGCTGCAGGAGGTCGTCGTCCTTGAGCTGCGACGTGATCGTGTTGCCGAGATCGCCATACGTGCGCACCGGGTTGACGTACCACTTGCCGTCCGTCCGGCTCGTGACGATACCGATCTTCAAAATGCCACGGAACAGGTCTTCGAACGCATGCTGCTGGGCGGCGGTCATCGTTTCCGCGTGCTGCGGTTGGCAGCTGCCATTAGAGGCGCAGACCCGTCCGACCGGGAAGCTCTCGACGAGCTTCTCGATGTCGGCGGCGCAGAACTTCTGCGAGTGACCGCCGGCGCTCTCGCTGATGCAGTCGCCGTCGACGGTCATCGAGATGGTGTTGCCGTCCTTGGTCATCACCAGGGACTTGAGGCTGACCCGCTGGGCGCCACCGGACAAGGCGGTCGTCTCCGTCTTCAGCGAGCTCATCGTGACGCCGCTGTCGCCGGTCGACGAGTTGGTCACCGAGCCGCCGTAGTCGTGCACGACGGCCATCTCGTCGGGGGACAACAACTGCACCGCACCCCGGTAGTCGCCCTTCAGCAGCGCCCGCACCATGTCGCCGGCGGCATCCTCGGCGGTGTCTGCGCCCGCCGCCGGGATGTAGTCCCCGGGGCTCGGAGCCCGCTGGCCGAGCGCGTTGTACCCCACCGTGTAGAAGAGCGAGGGATACCACCGGCCGCCGACCTGCTGCACGGCCAGCTCGGGCCGGGTCGGCGCGTCGGCGATGTTGACGTGCTGCGACGCGGTCGCCCCCTGGGGCACCGATCCGCCGACCGCGGACAGGAAGTCCCGGCTGACCGGCAGCTTCGCCGCGTCGTATGAGACGTCGATCGTGCCGCCGGTCAGCGCGACGACGGACACCTTGTCGGTGATCTGTTTGGGCGGCCCGAACGTCAGGCCGTCGGCGGCGAATCTGAACCCGGGCAGGTGATGCAGGTCGGCGCTGGTGTCGAAGACGTGCAGCCGCTTCAGCTCGCTGACCTGCTGGTTGAGCGGCGCGGCCAACGCGTCCCGCTCGGCGGGAACCAGGTCGTCGAGTACACCGAGCAGGTCGGATTTCTGCAGGTCGTCGAACACCGACTGCACCGCCGCGGTCGGTGTCGCGGCGCCGTTCTGGCTGCTGTCGGACAGTGCCACGTACGTGCCGACGCCACCACCGGCGAGCACGACGACGGCGACGATGGAACCGATCAGCTTGCCGCGGCCCTTCTTGACCGGGTGCGCCGGCTGCGGGTCGAAGGCAGCCCCGTATCCCGGCTGAGGCAGGTATTGCGGCTGTTGGTGCGGCGGCTGCGGGGCGGCCGACTGCTGCCACGGACCGGGCTGCTGCACGGGACTCGGCGGCGGGTACAGCGGTCCCGCCGGTTGCCTGCCGGGAGCGGGCGGCGGCGCCCACCAACCGCCGGAGTCCGGCTTCGCGGGAGGGCCCGCGGGAGGCGGGGTCTGGCTCATCACATGCTCCTCGGCTGGTGCGCGCACCACATGGCGCGACGAATCGGGTGCGACGCCGGCGGAGCCTTCCGGCCGCTGCTGGAACAGCTGCGACCGTTGGCTGCCGAGGCGTAGCGGACCTTAGAGAACGGCAGGCTAGGACGGTGTCATGATCACGACACCTCCGCAACGCGACGTCGGCCTGCCACAGCACCGCCGGTGGACGAGCGGCTACGAACCGGGCGTATCCGTCAGCCGTCGAGGTAGCTCACGCCTGCGGCCGCGGGTAGCCCGAAACCGTGAACCGTTGCCCCGCGGCCGGCGTCGTCCTCTATGACGGCGGTTTTGCCGGTGTCTTTAGCGATCGGCAGGCCGCAGGGCCGTTTCGCTCCCGCTCTCGGGGGTTTGGCGGCGGTAAGAAGGAGACGTCACCCAGCAGGACCTCGGCTCCACGCAGGACGACCACAGGTCAGGACGGGACAGTGGTTGAGGTGAGCAACATGGGATCGGGCATCCCCGCCTTTCCCTCGCGATCTTGCACGCATTGACCTCGAGGCTGGCGTTCACATCGGCGCCGGACGCTAAAGGACGGTCGGGGAGTGCCGATGGGTATCGACATGCTGCTTCTGGCGATCCTCGGCGGCTGGTTGCTGCTCAGCGTGCTCGTGTGCGTGGCGATGGGTTTCGGAATCCGGCAGGCCGACGCTCACGAGGCGGTCCGCATCGTCGAACCTCCGCGCACGCGAGGTCGGCGCCCGTCCCATCCGCTGTCGGTGGCTTGAAGCCGACCGCCGACTGATCAGCGCCCTCCATCGAAGGTTGATCCCCCGGCCCGACGCCGGCGCCGGTCCCGCAGGGCGCGGGCCAGCGAGATCGCGACGCTGACCAGGACCAGGCACGCCCCCGTTCCCGTGACCGCGGGACCGCTCCGCGCCACCGTCGCGTAGCTGCGCGAGGGCAGGAGCAGCGTCGTGAAGGCGACCCCGCCCGCGGCGAGCGCGGTCAAGGCCGCCAGACCCGACGCGGTCCGCCGCACGTGAAGCACCAGCAGGGCAATCGCGACCGCGCACGCCAGCACGATCAAGGGCCACGCCGAGAGCAACAACCCGGCGAGCCCGGGCGGGGCCAGCAGCCGGTTGATCAGGCCGGCCGCGCGGAAGCTGTTGCGGGTCGCCAGCCCGGTGCGCAGCCAGGGCAGGAAGGTCCCGCCCGCCACCGCGAGCAGCCCGACCAACACCCCGGCGGAGGTCGCCAGGTCCGGCCAGGACGGTCGAGTGCTCGACTTGGACGCCGCGCCGCGCGCGCCCGGGACCCGTGTCACGCCTGCCGTTCCGCCTTCCTCGCCCTGCGACCAGGACCGAGACGGGACATCGACCCCGGGCCCCCGCGACGCCGGACCCACCGTCGTCCTTCGCTCAGCGTCGCACCGGGCGGCTCCTCGACGAAAGGGCCGGCCATGACCAGCATCGTCGAGATGATGCCGCTGCCGAACGGTTCGCGTCCGGCGTCCTGCGCGTTCGAGCCTGGTGCCGCGTGCTCGGTCGGGACACCAGGTGCAGGTTAGGCGACCTGCCAGGTGTCGTTGCCGAGGATGAGCTTCTGCAGCGCGCTCTCGTCGCCCGGCGCGGCCGCAGCCGCGGTGTCGAGCTGGTCGGTCATCAGGTGGTCGTAGGTAGGCCGGGTCACCGAGCGGATCACGCCCATCGGCGCGTAGCGCGCATCGCTTGACGACAACCGGGCCAGTGAGAACGCGTACGACGGGTTCTCCACGTGGGCATCGTGGATCACGAGGCGGGGGTCGTCCTCGTCGACCTGGTCGGCGACCGTCAGGGACCCGTCAGATGCACGGACGACGGCCTTCGAGCCGTCCTTGCCGAACCGGATGGGCCTGCCGTGCTCGAGCGGAATGATCCAGTCCTCGCGGCTGTCCGACTCCTTGAGCAGGTCGAAAGCGCCGTCGTTGAAGATGTTGCAGTTCTGATAGATCTCGATCAGCGCGGTGCCTTGGTGAGCGGCGGCTGCCCGCAACACCGAGGTCAGGTGCTTGCGGTCGCTGTCGAGGGTGCGCGCGACGAATGTCCCCTCCGCGCCCAGCGCCACGGACACCGGGTTGAACGGACGGTCGAGCGATCCCATCGGCGTCGACTTCGTGATCTTCCCGAGCTCGGACGTCGGCGAGTACTGCCCCTTGGTGAGCCCGTAGATGCGGTTGTTGAACAGCAGGATCTTCAGGTTGACGTTGCGCCGCAGGGCGTGGATGAGGTGGTTGCCGCCGATGGAGAGGGAGTCACCGTCGCCGGTTACCACCCACACGGAGAGGTCGGGACGCGACGTGGACAACCCGGTGGCGATCGCGGGGGCACGGCCGTGGATCGAGTGCATGCCGTACGTGTTCATGTAGTACGGGAACCTGCTCGAGCAGCCGATCCCGGACACGAACACGATGTTCTCGCGCGGGATCCCCAGCTCGGGCATGAAGCCCTGCACCGCCGCCAGGATGGCGTAGTCGCCGCATCCGGGGCACCAGCGCACTTCTTGGTCGGACTTGAAATCCTTGGCCTTCAGGCCCAGATCAGCCATGGTCGACGACTCCTTGCAGCATCTCGGCCAGCTCTTCGGCCTTGAACGGCAGCCCGCGCACCTGCGTGATGCTGATCGCGTCGATGAGGTACTTGGCGCGGATCATCATGGCGAGCTGGCCGAGGTTCATCTCCGGGATGACGACGCGGTCATAGCGGTTGAGTACCGCGCCGAGATCGCCCGGGAACGGATTCAGGTGGCGCAGGTGGGCCTGCGCGATCGGCACGCCGGAGCGACGTACCCGGCGAACCGCCGCGCCGATCGGCCCGTAGGTCGACCCCCACCCGAGGACGAGCACGCGCGCGTCGCCCGACGGGTCGTCGACGGCCAGCGGCGGCAGAGCCGCGGCGACCCGGTCGACCTTGGCCTGCCGCGTCCGCACCATGAAGTCGTGGTTGTCGGGGTCGTAGCTGATGTTGCCGGTCTTGTCGGCCTTCTCGATGCCGCCGACCCGGTGTTCCAGGCCCGGCGTGCCCGGCACTGCCCAGGGGCGGGCCAGCGTCTCGGGATCGCGCAGATACGGCAGGAAGGAGCCGTCAGGACCGTTGGGCTCGCTGGCGAAGCAGACCGGTATCTCCGGCAGTTCGTCGAGCGACGGGACCCGCCATGGCTCCGACCCGTTCGCGAGGTAGCCGTCCGAGAGCAGGAACACCGGCGTCCGATAGGTCAGCGCGATCCGAGCCGCCTCGATTGCCGCGTCGAAGCAGTCGCCCGGCGACTGCGCGGCGACGATCGGCACCGGCGCCTCACCGTTGCGGCCGAACATGGCCTGCAGCAGGTCGGACTGCTCGGTCTTGGTCGGCAGGCCGGTCGAGGGGCCGCCGCGCTGGATGTCGCAGATGACCAGGGGCAGCTCGAGGCTGACGGCCAGGCCGATCGTCTCGCCCTTGAGCGCGATACCCGGCCCGGAGGACGTGGTGACGGCGAGTGAGCCGCCGAAGGCAGCCCCCAGAGCGGCGCCGATGCCGGCGATCTCGTCCTCGGCCTGGAAGGTGCGCACGCCGAAGCGCTTGTGCCGGGACAGTTCGTGCAGGATGTCGGAGGCCGGCGTGATCGGGTACGCGCCGAGGAACAGCGGCAGCCCGGAGCGCTTCGAGGCGGCGATCAGCCCGTACGCCAGCGCGAGGTTACCGGTGATGTTTCGGTAGGTGCCGGTGGGCAGCGTGGCCGGCTTGACCTCGTAGGCCACCGCGAAGGCCTCGGTGGTCTCACCGAAGTTGTAGCCCGCTCGGAACGCCGTGATGTTGGCCCCGGCGATTTCGGGCTTGCGCGCGAACTTGTGTTCGATGAAGGCGATGGTGCCCTCGGTGGGCCGCGAGTACATCCACGACAGCAGGCCGAGGGCGAACATGTTCTTGCTGCGGCCGGCGTCCTTGCGCGACAACCCGGTGTCGGCCAGGGCGTCGAGGGTCATCTGGGTCAGGTCGAGAGCATGCAGCTGGAACTTCTCGAGCGTCCCGTCCTCGAGAGGGTTGCTGTCCCAGCCCACCCGGGCCAGCGCGCGAGTGGTGAAGTCGTGGCTGTCGACGATGAGGGTGGCGCCGTCGCGAAGGTCGCCGAGGTTCGCCTTGAGGGCAGCCGGGTTCATCGCCACCAGCACGTCCGGCCGGTCACCGGGCGTGAGGATGTCGTGGTCGGCGAAGTGCAGCTGGAAGGACGAGACCCCGGCCAAGGTGCCCTGGGGCGCGCGGATCTCCGCCGGGAAGTTCGGGAACGTCGCCAGGTCGTTGCCGAACTGGGCGGTCTCTTGGGTGAACCTGTCACCCGTCAACTGCATCCCGTCGCCGGAGTCACCGGCGATGCGGATGACCACCCGCTCGAGCTGCCTGACGTCCTTGGCCATCCGGACCGTTCGCCTCCTGGCGTCGCTTACTCCCGTTGTGCGCCGCCGTGGCGGCTCGCCGATCTGTCCAGCGCGCAACCAGTTCATGGTATTCCGTGACCGTCTCGACGGGTCCGGTCTCGACGGGTCCCGCCTCACGGGCAGGCCGCGTCGCGCCGCCCGGCGTGCTGCGCTCCACTTCACAAGGAACAAACGACGGTTCGGGCATTGACGTCTTTATCGGTCGCCGCCCCGACTGGCCGGTTGTTGCCGCGCAGGGAGTTGCCAGCCGGATCGGCATACTGCTGCAGCCGAATCGGCGATAACGGCAGTTAGCCTCGGTCGACCGCCCGTTAGCCCGGTACGAGCGGACCTTCGCTTCAGTGTTCGGCCGCTGGAATGATTATGGCGGTGGTATCAGCAAGCGATCGCTGGGTAGAGCACCAACGAGGACGTTGATTGCAGCGCGGCCGACCCCCGAGCCAATTGCCGTTGCGCACGCAAGGAGAGTTTCGACGATGAAAGACCTGCTTCTCCCGGCGTTCGAGATGGATTGCCGCGACTGGCTGGTGGTCACGCCCGCTGAGGCGGGCCTTCCCGACGAGGTCGGTGGCGCACCGCTGCTGGCGGTGCTCAGTACGGTCGTCCTGGACGCCGACGAGTTCCAGCCGGCGAGCGGGGTTCTCACGCTCGGTCTGCTCGACGACGAGGTGCCCCCGCTGCGGCCTGTCGGCACGAGTGAGTGCATGGCAGCGCAGCTGGTCGAGCCGGAGTATGCCTCGGACTGCGTCCGCTACGTCGTTCCTGTGCCCGACGGCAGGCTTGCCCTGCTCGCTGAGTTCACTCTCCCGGACGGCCCCCAACCTGCCGTCCTCGACCGCATCGAGGCCCTGATGGCGTCGTTCCGGTGGGCGGAGTAGGTCGTTCCCGCGAGGTCCCACTCGGTTCCACCTGACACTTCGCCGCCCGCCTCAGTGAGAGGCCGGCGGCGGTGTTTATCGACGGCTCGTTCAGTAGGAAGCGTGTCATTTGCGCGCCGTGCGAAGGTTTTCGTCGCGAAGTGGCAGACCGCCCTGACCAGAAACCCCTCTTATCTGGTCCGGGAGGAAGAATATTCCGTTCCGGATATTGCGCGCACAAGCAATTGTCGTAGCTGGCCTCTTGTCACGAGGTGAGGTTGAGCCGGGAGTTAACGGCCTAACGCACTCGCCGGCGCGTGGCCCAGCTCTCAGTGCCGTGCGCCACGTTCCGGGCCGAGAGGCCGGGGAACGGGGCTGCGCACTGCACCGTTTCCGGGACATGGACCGCCTCACGAACGCGCTGAAGACCGCCGTCCTGTTCGGGGTCCTCGGAGCGTTGGCGCTCGGCGTGGGGTACGCGATCGGCGGGCGCTCCGGGTTGCTGATCGGCCTGGTTCTCGCGCTGGCCGTCAACGGTTTCGCGTATTTCAACTCGGACCGGATCGCGCTGGGCTCGATGCGGGCGCGCCCCGTCAGCGAGGTGGAGCAGCCGGCGATGTACCGGATCGTCCGGGAACTCGCGACCCGCGCCGGGCAGCCGATGCCTCGCCTGTTCGTCTCGCCCGCGGTGCAGCCGAATGCGTTCGCGACCGGGCGCGGCCCTCGCCACGCCGCGGTGTGCTGTACGGCCGGGATCCTGCACCTGCTCGGCGAGCGGGAGTTGCGCGCCGTCCTCGGGCACGAACTCAGCCACGTCTACAACCGGGACATCCTCATCTCGTCGGTGGCCGGTGCCTTGGCTGCCTGCATCACCTACCTGGCCAACTTCGCCCTGTTCTTCGGCGCCGGCCGAGACGACGAGGACCGCAATCCCTTCGCCGCCTTGCTGATGATGTTCCTCGGCCCGCTGGCCGCAGCCCTGATCCAGCTGGCGATCTCTCGCTCTCGGGAGTACCAGGCCGACCGGTCCGGTGCGGAGCTGTCGTCGGACCCGCTGGCGCTGGCCTCCGCGTTGCGCAAGCTCGAGCGCGGTGTGGCCGCCTATCCGCTGGCGCAGGATCCGACGCTCGTGACGACGAGTCATCTCATGATCGCAAACCCGTTCCGCGGGTCCGGACTGGCATCGCTGTTCTCGACCCACCCGCCGATGGCGCGGCGGATCCAACGTCTGGAGTTGATGGCGGACGACCCGCGCTATCTGCGCTGAGAAGGTCTGCGCTGAGAAGGTCTGCGCTGAGAAGATCGCCTGGAAAGAAGCGCTCCGCCTGCTCGGAAAGCAGGCGGAGCGCCTGGGCGGCGTCGGGTCTGTCAGCTGATCACTTGGTCAGGGAGAGCAGCGCGTCGACATCAAGGTTCGGTCTGGTGCTGGGACCGACGTTGACGACCTTGATCGTGTGGCTGCCCGGAGTCGCCCAGCCCGTTGTGAACGCGAGCACGCGCGACTGGTTGGTCGACGATCCCTCGCTGAACTGCCCGACGTAGGCCCCGTCGACATAGATCTTGAAAGGGCTCTGCTGGGGACCGGTCCGGACGACGAGCGCCGCGCCGTACCCGTTGGTGACCGGGAAGCTCACGGACGCACCGGCGGTGCGGGTTGCCGCCATCGAACCCCCCGAGCAGGCGTCGCACTTGACCGTGGACCAGGTGCCCGAGTAGCCAACCCCGGCCGCGTCCTGTTGGGTCGCGACGTAGTTGTACGTGGGGCCCGGCACGGCGGCGCTGGACAGCCCGTTGCAACCGGTCGCCTGCGCGGCGTAGGTCACCGGCGAACCGGCAGCGGGAATTCGGTCCACGAGGCGGGTCGCAGTCGCCGCGACGGCCTTGAGCGGCGTGGCTAGCTCGGTGGCCACCCGGCGGGTGACCTGCTGCTGGCACACCGGGGCACTGCCGGCGGCGCTCGTCCAGGCGACGGTGACCGCGGCATCGGAGCTCGCCGCCGTGCTGCCGAGGGTCGAGTGCTTCACGAAGCTGGCCTGCGGGGCGGCACTGATGGTCGGCGGGGTCCCCGTGACCGTCACGTTGGGGGTAGCGCCGGAGCCGAGGCTCGTCCCGAAGAGGTTGTTGGCGCTGACACTGAAGGAATAGGACACGCCCGGGGTCAGGCCGGTGAAGGTCGCGGTCGTCTTGGGGTCGTCGTTGCCCGATCGTGCGACCGTCATGGTCCGCCCACCCGGCTGAGCCGTCACGGTGTAGCCGGTGAGCAGCGAATTGCCCGTGTCCGTCGGAGCGGTCCAGGAAACGGTCGCGCTCGAGTCGCCGGGCGTGGCCGCCACGGCGGTCGGCGCCGCGGGGGCGGTGCCGGCGCCGCCGGTGAAGTTGTAGTCCTTGACCCAGTCGATGTCATAGTTGACCGGCTGCGTCGTCACGCCGCCGATCAGTGGGGCGGTCGCGAGCCCGAGGCGCATGAGCTGGGAGGGCACGTACGGCTGCACAATTGTGCTGGCGACCTGGCCGTCGAGTAGGTAGCGGAGGAAGCCCGGTCCCCACTGGACACCGATGGTGTGCCACTGCGTGAAGTCGGCGAGCTCGTTGCTGTGGATCATCTTGTTGTCGACGTCATAGTGCAGCGACTGGGTGTTCTGCTGGCGCAGGCCCTGCGCGCCCTGCCCTCCCATCTCCATGAAGTCGATCTCCGGCGGCCAGCCCTGCATCGGCCAGAGCATGGCCAGCGCGCGGCTGTCCCCGGCGCTGACCCGCGCCCGGATGTCCCACTCGCCGTAGGTCTGGGCCCGCGATCCCTTGCTCGGGCACAGGCACAGCCCACCGGTGGTGAACTTGCCCACGGTCGCGTCGTATGCGGTCTTGAGCGTCAGCATGCCGTCGTGCACGACGACGTTCTTCGCCGAGTGACCCAGCGAGCCGGTCGGGTTGTCATAGACGGTCCACTGCGTCTTGTCGATCGCGGTGCCCGTGAAGTCGTCGGAGAAAACCTGGCTGAATGCCTGGGTCACCGGCGAGGTCGTGACAGCGGCGTGTGCGGTAAGCGCGGGTGCGGCCGCCGTGGCGAGCAGGCCGGCGCAGGCTGCGACGGTCAGCCGGCGGGGGAGGCCGGCGAGCCGCAACCACGGATGGATGGAGGGCTTCATGCCGCCACCCATCGGCGGGCCGGCCGAGGGACTTGAGCCCGCCGAGACGGTAACGGCGCGCCCTAGAGGCGCGCCGTTACCGGTCGATCACGCGATAAGAACCCTCACTGGGGTGGGAAGCCGGCGAGCTTCGGCCGGACGAAAGTTCCGGCGCCGGTCTTGACCAGCCTGAAGTCACCACCCGCCCAGAGCGTGCCGCCCGACGCGACGCGAAGGGTCCAGACGCCCCAGTAGTAGGGCTTGCTCGTGGGGCTCAGTCTCGGCCCAAAGGTGGAGTCGACTCGGCCGGTCGCCACGTTGGCGGCAGCCAGGTGCACCCGGGTGTATCCGCCCGAGGCGCCCGGGACGCACGCAGCGCCGGGGTCGACACACGTGAAGTGACCGCCGAGATACAGCGTCGAGCCACGCACGGCCGCGGCCTGGAAATCACCGTTGGCCCGCAGGGTCCACCTCGTACTGTCGTCGAGATCAAATCGATAGGCGCGATTGATGTGCCCGGCCTGGGCCACGACGATTCCGCCGAAGTAGCCATGCGCGGGGTCCAGGTAGACAATTTTCAGGACTTCTTGGAGATTGTCCCCGCCCTGCAGGAACAACTGCGGTCTGAAGTCGGGGCCGAGTCCACCGGTGGCGAGGTTCACCCTGATCACCGACTGGTACGTGTGGCCGTTGACCGTGTCGAAGTGGCCGCCCACGTACAGCATCGGCGTGCCGTTCTGATTGGCCCCGGTCGCCAATGTGCGAACGTCGGCCAGCTGCGTGGCGCTGGTCTCCGTCCACTTGATCGACGGCGGAACGAAGCTTCTCGACAGGGTGCCGGTAATGGGGTTCACTGCGGCGAGGCGGGTACGGGCGATGCCCTGCACCGCCGTGAATCGGCCGCCCAGGTAGAGCAAGTTGGTCCTGCCGTCGAACACCAACGCGCGGACCGAATTGTCGGCGCTTACGTCGAAACCCGTCTTTCGCGCGCCGGTGGACATGTCGAAGGCCGCAACGTGCTTCGCTCCCGTGGCCGACCCGTCCACGGTGGTGAAGTTCCCACCGACGTACAGGGTGTCGGCAGCAACATCCACTGCCGCGGCGTAGATGGTGCCATTGAAGCTGTGCGACGGCCACCGGGTATTCAGCGCCCCTGTGCTGGTGTGAATCTCCATGAGATTTGAGTAGCGAACCATGGTGCCGTTCTGGCTGTTTCTGGCGTGCGTGAAGTCGCCGGCTGCCCACAGCATGTGGCTGTACGGATTTTCTGCGGTCGTGAAGATTTCCGCACAATTGGAGCCCGCGGGGTAGCTGCTCCCACAACCCTTCCACGCCCCCCACGTGGTTGCAGTCGGTAGGCGGCTGTTTGCTGCAGCGGACGCCGACGTCGGTATCGCCAACAGCGCCCCTGCGGTCAGGACGGCGCCGGCGGTCAGCGACAACAGCCGCCGAGCGGATGAAGCGGAACTCATGGCAAGGATTCCTCTCGAAGGGGCGCGCGGTCAGGAACCGCTTGACGAGATCACATCGAGGGCGAAACCGCCAACTTCGGACGGGAGTACGGCGTACCACCGGATCCCACGGTCGTGAACGTTCCGCCGGTCCCGAGGCCGCCGTCCGCCGTGCCCTGAAGTGACGACAGGCCGTAGAGGTACGGCTGGACCTTCCGCGCCATGGTGGCCGCCACCGTGCTGTCGATGGCACCTGACGTCAGGTCGAGAGTCACCAGGTCGATCGGGTGACCGGCGGCGGGTTATGCCCTGCAGGGAGCTGGCGAGGCAGGTCCAGTGACCGCCGAGGTACACCGACCGGCCGGAGACCGCCGCCTGCAGATCGGCGCCGGGCTCCCCGGTCCACACTCGGCTGGCCGTCCCGGTGAAACGGTAGCCCCGGTCGATGCGCGGCCTGAGCGACCACGATGCCCGCTGTCCCGTCCTCGCTCGCCGGCACAATTCGATCTTGTCCGCGGCCTGCTGGTCGATGGATCGGGGGTCGGTGCAGACGTCGAGCGGGGGAGTGAAGGTCGTGTCCAGGGCCGCTCGTGCGAGAAGGGTCCGCGTGACTGGATCCTCGTCTGTCGCGCGGAACTCAGCGCTGTTATCCCCGGTGTAAGTAGCGCCACACTGAGAGCGAACTCCCCGGTTCGGGAGCGTAGGCGCGCCCGAAAATATCGCGGCGAAGTCGGCTACGCGCTTGCGACGCCGGCGCCGAGAACGGCAGTCAGCCACGTCGCCACGGTCGGGGCAGCCGATGGGGACGAATAGGACCAACGTGGCCGAACTGGGCTCCTCTGCCGCGTGGTAGCCGGGTCAGTGTGACCGAGGCGCTTGCGCTCGTCCAGTCAATTGAGCCAACCTTGAGCGGTTGTTAGGCATATGTACAGTTAGCCCCGATTGTCCGAGATCAAGTGGATGTTGGGTGTTATATGCTCCTCTGGCCTAACACGGGCGGTCTCGTCTAAATTCACCCGCCGACATAGTCAGACCGTTCCGCGGCGCTTCCCGCTCGCCCCCAGATTGGAGTGTGTCGACCATGGCCAGAAAGCGTCTGGCAACAGGCCGAACCCGTATCGCAACGCTGGCCGCAGTAGCGGCGGCCGTGCTCGTCGCTATTCCGCAGAGCAGCACCGCAGCGTCGTCTGCCGACCCGTCCGGGTCTGGTATTCCGTCCATCCCCGGGTGGCACCTGAAATTCGCTGACAATTTCACCGGAAATACCATCGACTCCGCGTCTTGGGGTGTCTACAACAAGCTTCACAGCAGACGCGGTCCGAAACTCGCGTCGAACGTCGTCGTGCACAACGGCATGGTGACGCTGAAGGTCGCCAAGAGAAACGGGGAGTGGACCGGCTCCGGAATGTGCGGCGCTCGCGTCACCACTGGGACGTACGGTCGGTACCTTATCCGCGCTCGCTACGGTCACGGTCTGGGCGTACGGGCCACTGCGATGCTTTGGCCGGTCTCGGGCTGGCCGCCGGAGGTCGACTTCATGGAGTACGACGCCAGGGACGCGTCGCACAGCGAGTTGATGCTGACGAACCACTACAACGCCGGTGGCCAGACCAACCTCATGCAACACGCGTTCATCCACGGCAACTACACCGAGTGGCACACCATCGGTGTGGAGTGGACGCCCAGCATGCTCAAGTACACGCTCGACGGGCGGACGACGGCGACCATGACGGGACACGTGCCGTCGCGGGCGATGTGGGTCGGTATCGCGAACTCGCTCGGCAACGGGGCGAGGCCGAATGCGTCTACCCCCAACCCGGTCAACCTGGACGTCGACTGGTTCGCGTACTACAAGCAATCCTGAACCATCTGTACATCGAAAGGCGGGGCCGCGAACACCGACGGCCCCGCCTCTCGATGATCTCTCGGGGTTCCGCCTCAGTCGGGGTCGCTGCTAGCCACGAGCCGCTTCTCCGCCGCCGTCATCGGCTTGCAGCTCCGCGTGCTAAGACTCAGCTTCCCGTGCGGGGGCGTGCCCCCTTGGGCTCCGGAGAAATCGAAGAAATCCATCAGGTCTCCGCCGGTCATGCTATCCGGCTGCGCATCGTCCGCGCCGAGACTGGGCACGTTGAAATCGTGCTCGATGAACTTGAGCAGTGACGCGTGACTGTAGAACTGGCTGCTGACATATCCACCGTTTGCGAGATTGCCGGCCTTGACCCAGGGCGAGATGACGAGTGCGGGTACCCGGAAGCCGAATGAGAGCCGATCTCCGCTGACGGGGTTGTACACGTCGGGTGGCGGGACGTGGTCATAGAACCCACCCCACTCGTCCCAAAGAACGACGATGGCAGTCGAGTTCCAGTACGGGGACGACTGGACCGCGCCGACGAGGTTGACGAGCTCATTCTCGCCATTGCACGCCGACTGGGGCGGATGGTCGGTCCATCGCGGGACGATCCAGCTCACGTTGGCGAGGTTGCCGGCCTTGACGTCCTGGGTGAAGTTGCCCTCGGGTTGAACCTTCGCCCACTCGGCGGGGTCGTTGCGGATGCTGTCGATCGCGTCGAGAGCCTCGTGGAACCCCGAGATCGAGTTCGCGTAGCTCTTCCAGCTGACCCCGGCCGCTGTCAGCTCGTCCGGCAGGGACTTGAACCGGTAGCAGGGGTACATCGTGGTTGTCGCACCGGTCGCCGGATTCATCAGTTGCGCCAGTGTGCCGGCCGGGTCGTCGCAGCCCCAGTGGTGGTTGAGACCGCCGGATCCGGCCGGCGGATGGGGCAGGCCCGACACGGAGCGCCCGTTGGTGTGGCATGCCTGCGTGTTGGCGACCGCGGTGTTGGCGACACATCCGGATGTGGTGTCATACCGACCGGCCTGGCCGGCGAACTCGTAAAGGTTGTTGGTGAAGCTCGCGCCCTTCCAGGAGGCGAAGAACTTGTCGGCGATGCCGTAGGTGTTGGCCCAGGCGCGGTAGTCCGGGATCTGACTCGCCGACATCTGGCTCAACGCGAGCGGCTGGCCCGATGTCGAGTAGGCGCCCTTGACCTGGTCGAAGGCATCATTGCGGCAGGTCCCGGTGCTGTCCGCGTCGCAGGCTTTCGTGAAGGCGCCGGGGGAGTGGTTGATGTCGTTGGGAAGAGGATCCGGCGTTTGCGGCAGCGGCGAAACCGTCGTCCCGTCGGCTTTCTTCGCGAAGGTCTGCCCGTTGACGCCGGGCATGGACCCGAAGTACTCGTCGAAGCTTCGATTCTCCTTGAGCACGATGATCACGTGTGAGATAGGCGTCGTCGCAGCCGAGCTGGCCCCGCCCATCGCGAAGCTCGCGCCTCCCGCGGGTGTCGTCCCGGCCAAACAGAGCGGAACGACCCCGGACAGAGTGAGCGCCGCAGCCGTGATCACGCGGCGACGGCGGAGACTACCGGACATCAGACCTCGCAGTGGTTCGTCCCTTGGGATGGGCTCACCCACCTGCCGTGGCCGCCGTCGCCGGCGGCGTTCGCCCGGCACGGGCTTGACGAGGCCGTTGAGTGGGCTCAACGAGTGTCGCTGAAGTCGCCGGGGACAACAACTCCAAACGGCCGATCACTGTCCGGGCGGAAGCGGCGGATTGAGGTACCGAGTTCCCACCAGGCGCCGGAAGCCGTCGAGTGCCGACCGCGACGAGGTCACGAGATTGTCGCAGCGTGGCGTCGACTCGAAGTACACCAGCGCCTTGATGAGCGGGAACTGCGCCAGCTGCGCGGCCGCCTGGTCGAACCATGCGCCCTTGCGCCCGGGAACGAAGGGGTCCTCGGAGAGCCCGAACTCCGCGATCATCAGCGGCTTGTCGCGGTGCTCGGCCCACTGGTACCAAGCGCCGAAAACTTGGGCGAACGAGCGCCACGGAACGCTCCTCCCCGGGCAACCGGAGTAGTTGTAGCCGTCCACCGAGATCCAGTCGATGACGTCGTCGCCCGGATACAGGGCTTGCGGGGGCGTCCGGCCCGCCGAGGTTCCGTTTTGCTGCGCGCGGAAGGAGAAGGAGGTGAGCGTCCAGACCCACGAAACGTTGTTCGCCCCGTCCTGAGCGAAGCGGGCCGCCACGTGTCGCCAGGCGGCGACGTAGTCCGCCGCGGTCCCTTCCCGCCCGACGAGCGCGCCGGGCTCGTGCTCGAAGCACAGGAGGATCGGCACGCCCAGCGCCTTGACGGCCCGCGCCCTGGCATCGATGACGGCGTCCTGCCGACCGGCCGCGATGTCAGCCCATGGGATCTTGACGCGGGCGCGGGTCTCGCTCTGCCAACTGATGAACAGGATGCGCTTGCTGCGGATGTCCCAGCGGTCGGCGGCGGTCGGGAAGGCGTCGTCCCAGTGGTAGTAGACGTGGTCGATGTCGAGCTTGCGGCCGATCAGGCGCTCGAAGTCCGTCACCGCGGTTTGTCGTCCGCCATCCGGACGCACGTACGCACCGAAGTAGGCGCCGGAGTCGGGCGGGCGGACGACACCGCGCGAACTCGGCGGGGGGGTCGATGTCGACGCCGGCCGGCCAGAGGTCGTGGTGCAGGCCGAGAGCGCCAGCGCGATGCCGAGAAGGCCCGCCAGCCCCGCTCGCAGGACGGCCGGTCGCCGCCGGGAGGCTCGCCCGGGCCTGAAGCACATGCTCGTCATGGTCACATGCGAACGTGAGCGCAACCCATGCCCTGGTGGCTCGTTGTAAGGGAGTGGTCTGCTCGACGGGAGCAACAGGCACCCTGACGCGAGGCCTCGGCCCGCACGCGGCGGAGCAGCCGCTTAACTTGACGTTGTCGTGCGCCCGAAGGTACCAAGGTCAGGCGGACGGCCTTGACGTCTCGCGCCGGCCATGAAAGGACGCACCAGATGAACACGCCGACGTTGGGCGCGGAGGTGGTCGGTGGTGGTCCCGACGGCATGTCCTCGGTCGCGTCCGAGGAGCAGTCTGCGCTGCTGGCAGGATCCGAGTGGCCGCGGCGCGTCCTGATCGTTTGCTCGTCCGGAGGGCATCTGGTGCAGCTCGTCCGGCTGCGGCAGTGGTGGCAGACACGGGATCGGATGTGGGTCACCTTTCCGGGGCCCGACGCGGAGTCGCAGCTCGCCGGTGAGGACGTCCGGATCGCCTACCACCCGACGACCCGTAACGCGCTGAACGCGCTGCGCAACATGGGGCTCGCGCTGCAGATAGTGCGCAGCTACCGACCCGACGTCGTGGTCTCCTCCGGCGCCGGTGTCGCGCTTCCGTTCTTCATAGCCGCCCGACTGCGAGGAATTCGCACGGTCTACCTCGAGGTATTCGACCGTATCGACGGCCCGACGTTGACCGGCCGTCTCTGTTATCCGATCACGGACTTGTTCTTGCTGCAGTGGGAGGAACAGAAGCGCAGTTATTCCCGCGGTCAGGTCGTCGGCAGTGTGCTCTGAGATGACCGAGGCGCCCGCTTCTCTGCTCGTCCTGGCCATCGTCGGAACCGATCACCATCCGTTCAATCGGATGAGCGACTGGATAGACCGATGGCTCGCCGGCGCGCCGGCGTCTGTGCGATGCCTCATCCAGTACGGCTACAGCCGGCCTCCGCGGCTGGCGGAAGGCAGGAACCTGCTCACGTACCAGGAGACCCAGTCGCTCATCGCCGAGGCGCACGCGGTGGTCTGTCACGGCGGTCCGGCGACGATCATGGACTGTCGCCGCGTCGGCCTGACCCCGTTCGTCATGCCGCGGAAACACTCGCTCGGCGAGCACGTGGACAACCACCAGGTGTTGTTCACTCGCCGTATCGCCGAAGCCGGACTGATACGCCTCGTCGATGACGAGACCGCGCTGCACCGGCATCTGACCACGGAGATCGTCAAACCGCGCGCGGCCACTCGGCTTCCGGCCGCCGCGATCGACGGCAACGATGCCGTCCGAGCGATCGCCGAGTCGATCCACCGCCTCGGTCCACGCAGGCGACGGCTTGGCCGGAAGTCGCCGGTGTGACCGGCGAACTGATCTTCATTGCGGGGTGGGGCCGTAGCGGCAGCACCCTGCTCGACCGGCTGCTCGGACGCGTCGACGGCGTTATGCCGGCGGGTGAGCTTCGCGAGGTCTGGGAGCGCGGGCTGGTGCAAGACCGCCTCTGCGGATGCGGCGAACGATTTTCCGACTGTGCCTTCTGGGGCAAAGTGGGCGAAGCCGCCTTCGGCGGGTGGGAGCACGTTGACATCGCCCGGGTCAGTGAGCTGCGTGCATCCGTCGACCGCCCGTGGACCGCGCTGACGCTCCTGCTGCCACCGCGACTTCGGCCGCGACGCGCGCAGGTGGACGAGTACCTCGCTGTCCTGCGCGACCTCTACGCCGGCGTCGCCGCTGCCGCGAACGCCGACGTGGTGGTCGACTCGTCGAAGATCCCGACGTACTGCCTGCTCCTGCGCGCGGCAGGGCTGCGCCCACGGGTGCTGCATCTTGTACGCGACGCCCGCGGCGTCGTCTTCTCTTGGCAGAAGACGGTCGCCCGCCCGGACGGCGCCGAGGGCACGGAGACCGACCTGATGCTGCGCTACGGCACGGCCGAAGCCTGCGCGCGCTATGTGACCTACAACGTGCTCGCCCACCTGCTGCGGGTGGTGGGGCTGCCCTACGTCCGGCTGCGCTACGAGGACCTCGCGGCACAGCCCGCGGTCGGCATGGCCGCTGCCGCCGGCTTCCTGAGCAAGCGGCTGCCGCCGGAGCTCATGGACGAGCTCCGCCGAGCCGAAGTGAAGCTAGGGGTCGATCACACAGTGGACGGCAACCCGATGAGGTTCGAAGTCGGGGCAATCCCGATCCGCCCGGACGGCCGCTGGCGCAGAGACCTCGCGCCACGTACCCGGATCGCTGTGACCGCGTTGACGGCCCCGCTGTTGTTCCGATACGGCTACGTCAGACTGAGAGGAGCGCGGTGAGCGTCGTAGCGACCGTCCAGACGAGCTCCCCTGCTTCGGGCCGGACCGCCGGGCCGGTCGTGGCCTACGTCGCCGGCTGCGGCCGCAGCGGCAGCACGCTGCTCGACCGCATCCTCGGCCAGCTGCCCGGAGTGGTGGCGGTGGGAGAATTCGCTCGACTGTTCCAGCCTGGGACCCTGAACCTGCATTTGTGCGGCTGCGGCGAGCCGGTGCGCAGCTGCCTGTTCTGGTCGGCGGTGGCCGAGCGGGCCGTCGGCGGATTCGACACACCGGAGTTCAGCCGGATGGTCATGCTGCGCACCCGGGTCAGCCGGATGCGGCACATCCCGCTCAGCTTCGCGCGGGGCGCCGCACCGGGCTTCGGGCGGCAGCTTGAGGAGTATGCGGGGCTGCTCGACCGGTGGTACTCGGCGATCAGCGCGGTCGCCGGCGGACGCACCGTGGTCGACTCGAGCAAGGAGCTCGGACACGCATACGCGATCCGCAGCCAACTCGGAACTCGGCTCGTGTTGCTGCACCTTGTTCGCGTACCGCAGGGCGTGGCCTACTCATGGACCAAGGACGTCGAAAAGCCCCAAGTCGGACCGGCGCGCGCGACCCTGCCGCGGCATCACCCGGCCGCCATGGCGATGCGGTGGCTCAGCGTCAACCTGTGCTACGAGGCGATGCGGCCCTTCGGCACGCCGGCCGCGCTGATCCGCTACGAGGAGCTGATCGGCGCGCCCGACACGGCGCTGCGAAGATTGCTGCCCGCCCTCGGCCTCCGCGAGGATTCGCCGCTGGACTTCCTCGACGGCACGACCGTGCAGCTCGCGCCGACCCACTCCGTCGCCGGCAACCCGATGCGGTTCCGCAACGGCGCGCTACCGCTTCGCCTGGACGAGGAGTGGCGGGCCGCCCTGCCGCGGCGCGACCAGCGCCTCGTCGGGTTGGTCACCGCTCCGGTCTCGCGCCGTTACGGCTATCGTGGCGGGCGGCTTGATGACTGAGCAGTTGCCGTCGGTGTCGGTGATCGTGCCGACTGTCGGACGGCCGGAACTCCTGCGTGCCGCGGTCGACAGCATCCGCGCCCAGCAGTACGCGGGCGCCGTCGAGATCGTCGTCGTAACCGACGCCGACGCCGCGACCTTGTCCTTGCCGGATCCGGAGGAGCCGCACCGCCGCGTCGTGGTGCTGTCGAACAGCCGCCGCAATGGCGCCGCCGGCGCCCGCAACACCGGACTGCTGGCCGCGACCGGCGACCTCGTGGCTCTCTGCGACGACGACGACGAATGGCTGCCCGGGAAACTGGCAGCGCAGGTTGCCGCGCTCGAGGCCGCGCCGGACGCGATCGGCATCGGCTCGGGATACGAGCTGCGTCGAGGGAGCCAGACGCACCTGCGCCGGCCCGAATACGGACGCCTGACCCATGCCACGCTCCTGCGCACCCGTGCCTTCGATGTGCATCCCTCGACGTTGGTGTTCCGCCGCGAGCGGCTGCTGGCCGGGCCTGGACTGTTCGACGAACACGTCCCCGGCAGCTACGGAGAGGACTACGACTGGCTGCTGCGAATAACGCGCACCGAGACCGTGCTCACCATGCCGGACCCTCTCGTCCGAGTGCTCTCGCATCCCGGTTCCTACTTCGCCAACCAGTGGCCGATCATCGCGGCCGCAATCGAGTACCTCCTCGCCAAACACCCGGATTTCGCCACCGAGGCCCGAGGGCGAGCCCGGTTGTTCGGGCGGCTCGCCTTCGCGTACGCCGCGATGGGGCAGCGCCGCCCCGCGCTGCGCTGGGCCGCTCGCGCCGTCGCCAGTGACCCGCGACAACGCCGCAGCTACGTCGCCTTGGCGGTAAGCGCCGGCCTGCCGGCCCGCGTGGCCGTCAAACTGGCCGCCGCGACCGGGAGAGGCCTGTGACCGCTTCGCTCTTAGAGCGGCCCGTCGCGGCGCTCCGACCGGTACGCCGGGCCAGGATGCTGCCGGAGGGCTGGCCTCTCTACATCCTTCTCTACGGCTATCCGCTCTGGTGGTTTCTCGGGCTGCAGGCGTTCGTCTGGCCCATCATCGCCGTCCCGATGGCCCTCGCGCTGCTGAAGCAGAGATCCACGCGGATTCCGAAGGGCTTCGGGATCTACCTGCTGTTCCTGCTCTGGATGTTCGGGTCGGCGCTGCAACTGTCCGGCATCTCCCGGGTGCTGGCCTACGTGTACCGCGGTTCGCTCTACGTCAGCGCGGCGATCCTGCTCCTCTACCTGATCAACCGCCCGAAGAACCGGGTCACCAGCCGATCGATCGTCAACGGACTGGCGTCGCTGTGGGCGGTCACCGTCCTCGGCGGCTTCGCCGGGATCCTGTTCCCGCACGTGCAGTTCTCCAGCGTGACGGAGAAGCTGCTGCCAGGGTCGTTGGCGCACAACCCGTTCGTGTACTCGCTGATCCACCCGGGATTCGCGGACACCACCGACCTGCTCGGCTTCGCGCTGGCCCGGCCGAAAGCGCCGTTCAACTACACGAACGAATGGGGATCGAACCTTGCGATCTTGACGCCGTTTGCCGTGTACGCGCTGGTCCTGGCCCGGCGGCAGCTGTGGCGCTGGGCGATCGCTGTCGGCCTCGTCGCCTCGGTCGTCCCGATCGTGCTCTCCATCAACCGCGGGCTGTGGATCAGCCTCGGCGTCGGCGTCCTGTACGTCGCCATCCGCGTCGGTCTGCGCGGGAACCTCCGGGTGTTACTAGGAACGCTGGCCACGATCGCGGTCGCGGCCGGCGTGGTGGTGACCACGCCGCTCGGGAACGTCGTCCTGCAGCGGATCGCCCACCCCAACACCCAGGGCCGCGCCTACCTCTACCAACAGGCCACCGACAGCGCCATGGAGTCACCCCTGCTGGGCCACGGCGCGCCGGTGAGCTCCTCGTCCGGTGTCGCCGCGGGAGCCTCAGTCGGTACCCACGGGCAGCTGTGGACCCTGCTGGTCTCCCAGGGCTTCCCGGGCCTGTTCCTTTTCGTGGCCTTCTTCGCGATGCTCTTCGTCTACACCTGGCGTGTCAGCAACCGGGCGCTGTGGGCGCACGCCGCGATGCTCGTCGCGCTCGTGCAGATGCCCGTCTACAACTGGCTGCCCGTTCAGATCAACCTGGTAATGCTGGCTGCGGTCGTCTGCTGGCTCGAGGTCACCGCCGACGCCCCGCCCAGACGCGGCGCGGCCGGCCCGCTCACGGTCTGGACGCCGACGCCCGCCGGCCCGCGACTCTGGCGGCGACCGCGGTCGAAGGCGCGCCGGGCCGTCGGCTCCGTCCTGACGGCGGCACCGCCCGAGGCAGGCACCGACGCGGAGCTGCGCAAGATGGCTCGCGGCGGCACCTTCAACCTGGTCGCGGTCGCGTGGATGGGCCTGGCCAGCTTCGTGCTCGTCATCGTCCTCACCCGGGGTCTCGGGCCGACCGGATACGGACTGGTGGCGACGGCGATAGCGGCATTTACGCTGCTGTCGAACGTCGGTGAGCTCGGAGCGGACACCGGTCTGCTGCGCGAGATCCCGCGGCTCCTCGTCCAACGACGCGCTCGCGACGCGCGCGCGCTGCTCCGGGTCAGCCTCATCCCAGTGCTGTTCACCGGGGTCGGGATGGCAGCGCTTGTCTACATCTATGCGCCGCAGTTGACGCACATCCTGGTGCGTCACACGACGAATGAGGACGAGGTCACCTACCTGCGCATCCTCACGCCATTCCTCGCGATCGCGCCCGCAGCGACCGTGGCCCTTGCTGGTACCCGAGGAT
>JAICIE010000011.1 GCA_025924515.1 Jatrophihabitans sp. | reverse complement strand
GTCCGTTAGGCGTGAGAGGACCTCGCCGTCACCGACTCGTCCGTAGCGGTTCGTTCTGCACGGAGCCTGTCGCAGCGCTGTCGAGCACAACGTTCCGGATCGCCGACTTCCGTCTGGTGCTCGCTTTATCGGTCGAGCGCTCGAGTCAGGCAATTACGAGTTCGCATACAGGCGGATGACGCAGTCGTCGTCGAAGACGTAGACAGATGTCGCGCCGCTCGTGTCCAGAGTTCGGTCGGAATCCCCGGGTTTCCATTGGATGGTGTCCAGTTCCTGACCCTCAGAGTTGAACAGCCGTAGTGTGCAATAGCCGCCTTTGTTGTCGACGACCTTCACGCTCGCTCCGTTGGCCGGGACGGTGAACAGGTCGGTGTCGCCGTTGTCCTCCTGGGTGAACGGCAGGGTGGCGGTGCCCATCCCGGGCAGCGGCGTCACCAGGCACGCGCGGTCTGTAGTCGTCCAGCTGAATTTGCCGGCCTGGGGGATCTGGTACCGCGCGACCTCGTAGAGGTTGCCAGGTAAGTCGACCGGGATGCCCGATGTGATGTCCGTCAACATCACCGTGCAGCCGTTGCCGTACGCACTGCCGTCGATCCGGATTCGCCAGGATGCTCGCGCCGTGTACGACCCGTGCCCCGGCGATGCCCGAGGCCCCGATTCACCGCCGGACGTGAGCACCAGGGCGGCGGTCACACCGCCGCCTATTAGGGCGGCCGCTGCCGTCGAGGTGATCACGACGCGGCGACGCGGCCAGGTCGATCGGGGGGAGAGTCGGGCCGTCGCCGCGCCGGGCGCCACGGGCACCGTCGGGTGCGCTGGGGTGGGATGCACGGCGTCGGCCGCGCTCTCGGAACTGTGGCTGTCGCCGATGCTCGGCGACGGGGCCGCGAGTCGTCTGGCCAATGGCAGGTCGCCGTCGCCGTCCACGCGTCGCTGTGGGATCTGCTTGCCGTCCTCGCGGAGCTGCCGGTCGACATATGAGTAAAGGTCGGAGAAGTCGACGAAGCCGTCCTGGTCGCGGTCGGCGGCTGCACCGAGCAGCCCGTCGACGAGGTGCTGAGTGAAGTAGCTTGTGCCGTTGTCCACGGTGGCGTCGTTGGCCAGCTGTGTTCCGCGGCAGCTGGTCAGCACATACCGGCCGGGCCCGGCGACCGCGTCACCGAAGTCGCCGCCGCGGAAGGCGCCGGCGTGGCAGCAGTCCAGGACGATGACTACGTTGCGCGCCCGCGAGGCCTCGGCGAACTCGTTCAGGCGGGTGCTGCTGACCGCGGTGGACAGCAGGTCGGTGGTCTCGGTGTCCTGCATGCACAGATGCAGCCGGCCGTTCTGGTCGAGCTTGCCGTGCCCGCTGAAGTACACGAGGAGCACGTCGTCGCGATCGGCGGAACCGAAGAACCTGCTCAACATCCGAAGCGCCCGGTTGGATGTCACCTCCGGGAGGAGCGTCACGTCGACGTCCTCGAACAGGCCGGTACTCCTGTCGACGAGCGCGCGGTTGACCGCGGCGATGTCCTTGACGGGACCCCTGAGCGACTGCAGGTTGTGCTCGTCGGCGGGATAGGTCGAGTTGCCGATCAGCAGGGCGCGGTACTTGCCGGCCACTCGGACCCTCCAATGCGTCGGGCGGCCGCTCTGGCAATCTCCCGGACGCTGTCCACGTCGATCGCATCACCGGTGAGCGTTACGTAGTGCTGCTCGCCGTTTTCCTCCCACCGGACGTCGACGCGCCGACTGCGGTCGCGGCCGAGCCAGGCGCGAACGCAGTCCACCGCCGCGGTGAACGCCCCCGCACTGCCCAGGGCGACGATGAGCTCGTCCAACGTCCCCTTCGTGCCCGGCCGCGCCACGCCGCGCCGCTCCACGTCCACCTGTCCGCGCAACTCCGATACCAGGCCAACGACCTGATCACGCCACCGATCGTCATCAGGCTGGTAGTCGCCGCTGCATGGCTCGAGCGCCATCTCGAATGAGCCGACGCCGCCATCCGACATGCTTGGCCCCTTTCAGCGTTCGATCAGGCGAGCGTATCGTTACTGCCAGATCAACGAGGCCCTCCGCGAAAATATCCCGGCGACGGCTGCAGCGCGGGAATCGTGCTCAAGCAATTTGCGAACAGTTCAACCTGAATCACCGTAAACGGGGTGAGTCCGTGGAACTCGTCCTCACCGTGCGAGCGCTCAGGGACCTCAGGCGGCCCACCACGAGGCATTCCAGGTAACGGTCGCGAGCGCAGCTTGGCCGCTTCGGTTCGGGTGGAAGTAGTCGAGGGTGCTGACCTGGCTGGCCGCGAATTTGTAGTTGTACGTCGCATAATTGTCCCACCGACAGTTCGCATACTGACCGCATGTCTGTTGCAGTATCTGGTTGAAGGCCTGCTCACGGGTGACAACCTGCTGCCGTTGCGTTTCGGTGTTCGATGCGGACAGCATCGACTGGCAGATACCCGCCACACCCCAGACCGTGCGCGCGAAGAAGTTGGTGTGCAGGGCTGACCACAACTGGTAGATGTTCGGAATGCTGCTGACGAAGATCTCCGCAGTCGGCAGGCCCTGCTCGAGGCTCGCAAGCGCGGCCGCGACCTGGCTCTGGAAGTTGGCAGTGGAGGTCATCGTCGATGCAGACGAGGTGCAGAGGTCGTTCGCGCCGATCAAGATGGTCACGTACTGCGCGTTTTGCGCCACACTGTTCGAGACCTGCGTCGGCAGGTTCGCCGCCTTCGATCCGGTGACCGCGTCGTTGTACTGGTGACCGGTGATTGTCGGATTCAGCGCCGCGATCCGTTCGTAGTGACTGGAGATTCCGTCGGACGCATCGTTGCCCGTGGACCACGAATATGCCGGGTGATCCCCGTACGAGCAGCACGCATCGTAGGCCTGCGAGATCGAGTCCCCTAGCGCAGCCATGCTGCCTGGCAGCGGAACGGACGCCTTGGCGTTCGGGGCCGCGACAAGAGCGAGCGACGCGACGGCCAGGAGGCCGGTCATCGTTCGACCGATGCGGCCGCGTACTGCGTTGCTCGCCCGCGGGGGTGTCAGGGCACGCCGTGGTGTCATGGCCGGGAGACTAAAGTGATTCGGAGCTGTGCGGAAGGGCCGAAGGTAGCCGGCACTCCAGGGGTGTGCGCTCACCGCCGGTAACCGGCGCCCGAGTGCCGCTGGGCGCGCGGATCGGTCTCGGGTAGGCATCGAATTCGGCCCAGAGAGAACTCGGGCTCTCGAAACCCCGGGGTGGGCTGCGTTCGCGCTCTCGATTGATGATCAGCGGATCGCCGGCGCGGCGAACGGGGTGGAACCCTGAGAGGTCACCATTCACCGTTGTTCTTCGAGGCGACTTGCGGCGAGACAGACGTCCGCCGCACAGACCCTGGAGGGTGCCCGGGCCGGACACGGGGCTACTCCGACCACGCCGCGCAGGTGAACGCCTCGACACCCTGCACACCTGGCGCAAGCCGGAGCCGGCCGGTCAGCTGAGAGTTCGACGAGGAGCGGGCAGCATGTCGGTGCAGGCTATGCCGAACTGATCCGCGAGAGCGGCGCGCCGCCGGCCGCCGGAGCACGATGGCGACGCCGTCCGCCCTCGACTCTCAGCCAGCCCGCGAGCCGCGCTTGCTTCGGCGGGCAGGAACGTACTCGTCCGAACCGACCCTGACAGGAGATGGCGCTGTGATGAAGGAAGAATGGTCCCGGCTCTTCACGTTCGAGGAGCGGCACCGCCGCCTGCTCGCACGCTTGCTGATCGCCCTCGGGTCTTCGATTGTGATGTTCGTCGTCGGCACCGTGCTTGTGTGGGTGTTCGAAAGCGGGCAGCCGGGCGGGGACATCCACGGTCTCGGCGACGCTGCCTTCTTCACTGCCGTGCAACTGCTCACCGTCTCGTCCTACATGAATAGCCCGGTGACGGCGGCTGGCAAGATCGTAGATGTCGTCTTGGAAGTCTGGGCGATCTTCGTCATCACCGCGGTCGCAGGCAGTTTCTCGACGTTCTTCAGCTCGGGGGACTCCGGGTGAGGTGCAAGTGTCCACGACCGCGGTGCACTGCTCGTCTCGGTAGTGAACTCGCCCGGCAAGCCGGGCCACCGCGACACACCCATGAAAACTTCGGCTCGGAGTCGGCCTGGCAGACACCATCGCGATGACCGCACCAGCGACCAGGAATCCGTAGTTCAGTTGGCCGTAACCGCCGCTTCGGATGTCCAACAACCCACACGGCGGAAGCCCGGGCAATCCCATGATGCCGGGCGAGTCGCCGCCGAAGCCTGCAATGGTTGACGTCCGGGGACGCCAGGACCCCAGCGCCGGCGCATCCGGAGACGCCGATCACCAGGACTGCCGTGGCGACCGCCGCCCGGGCCGGACCTCGACGCGCCTTCATGTGGTCGGCGATGCCAGCGGGATCCAGACCCGCATCGGGCCGACGCCGCGGTTGTCCCAGGCGAAATAGGGCACCGCATCGGCGGTGAAGTTCAGTCCGGTTCGCCGGTCGCGGAGCGGGACCGTGACGGTCACGACGTCGTCGAGGAAGTCGGGGCGGCGGGTCGCCGGCCAGTCCGCGGGGTCGGATGCGCCGGCTGCAATCTCGACGTCCTCCATGACGACGCCCTCGGGCAGGTCGACCTGCTCGAGGGCGTAGACGACGGGGCCACGCTCGACGGCCCGCGCGCCCCGAACTGCGTCCACCCGCGGGTCCGCGGCCGTCAGCCGGACCGGCATCGGCAGGTCGAGGACGACTCGATCGGCCGGCCGCCAGTGGCGGCGCAGCCGTACATAGCCGGTTTGCCGGTCGGCCGGCTCCGCCGGTTCGTCGTTGACGCGCACCGTCGCCGACTCGGCCCAGGAGGGCACGCGCAGGGACAACGTCCATTCGGTTTGGTCGGTCGCAGCGACGGTGACCGTGACCCGTCCATGCCAGGGATAGTCCGTCTGCACCGAGACGCGGCGGCGGTCAGCGCCGAGCTCGGCGTTCGCGTACACATGCAACTGCAGACCGTCGGGATCGTGCGTGGCGAGGTAGGCCGCGACGGAACTGACCGTGCGCATGACGTTCGGCGGGCAGCAGGCGACGTGGAACCATTTGCCGCGGCCGTTGGCGGGCTGTCGGTGGTCGTCAGGGACCGCGCCGGTGCGTACCTGCAGAGTGTTGACGTAAAAGAACTCGTTCCCCGACAGCGACGTGCCGCTGAGAAAACCGTTGTAGAGGATCCGCTCGGCCAGGTCGGCGCAGCGCACGTCGTCCGTGTGCAGCAGCCGGCGCCAGGTCCACTGCACTCCCCCGATGGCTGCGCAGGTTTCGCAGTACGCGACGTCAGGGGGCAGCTCGTAGGGATCCCCGAACGCTTCACCGTCCCAGCGTGAGCCGAGTCCGCCTGTGAGGTAGGTCTTGGTGTCGACCATGTGCTCCCACTGGCGCGCCTGGGCGTCGAGATAGCCTTTGCCGTCGCGTCCTCGCTCGACGGCGACGTCGCAGACGCCGGCGGCGAAGTACAGCGCACGCACGGCGTGGCCTTCCACAGAGCTCGCCTCGACGGCCGGGACCCGGTCGGAGAAATAGATCGGCTCACGGCCGTAGGCGCGATTCGTGCCGTGACCGCGGGCGTCGACGAACCACTGGGCGAGGCGCAGGTAGCGCTCGTCGCCGCTTTCGCGGTACAACTCGACCAGAGCCATTTCGATGACCGGATGACCGTCGATGTCCCGCAGGCCGTCCGGACCGAAGGCGGCGACAAGATGATCAGCAACCCTGATCGCGACCTTCCACAGAGTGTCGTCTAGGCCGGCCCGCCGACCGGCCACCGCGGCCTGAATGAGATGGCCCATGCAGTAGAGCTCGTGACTGGAGGAGAGGTCCCGGTAGCGTTCCCGTCCGCCTCGGGTGACCTGAACGTAGGTATTGAGGTAGCCGTCGTTCTTCTGCGCGGCGGCGACGGCGCCCGATGTGGTCGCGAACAGTTCGGCGAGCTCATCGGACGGTTCACGCGCGTACTCCCACGCGACGGCTTCCAGCCACTTGTACACGTCGGAGTCCATGAACACCGGGCCGCGGTAGTCCTGCGACTCGGTGCCCGCAGCCGCCATCGCGAGGTCGTCGAGGTTGCCGGCATCGCGCAGGCGGCGGGCGCCGTTCGGAATGCTGACCTCGCGGTTGACCCGCTGCCGGGCAGCCCACAACCCGCCCGTTATGCAGGCGTCCGCCAGGCCGAGCGGGATCAGGCTCGTGCTTGCAGCGGTAGTCGGCTGTACCGGACCGCCGACGTAGCTGGGTTGCGCCAAGGCGTCCTCCGAAAGGCTTAGACTCCGGATCGCTCACCACGCTGTATGGGCGTCCGGGCACCGGCGGCATTTCCGCTCGACCGGTTTCGACACCGGCGGCGACGTTACACAGGATCGAGGCTCGGTCAAGGGCCTGCTGCAAGGAGATGGCGGTGGCAGGGAGCGGACCCGTCCGTCGAGGACCGTCCCCAACCGCTTTGCTGCACCGGTTCCACGTCCGGCTGGCCACCCTCTGCGAGCAGGACGCGGGGCGGGCTCGACACCGGCGCCTATGCTGTGGCTGCTCGCCAAGGGCTGGGAGGTCGAGCGATGGCAGCCGGGTCGCGGCTCGCATTTCGCGCCGGGTTCTGCGTGTATGCCGCCGGGCTGCTCACCTGGCTGGTCCTCGGGTTCCTCCCGACGCTGGGCATCCTCGACGGACGCCTCGACCCGATGGCCCGCGTCGCGACGTGGGAGGCGTTGCTGCAGTACGGGTTCAGCCTGCTCAATCTGGGGCTGGGGCTGTTCCTGATCGGGCGCCGGCCGGACGACCTCGTTCCCCGGCTGCTTGCGCTTGCCTTACTCGGATCCGCAGCGACGTTCAACATGCCGGCGCACCGGGCGTTCAAGATCATCGGTACGCCGCTGCCCATCGAGCTGGCGCACTTCACCTTTCATGTGGTTTCCGGCGTGACCTACGTGTGGGCGGTCATCCTCTTCCCGGCCGGACATCCTCCCCCGGCGCTACGCCTGCGTGCAGCTGTGCGTCGGGCTGCTGCCGCGATCCTCACGGCCGCGGCCGCGTGGGTCAGCTGGCAGAGCGCCTTCTATGCCCACCTGCAGTTCTTCGTCCTCTTCTTCGGGATCGCCGTACCCGTGCTGGGCGTGACCACGCAGCTGCTCCGGCTGGCCGATGCCCGCACGGCGCCGGAGGATCGCCGGGCAGCCCGGCTGCTGGTCGGTGCGCTCCTACCGTCCATCGCCCTCGCCGTGGTCTGGATACTCGCGCGCACCTGCTCGGCCCTGGGAGTGGGCGGGGGCGCATCCGTCGCCACGCACCTCCAGGAGGGCTTCCCAGCGGTCTTCGCCCTCGTACCGGTCGTCCTGTTCGCCGGGGTGGTGCGGTACCGGCTGTGGGACATCGACCGGCTGCTGAGCCGCGTCCTCACCTACGCAGTGGTCATGCTCGCCGTCAGCGCCGTGTACGTGTGCGCGGTCGTCGCCGGCGGCCGACTGCTCGGCCGTGGCCTGGTCCTGACGACATTTGTCCTCGCGGCCGCGGCAACGCTCATCGAGCCACTACGGGTCATCGGCGGGCGGTGGGCCAACCGTGTCATCTTCGGACAGGTCCTCAGCCCCGCCGAGGCCAACCACGCCCTCGTCAGCGGTCTCGAGCAGTTGAGCAGCACGGGCGGCATCGACCAGTTGGTGTCCGTCGCCTGCGGGGCCACCCGCGCGCAGGCGGCCACGGTGTGGTTGCGCACCGGGACGGTGCAGGAGGCGGTCGCGCACAGCGGCACGCATCCGCCCAGCCAACCCGCGGCGTGCGTGGACGGGTCGGTGTACACGTGGCCGATCGACTACCAGGGTGAGCAGCTTGGCGTGCTGGCCCTGGACTTCGGTGACGCGCGCCCGTCGGCGACGGATCGACGGGTGGCCGAGCAGGTCGCCACCCACGCCGGGCTGATCGTCCACAATGCCCAGCTGACTGTCCGCCTGGCCCAGCACGTCCTCGACCTGGAGCAGCAGTCCGAGCAGCTCCAGCACGCGCGCCGTCGGCTGGTCGCGGCACAGGACGCCGAGCGGTACCGCCTGGAACGCGACCTGCACGACGGCGCCCAGCAGACGCTGGTGGCGGCCATCATCACCGCACCGTCCGATCCCGCGTCCGCGGCGGAGGTGCTCGACCTGGCCCGCGACTCGCTCGCCGAGGTGTCCTCGCGCGGGCAGCTGCATCGGCTGAACGCGCAAGGCCTCGCCGCTGCGCTGGCGGAGGCGGGCAGGCTCGCCGAGCGCGCCGGTGTCCGGGTCACCGTCGACGTCGACGCGGACGGCCTCGCGGCGGAGGTCGAGACCGCCGTGTACTTCTGCTGCGTCGAGGGGCTGCAGAACGTGGTGAAACACTCCGGGGCCCGCCACGCTTGGGTGCGCGTGTCCGCCGACGCGCTGGCCACGACCTTCGAGATCGAGGACGACGGGCGCGGCCCGAACGCGAGCGCCGGGGCGGTGAAGCTGGCCGAACGGTTGGCCGCCCTGGGTGGCATGGTGCAACTTGCGGCGCGGCCGACGGGCGGCGCGGTACTGCGCGGGGCCGTGCCGACCCACGCTGCGGCTACCGCATGATTCGCCGTGCTGCCGCCGCGACCGCGACCCGGTTCGGGCTGGCGGCGGCTGCCTACGGCTGCGCGGCGCTGGCTCTGCACGTCGTGCGACCGGGCACCGGGCCTCCGCTCGTCGGGATCGTCCTTGTGACCGTCGCCGTGGCCGCGTTGCTGTGGTCGGCGCGCGGTCCCATCGACCGGCTCGCCACCCGGGTGGCTTTCGGCCGCCAGGCTCAGGGCGTGGCGGCCCTCGAGGACGTCCTTCGGCGCATGTCGGAGTCGCTTCCGGTCGAGGAGGTGCTCCCACGCCACGCGCAGGCGCTGGGCCGCGACCGGCAGCGGGCCGAGGTGGAGCTATGGCTCGAGGACGGCAGCCGGTGGGTCGACGTGTGGCCACCGGAGGCCACCGACGCGAATGCGGCGGTGCACGTCGACGTGGTTCACGCCGGCACCCCGATCGGCGAGTTGGGTATCGGTGTCGGCGACTCGGTGCTGAGTCCCTTCGACCGTCGCCTGCTCGACGAGTTGGCCGGCGCTGCCGGCGTCGCGATGTCGACTTTGCGGCTCACCGTCGAACTGCAGCGCCGCCAGGCCCAGTTGATCGAGATAAACCGCCACATCGCCGCGTCCAGCGAGCGGATGCGCGCAGCGCGGGAGGTTCAGCAACGGAGGATGCGCGCGGAGGTGGCTGGGGTCGTGCTACCGCACGTCGACGCGGCGGCCGAAGCGTGCCGCGCCGACGACGGCCCGGGGGGCCGGGAGCGGGCGCAGATCGCGCTCGACCGGCTGCGCCGGATCTCCCGGGGCATCTACCCGCCCCGCCTCGCAGAGGACGGGGTCGCGGCGTCGGTGCACGGCTGGCTGGAAATGACAGGACGCGCCACCGGGGTGACCGCCGTCGAGCCGCTCGACGATCTGGACCCTGACCTGGGTGCGGGAGTGTACTTCATAGTCGTGACACTCATCGAGGCGCTCGACGCGACCGAGGTGATCATGCGGCGCACCGGTGCGGTGGAGGTTGTCGTGCGCGGTGACGGCGTGCCCGACGCGGACCTCGTCACCCTCGCGCAGGACCGGGCGGAGGCCTTCGGCGGGCAGGTGCAGCTCGCCTCCCCGGCTTGCGTCACCTGCCGGGTGCCGCTGGCGGACCGGGAACGCGCCGTGTCGCCGTGACGACCCTGGTCATCGCGGAGGACAGCTTCCTCGTGCGCGAAGGGATGGTGCGGATGCTGGCGTCCAGTCCCGGTCTACAGGTCCTGGCCGCCTGCGAGGACTTCGACGCCGCGATTCGCGCGATCGACGTCGTTGAGCCGGACGTCGTGCTCACCGACATCCGCATGCCACCGACGCGCACGGACGAAGGTCTGCGCGTCGCTGGTCATTGTCGGCGCAAGCATCCGGCCACCGGGGTGCTGCTGCTGAGCCAGTACGCCGATGCGGGCTACGTCAAAGGCTTGCTGGCCGACGGGACGGAGGGCCGCGGGTACCTGCTCAAGGAGCGGGTGGGCGACCTCACCGACCTGGTCGATGCCATCGACGCGGTGGCCAGCGGGAGGTCGGCCATCGATCCCAAGGTGGTCGAGTCGTTGGTCCAGCGCCGCGCTCGGGCCGGCGACAACGAGCTGGCTGCGCTGAGCCCGCGCGAGCGGGAGGTGCTTGCCGCCGTCGCGCAGGGGCGAACGAACGCCGCCGTCGCGGCGGCGCTGCACTTGACGCAGAAGGCGGTCGAGAAGCACATCAACTCGATCTTCTCGAAGCTCGGGCTCACCGGCGACCAGCACAACCACCCGCGCGTGCGCGCGACGTTGATGTATTTGTCGGATCAGCGCAACTGATCAGCCCCGCGGCCGAGCGGCGGCTGCCCGGACGGCCTCGGTCGTGAGCTGAGCCTTCGGCAGGAAGGGCGCGGGGAGATCGGCGGGCAGGTCGGCCCGCGCGTCGTTGGAACACAGCAGGATCGACACGTCCGGATGGCGAGCGGTGATCAGCCGTGCTGCGGTGATGCCGTCGAGCCCTGGCATGCGAACGTCGAGCACCACGAGGTCAGGTCGCCAGCGGGCAACCAGGTTGAGAGCGGCCGATCCGTCCGCACCCTCCGCTACGACGTCCAGGTCTCCGTCGGCCACCAGCGTGTTGCGGAGAGCCTGGCGGAACAGCGGGTGGTCGTCGACGACGATGACCCGGAGCACGATCCGATTCTGACTAGGCGGCGCCGTCCGCGCAGGGGTGCTCACACCACAACCGACGGCCCGGGCAGCGGCTGCTGCCCGGGCCGGGGATTGCCGTTGGTTCGGTTCAGAAGTGCATCTGGAAGATGGCGGCGTGCTGGTCGTTGAACGAGTAGCCGTTCACCGACCCGCCCTCGCTGCCGAGGCCGCCGGTCGCCGTGGGAGCGGACAGCCCCGTGCCGACGATGTAGTGGTTGGTTCCCCAGGTGTAGCTGGTGACCACCACGGTGTTGACCTTCGCGGCGTCCAGCGGCTGGTCGGTGACGGTGCCGATGCGGTAGGTGCCGATCTGGGTGAGACCCGTGGGGTCGTACACCGGGATGACTTCACCGAAGGTGTAGGTGCCGGCCGGCGCGAAGCCGGTGCCCTGGAACGACTGGGGCGCGGCCACGCCGTTGATGACCGGCGGGTTGGTGAAGGTGTACAGGTAGTTGTAGGCCTGCATCTGCTGCACGACGCCGGTGCCCGACAGGGCCACGTTCTGCGCCGCGGTCCCCTGCAGTGAAAGGACCTGCAGGTTGCCGGTGACGGCCCCGCCGGCGGTGGGTGTGAATGTCACGTTGTACTTGCAGCTCGTGCTGGGAACGAGCGTCGCGTTGACGCAGGTGCCGCCCACCTTGAACTCGTTCGAGCCGGACTTCAGCTTCACCGGCTGCAGGGACTTGCTGCCGACGTTGGTGACGGTGACGCTCTTGGACAGGTGCGAACCGACATTGACGGACCCGAAAGCCAGCGAGTGCGTCGACAGGTTCAGTGCGTAGGACGGGATGGTGGTCGCCTCGGCGGCGGTGCCGGAGAGCGCGGCGCCGGCGAGAGCCAGCGGAGCGGCGAGAGCCAGGCCGGCGGCAGCCAGGCGACCGGCGGTGCGGGCGGAGACGGCGGCGGTGATCTTGCGGGACATTGGGACTCCTTCGAGTTCTCGACTTCGTCGACCCTGCGTCGACAGGGAGAACTCTCCGAGATTTCGACGGTCGCTCCCAGGTTGCGCACACCCCAAGATGAACAGGGGTGCCAGCACCCCTGTCCGACCGAGGACGTATCACCGCGTTCGCTCGCGCCTGCGTGCCCATTGCTGCCGAGGGCGATGGTCGCGCCGGACGACCGGCGTCGTCTTGCGAGCCGCCAGCGCTGCAGCCGTCGTGGCTGCAGCACGGGCGCGCGGGCGATGTGTTCAGTGCGCCCATCTCGGCAATCGCTGTCGGGGAGGCGGGATTCGGCCTCCGTGCGGCATTGCCGGCGAAGGATGGCGACTCGGCGAGTCAGCCGCCCTCATCGCTCTGGTCCGGCTCGGCGAGGATGCCGTCAATGGTCCGGGAGGGCGGGCGGATTGGTGGGGTGGGCGGTACTGCCACGCCGGACGCACCCTCCGCGGCCGGGGCGGCGTCTGGGCTGCCGGACCGACCCGCGTCGGGCACCGCGCCGTCCGCGAGGGCCAGCAGCCACAGGTGGTCGTTGTAGCTGCCATGGTAGTCATCCCGACTGCGGGCGAGCCCCGCGTCCGTGCGGTCAGGCAGGCCTGTCGTCCGGTCGGGGAGATCGGGTACGCCCCACCTGCGGCGCGACGGTCCAGCCGGCGTGGGCCTGACCGGTCCCTCGGACGCCCGTCCGACGACCGCCGCGCCGGCGGAGTCGACATCCGGGCCGAGCGGCAGCCCGTAGCGGTCCGCCAGCCGGACCGCACGGCGCAGCACGCCGGCATCCACGCCCGACAGCCGCGCCACCCCGCGGCGCCCTCGCACGGCGAGATCCGCTCCGCTCGAGCGACCTTGCGCTGGCATCAGCGCTGTCCGCTGCGGCGCGACCTGCAGATCGGAATCGTCCTCGGCGTTCAGGCCGAGGAATCGCAGCCGGGCCGCACGGATTTCAGCGCGCGCGAACAGGAACGGAGCCGCCAGGGCGAGCAGCGCGAAGACGTACCACTGCACCACGTAGGACGTCAGCTGCCACTCGCTGGCGCCGCCCGTCGGGTTGGACAGCGAAGGCCCCGGCAGCGCCCGCAGCCCAGCGGTCCCCGGCTGGCCGGCGTCGAGCGAGAGGTACGCCTGGAAAACCGGCGCGCCTAGCTTCTGCGCCTGCTGGTGCGGGTCGATCGCGGATACCACGTCCTCGGGGAAGCGGGACGCGCCGCCCGATGCCACCTCCAGCCGGCCGGTGATGCGCACGCTGCCCCGAGGCGGTGCCGGCATGTGCGCCGGGCCGAGCCCGTTCGACGCGGCCGCGACGAAACCGCGGGCGACGAGCAGCCTCCCCGACGCCGATCGCAGCGGCGTGACCACCCAGAAGCCCTGCGAGCCGCCCTGCGAGCGGTTTCCGACGTACACCTGGTCAGCCGCGTCGTAACGGCCCGTCGCCGTGACGGTCCGGTAGCGAACCGCGATCGGGTCGACCGGCCTGCCGCCTGTCAACGGCACAAGCGCCGGCGTGAGCGGCGCAGCAGCCGCGTGCGCGTTGGCGATCAGCCGAGAGTTGTCGCTGCGCTTCTCCCGCAAGCGGTGCACCTCGAACGTCCCGGCCGCAGCGCAGCCGACCGCGACTACGAGCATCAACAGCGCCAGCGTGGCGTACCGCTTCTGCCGCAGCGTCCAGACGAGCCCGGGCAGCACCACATCACGTTACGCAGCCGACATGAGCTCCGATGAACGTGTCGCCCAGTCGCCGGCTCGCCTCAGCCGGCGGGTCCTCACACTCGCGCACGGACCGGAGGACGTGAAAGCCGGTTACCCCCTTCCGGCCATCGACGTGATCGCATCCGTGATCGCCCGACCGAGCGTGTTGTCGAATGAGGGTCGGCCGTTTGCGTAAAGCGCGATGACGTGACGCAGTATCGGGAACGACGTGCCGCCGTTGGACTGCGTGTACACGGGCTCGACATAGAGCATCCGGCCGGCGACGGGTATTGCCTCGAGATCGCCGAGCACTACCGACGAGTTGCCACCGCGTTGCAGCGTGAGCGCTTCGGTGATGGTCGTGTCCGACTCGATGTCGTTCTGCACCTGGGAGGGCGATTCGGTCTCCGAGCTCGACGGGAAGTCGAGGACGGTGAACTTCCCGTAGTTCGGCCCCGGTTCGGCGTCGACGGAGACGAACGAGGCGAGGGCACGGCCGTTGAGGGTGACCATGGGGCTCGACAGGGTGTACTGCGAGCTGCCGTAGCCCGTCGGGGACAGTGACATGTACTTGGCGGGCAGCGGCACGGTCGTACCGCTCGACGCACCGGAGTTGATCGAGCTGGAAACGGTCGGATCACTGGGAACCGTCCAGAAGTCACTGCCGCTGTAGAAGTCTGCCGGCTGCGCGACATGGTATTTCGCGAGCAGGGTGCGCTGGACGTTGAACAGGTCGGTCGGATATCGAAGCTGGGACAGCAGAGCCGGCGGGATGCTGGCCTGCGGCTTGACCAGCCCGGGAAATACCGATTCCCAGGCCTTGAGTAGCGCGTCCGGTTGTCGCTGCTGGTTCCATTCGTACAGCGTCACTTGGCCGGTGTACGCATCGACGACGGCCTTCACGGAGTTCTTCATGTAGTTGACCTGACTGCTCGGTTGGGCGACCGACGCCCCATTGGCCGTCAGCGTCGTCGCGCTCGCCGCGCGAAGGTTGGTCAGCTGCGAGTCGGGGTAGTTCGACGACGTGGTGTAGCCGTCGACGATCCATTTGATCTCGCCGCCGACGACCGCCGGGTAGACATCGCCATCGAGCGTCAGCCACGGTGCGACCTTCGCAACCCGGGCGCGCGGGTTCAGCACCATGAGGAGCCTTGAGGCTCTGTTGATCTCGGAGCTGAAGAGGACGTTCGGGGAGTGCAGCTGAACCGCGAACAGCAGCCGGCGCACGGTCGACCCGAGCGGGATCCCGCCGCGGCCCCGGTAAGTGGTGTAGGACGACTTCGACGCACCGTTGCTGCCGGGGTGGTCGAATTCCAGCTCGACCTTGCTCCCGGTGGGCTGACCGACGATCGAGTAGGACGTCGGGCCGAACCCCTGCCCGAAGTAGATCTGCGGGCGGGTGACCTTGATCTGCTGGGCGGGCGGCATCCCGCCATCCAGGAAGACCGGGCTCTCAGTGGTGGGATCCGTTTCCGTGGTGGGGGCCGCCACGACCCCGTAGCCGTGGGTGTACACCAGATGGCTGTTGACCCAGCTCGGCTGGGGAATCGCACTGCCGCCGAGTTCGCGGGCCGCGATCGCCACGTCCTGCGATCGACCGTTGAGGTCGTAATGGCTGAGGTCGAGGGTGGACTTGAAGCTGTAGAAGGCACGCAGTTGCTGCTTGACGTTGAAGGTCGGTGACATCTGATTCGGATCGATCACCGACGCCTGGGCGGTCGCGTGGGCCAGCTGCACCACGTGCGCGGCGTCGACCGTGTGGGCCGAGTCGAACCCGACCGTACTGATGTCCCCGTCGAGGCCGAACGCGGCGCGGGTCGCCCTCTCGTTGTCGGCGATCTCGCTGAGGTCCACCTTGGCGGCGCTAGGCGACTCGCGGTAGTGATAAACGAGCCCAGGCACGGCCGATATGATCAACTGAGCCGCTACCACCATCACGACGACAGTGCCGCCGAGCAGCCGGAAGCGGTGGACCCGCACCGCGTTGACGACCAACGCCGCGGCGCACACCACCGCGACGGCCACCATCACATACCTGCCCGGCAGCGACGCGTGGATGTCGGTGTATCCCGCGCCCGTCACGGGGCCACGCGGCGAAGTGACGAGGCCATAGCGTGACAGCCAGTAGTTGTATGCCGTCAAGACCAGGTACGCGGCCAGCAGCGCCGAGACCAACCGCGTGATCTCCTTCGTGACCTTCCGGCGGCCTCTCCTGAGCCGCCACGCTCCATACCAATAACCGGCTATGACGGCGATCCAGATGCCGTACCGCACGGCTTGCAGCAGCAGGGTCACAACCAACTGGTGAAACGGATAGACCTCGGTGTAGAAGGAAATGTCCTTGTGAAAAAGCGGGTCGGTTGTGCGGAACGGCCTCGCATGTCGCCACAACAGGTAAACCTGCCAAGCGGCTTGGGCCCGCGACCCCAACAGGATCGCCGGTACAGCAACGCCGAGGAGGTTGACCAGGCGGTAGAACCGCGGCTCGTACTTGCGGAAGGACCAGCGGAAGGTGTCGTTGTCCGGAGAGATCGGCAGCGGGCGGATGCGGCGGACGGTCAGAATCGTCAGGCCGCCGACGAGCCCGCCGACAACCGCAAAGGCGGTGAACAGGAGGATTCGCGCCTCGATCATCGTTTGATAGACCCGTCCGGCCTGCACTGAGTCGAACCACATCGCGGTGGTGACAGTGTTGACCGCCACGAGCAGCAGTCGCCAGAGCAGGTAGAGGGTGACTACCGCGAGAACCGCCCGCATCGCCCAGCGCTTCAGCGCGCCCCTTCCGGTCGCGCGCTGAAGACGGGAGCCACCGGCCGCCCGCCTCAGCAAGCCGCTGCCGGCCATGACCTGCGCGTACCCGCCCGGGGTCGCTGCCTTAGATTGCACTCGGCTCGGTGTAGACACGCGCGTTAACTCCGGACTTCGTATCTGGGCGAATCGCTTTGCGATTGCGGGGGTCATGGCGCTTCTGATAGGCGTCGACGACACTGTCGGCCGAGCCGTCGAGAAGGATTTTGCCCTTCTCGAGCCAGATGGCGCGCGTACAGGTCTCGCGGATGATGCCTAGACCGTGGCTGACGAGGAAGACCGTACCGGCCTTCTCTCGCAGCTCAAGAATGCGCTTCTCGCTGCGGCGCCGGAAATTTGCGTCGCCGGTGGCAAGGGCTTCGTCAATCAGCAGGATCTCAGGAGCGCGGGCGGCGGCGATGGCAAAGCGAAGCCGGGCGCCCATGCCGGACGAGTAGGTGTTCATCGGCAGGTGCACGAATTTGCCGATGCCAGCGAAGTCGCAGATGGCGTCGTACTCCTCAACGATCTCGGCCGGCGTCATGCCGATGGCCAGACAGCCGAGCAGGATGTTCTGGTCGCCGGACATCGCACCCATCATCGCGGCAGACACACCCAGCAGGGAGGCCTGGCCGCGCGTCCAAACCACCCCGCGAGAGGGCGCCATGAGCCCGGCGATCGCCCTCAGCAACGTGGACTTTCCGGAGCCGTTGGGCCCGATCAGCCCGATGGCCTCGCCGCGGCACGCGGTGAGGCTGACGCCGCGTACCGCGTGGACGCTGCGCTGACCGGGCGCAGCTTCCCGCAGGACTATGCGGCGCAGCGCCGCCGCTGCCCCACCGCGCTGCGTCTTCCCGATGATGCGGTAGGTGAGGTGGACGTCGTCGACCACGACGGTCGGCTCCCCCCTCTCGGGCACTGAGGGCGTCCCCGGGGCGGAAGCCAGTGCATCTCTGCCGGGTTCAGACATTGCCGTACACCTCCTCGCCGCGCCAGAAATACAGATAGCTCACCGCGAGAGTTCCGACCGCCCACGCCGTTGCGAGCAACCAGGTCCGGGGCGTCGCCGGGCTACCGATCAGGAGCGCGTGCCGGGCCAGCGCCAGGTACACGTACCCGGGATTGCCCGTCAAAATCGTGGACACCCAGCCGTGGCCGGTGACGAACGCCTGCACGCTGTACATCACGCCGGATGCGTACATCCACACCCGGGACACGAACGGCAGGACCTGCGTGGTGTCCGGCACCCGCGCGCCGATACGGGCGACCGCCAGCGCCAGCCCGAGACAGAACATCGACTGCAGTGCTACTGCCGGCACGAGTTCCAGCCACTGAGCTCGCAACGGTTCTCCGCTGAGCAGGAGTATGGGGACCATGACGACGAGCGAGTAGAGCAATTGCAGCAACGCCATCAGCGTCGTCGAGATCGGAAGGACAGCGCGTGGGAACTGCAGCGCGCGTACTAGTCCTAGATTCTGAGTGATCGACCTCGACCCGGACACCAACGACGTCGTGCAGAATGAGAAGAAGAACACGCCGACCGTGAGGAATGCAATGTAGTTGCCGACGCCTCGATTGGTGTGAAGAAGCAGACCGAAGATCAGGTAGTAGACCGCGATGTTCAGCATCGGCGTCAGCAACTGCCAAGCCTGGCCGAGGAAACTTCGTTCATAACCGACGCTGTTCGACGCGCTGGAATACGCGATGACGAACCAACGCCGGTCCCACAGCCGTCGGCTGTATTCATCGACCGGCAGTCGCGCCCCGGCCCGCTGCAACCCGGGGTACGGAGATACAGGTTCAGTCATGGTGCGACCCGTCCGCCCGGGTGCGCCGAGTGCTGCTGTGACGGACCTCCCACCGACGTAGCCCCGGGCGCGATACCAGCGCAGCGGCGGGCTCGCGCCGACGAGGATGCTACGGGGTCGGCAGCTATTTCCCTGCGATTCAGCAACACGAACGCAGCGCACGGTGTGGACGACGCCAGTGCGGACATCACCGGCCCGATCCGTCCGACCGACGGATCTCATCGCCAGGCGCTGTCCGGCCGGTCGCGACCAGAGCGGGTTTACGCAATGCGGCGGCCGCAGCGCCGGCGAGCTCGTCGAGATAGTCGGGGGGAAAGGGCCCGCGCGCAACCGAGAATCGCCAGTAGAGGGGACCGAGCGTCAGATCCAGCAGGTAGTTGGGATCGGTGTCGGGATGGAGTTCGCCGCGGCTGACCGCGTCGCGCACGATCGCCGAGGCGACGCCGCGTTGAGGATCAAGTAGGAGAAGCCGGATCGTGTCCGCCAGCTTGGGGTGCCGCGCCGCTTCGACGAGCAGGTCCGGGATGACCTGTGACGCGAGCGGGTGACGTAGCGCCCGCGCGGTGACGTCGAGGATCGCGCGGAGGTCGCCGACCAGTGAACCCGTTGCCGGGTTGGGCAAGCCGCCGCTACCCACCATCGAGACAAGATCGAGCACGAGCGCCGATTTAGAGGCCCACCGTCGATACACGGCGGTTTTGCCGACCCCGGCTCGCCTCGCGACGCCCTGGATCGACACCCTGGCATAGCCGACCTCGGCAACCTCTTGGAAGAACGCATCACGAATCGCCGCGGTGACGTCCTCGCGGAGTACCGCTGCACCGGCTGGGGGACGCGGCTGGGAGGGGGATCGCTCGGCAAGGTGCGGGGCGGGCCGCTCGACCGGAGGCTGCGGTGACGTCACGACGCTACGGTGCCGTACCGACGCTGAGTAACGGCCCAGTGCTCGGCCCGCGTCACAGGAACATCGTGCGGTCGGTCGCCGTCAGAGCGCCGCCGCGATCGCCGCCGAGCGTGTGCTCGGTCGCCCGGTGGTCGCTGCCGGACGACCGATGCCGTCGGTTCGTCTACGATCTTTGTCCAGCGATGACTCAGACCACTGCGACGCGGACGCTGCGACCAGGGCCGCCTGGACGGGGTGGCTGGCGGACCCTGCGTTCCGGCCCCGGCGAGCAGCACCTCGTGCGCACAGAGTTGACATCAGCGGTCCCCGCAGGCGGCGAACCTCTTCTCGTCCTCGCTCACCTGTCAGACCTTCATGTCTGTGATGCGCAGTCGCCGGCGCGGGTCGAACTCCTCGACCGGTGGGCCGACCCGGATTCGCCGATCCTGGAGCAGATCGGTGAGGTCGGCACCTATCGCGCGCAGGAGATCATGACGGCGCAGGTGGTCGACGCCGCGGTCCGGGCGGTCAACGGCGTCGGGCGAGGTCCGGTATCCGGCGCTCCGATCGACTTCGCGATCGTCACCGGCGACAACACCGACAACGCGCAGGCCAACGAACTCGACTGGTATCTCAGCCTGCTCGAAGGCGGAACCGTGATTCCGGACTCCGGCGACCGGACCCGCTGGGAGGGCGTCGCGGACGAACGCTGCTTCGACGACCGCTTCTGGCACCCTGACAGCAGCCGCGGTGACATTCCCCGCGACAGGTGGGGCCTGCCGTCCGTCCCCGGCCTGCTCGATGCAGTGCGAGCACCGTTCGACACGCCCGGCCTGGCAGCGCCCTGGCTTGCGGTCCATGGCAACCACGACCGGCTGTTGCAGGGCACGGTTCCGGTCGAGTTCGTCGGTCCGTCGGCCGCAACCGGGAGCGCCAAGCTGATCGGCCTTCCCTCGGACCTCGACCACGCCAGCGTCCTCAGGCTGCTGGCCGGACTCGAGAACTGCGATCCGGGCGCCGCCCGACTCCTTGCACAGGGCAGGTTCCGACGGGTCACCCCGGACGCCGGACGGCGCGTCATCACGCGGGCCGAGTTCGTGGCGGCGCACATTCGCCCCGGCGCGCGGCCGCCAGGACACGGCTTCACCTGGCCGACCGCGTATTACCGCTTCGATCACGGAGCCGTCACCGTCCTTGTCCTGGACACCGTCAATGAGCACGGCGGCTGGCAGGGATCGCTCGACGGCACGCAGTGCCAGTGGCTCGCAGACCAACTCGCCGAGGCCGACGCGGAGCGCCGCTATGTCGTTCTCGCCTCGCACCATCCGCTCGACACTCTCACCAACCCGATGGTCGCGGCGGGTAGCAGCGGACGGATCCTCAGGGATGACCTGCGCGCCGTCCTTGACGGCCATCCCAGTCTGGTGCTGTGGCTCAACGGCCACACGCACCGCAGCACCGTCACACCCCGCGGATCCTGGTGGGAGGTCACCACCCCGTCCCTGATCGACTGGCCGCAACAGACGCGGCTGGTCGAGGTCCTCCGTGACCGCGGGACGCTCGCGATCGCCGCGACGATGCTTGATCACGCCGGCGACCCGGACCCGGGTGAGAGCCCGGCCGCACCCACGCAACTGGCTGGGCTCTCGCGGCTGCTCGCGGCGAACGACTGGCAGACCCGTGAGCTGCTCGGGACCAGTCACTCCCGCGCGGGCAGCACGGCGGATCGCAACGTCCTGCTGACGCTGCCCGACCCCTGGTAACTGGCGCGGAAGGACCAGTCGGCGGCGCACAGTCACGCACGGGGATGAGCGTCGAGGCTTGCCGCGCCGCTCGCGGGGCATGTTCGCGGCGCACGCCCGTGCGCCGATGGTCCGACGAGCCCGGCCAGGGCGGCTGCAGCTGCCAGGGCGCCCGCCGCGGCCATGGCGTATCCGGCGCCGAGACCGGTGACGATTGGCGCGCCGGCCGCGGTGCCGACCCCGATCGCGGCCTGCATCGTGGCGCCGGCGGCCGCGAATGCCCGGCCCTGCTGGTCGGCGGGAGTGTGCCCGGCGATGAGCGCGTTCTGAGCGACGTTCGCCAGGCCGTTGCCGAAACCCCCCAGCGCCGACGCGGCCAGTGCGAGCCCGAAGTCCGGAACCAGACCGATGGCGGCGATGCCCGAGCCCATCAGCAGGTTCCCGGTGGCAAGCAGCTCGGGCTGAAGGCGGACGGACAGGCGCGGGATCACCTGGACGCCGAACAGCGAGCCGGCGCCCCACACGGTGAGGTACAGGCCGTAGCCCAGGTCGTCGGTGCCCAGCTGGTCGATGAGCCGGAACGGGGCGGCGACGTTGTCGACGACCGCGCAGCCGCTCGCGATCGCACTGACCCCCAGCGCGATCCGGAGCACCGGTGATCGCCACAGCAGGGCGAATCCTGCCCAGGCGCGCGCATGACGCTGCTTGCCGCTCCCGGCAGGTGGGCGGCGCGCTCGCACCAGGGCGACGAATCCGCTGAGCACCAGGAAGGTGGCGGCGTCGATCAGTAAGGTCGCCGTCGAACCGGCGACCCCGGTCAGCATCCCACCGATCACAGGTCCGGCGATGAAGCCGAGTCCGGCGCCGGTGGCCAGGCGCGCGTAGCCGCGCGCCGCGTGCTGCGGGCCTACCGCCGCGGGCACCAGCGTGGAGGTCGCCGGCCGCACCAATGTCGACAGGGCGTTCAGCACGGCGAACAGGACGACCGTGATACCGGGATGCCCGAACACCGCAAGTGGCACGGCGACCACCGCCTGTCCGAGCAGGGCGATCAGCAGCACCCGGCGGGTTTCGGTGTGATCGACGATGCGGCCGCTCAGCGGAGCACAGATGACGAACGGGACGAGCTCTGCGGCCAGCAGCGCCGCCACCCAGCCGCTGCCGTCGGGACGAAGTCGCAGCAGCAGCGCCACCAGGGCCGCGGAATCACCCGCCACCGACACCGCCTGGCCGGCCGCGAGCAGGCTCAGATCACGCCGGCCGGCGCTCACGGAACGGTGCCGTCGGGAGTGGCGATGTCCGGCGGGAAGATGCTGATCAACGCGCGGACGGCGGCGGCTCCGGCGGGGCGCCGCGCCGGGTCTTCCATCCGATCGGCGAACTGCTCGAGCAGCCGATAGATCTCCGCGCGGAGAGCCTCGACCTCGCCAGCCGTGAGGTAGAGCGTCCAGTCGCTGACTGCGGCCGCGCGCTGCCACGCGGGCGGCGCGGCATGCCGGGCCGCCAGCCAGGCGCGCAGCTCAGCGACGGCACGCTCGACCACGATCGAAGACAGCAGGTCGGCGGCGGCGCGCTCCGGCTCCGAGCGTGGCTGGGGATCCCAACGGGTGCCGAGTGCAGCCACAGTCCACGGGCGGCGGCGCCCGCGGCCGCCTTCGGCCTCGACAACGAAGCCGTGCCGGGCGAGGAGACGCAGATGCCAGGACATCGTGCCCGGCGACTCATGCAGCCGCTTACCGGCTTGCGAAGCGGTCAGCGGACCTTCGGCGCCGAGCAGTTCCAGCAGCGCCAGTCGGGTCGGATGGGCCAGCGCGATCATCGCCGCGGGGTTCCCGGACAAGTCCCGATAACGCTGCACGCGTCACAAGGCTTCTTGTGACAAGAGCTCTTGTCAAGGGATGGGCCGTCGAGCCTTATACGTGGGGATAGCACCGACCGGTCGCCGTTGACCGAACCCGCCTGGGAGACGCCGGCGGTCGGGACGAGCCGCCGTGGGTTGACACCGCGCGTCCTGCCGGACGGGCCCCGACCGGACCGGTCCAGGCTGTGTCACTGCGGAGTCTTCTTGCGGGTCGCGACCTCCGCCGGAACCCTGACGTTGTGGAGTGGGACTTCATCGGCGAGGTTCTCGAGTGGCGAGGGCCGGCGCCACATCACTTCGTCGCGGTTCCCGATGACGCCGACGCATATCTTCACGACCATCTCGCCGAGCTCAGCTACGGCTGGGGTTGCATTCCCGCGAGGGTGCGGGTCGGTGACGCTGAGGAGACCACGGCCCTGATCCCCCGCGACGGCACGTACCTCGTGCCGCTCAAGGCGCGCCTTCGCCGCGCTGAGAAACTGGACATCGGCGACGTCGTCGAGCTGAGGCTCACCGTCGGCGACAGTTGAGTCCCCGGCCGGAGACGCTGGTCGACTTCGGCCCGCAAGCGATCCGGGCGCAGTCGAGCTCGCGCCATCCCGACCCGATCCGTCCGATGGGACATTGAGGATCGGGCAAACTCGCAGGATGGCAGGTGTTTGCCTCGTCGGCGCAGGCCGGATCGGAGTGCGCGTCGCGCAACGGCTTGCCGCGGCCGGTCACCGGGTCGAAGCGGTAGACCCCGACGAAGGGCGACGGATCGAGGTCGAGGCGACCGGCGCTCGGTGGGCCGGCCCGTCGCTCGGAGAACTGACCGCAGATCGTATGCTCATCACGGTCCTCCCGGGCAGCCCTGAACTGCGCGAGCTGATGCTCGGTCCGTCGGACGGCTCCGGTCGGGGAGCGCTCGGGCGGCTGGCGGCGGGGATCAATTGGATCGACATGACCAGCGCCGCACCTGATCTGGCCGCCGACTTGGCGGCCGAGTCGATCAAGCGCGGTGTGCGCTACGTCGACGCGGCGGTCGGTGGCGGCCCGCTGGACGCAGCCCGCGGGGAGTTGACCCTCTACGTAGGTGGCGTGGACGAGGACGTGCAGGTCCTGCGCCCGATATTCGAGACCTTCGCCGATCCGTCGCGGATCTTCCACATGGGCGCCCATGGCGCGGGCTATCTGACGAAGCTGCTCGTCAACCAGTTGTGGTTCGGACAGGCCGTGGCCATCGCCGAGGCAATGCTGCTCGGGGCCGACGCCGGTCTCTCGGCAGACCGTCTGGCCGATGTGCTCGCCGCCGGTCCTGCGGCCAGCGTCTTTATGGAGCGTCATCTTCCGTCAGTGCTGGCCGGGAACTACCTACCTGCCTTCGGGCTGGCCAGGGTGGTCGAGGAGTTGGACTCGCTGGAGCGTATGGCGCAGGCGGCCGGCATGCCCTGGGTGGTCTCGAGAAGCGTCGCGGAGGTGCATCGGCAGGCGTTGGCTCATTTCGGGGCTGTGGACGGTGAGCTGCTCGGTGCCGCGTGGCTCGAGTACCTGGCGGGTCGCAAACTAGCCGACCCGGGGGCCTGAACTGCAGTCCGGATGTTGACCCTCCGGTGGCCGCAGCGCCCGCAGACCCTCTTCTGTCGACGAACGTCCGGTCAACTGCGATCGCTGTCCGATCCTGCTGAATCAGGCCCCGGATGTTGAGCCGGTATCCGCGCGACGACAGTAGGCACTGGCAGCCCCGTGCCAGCCCATCAGCGCCCGCACATCGCCCGGGCACCGCCACGACCGATGGACTTCTTGGAAGTCACGTGCGGGCGCAGGACGTTCGGCGGGCACGACTGCGCCTTATGGCCCAGTGCCGGCGCACCGTAGCCGGCTGATGATCGTGGCGGACAGTTCGCCAACGAAGGACGAGGTCATGACCCAGCACGTTTCCGTCGCGCGTCGCACCGAGCCGGGCACCGATGCGCCGCAGGCTCGCCGACGACGGGAACGACCGGTCGTGTACCAGCGTCGGACACTAGTGACGGCGGCCGGGGGGGCCGCCATCCTCCTCGTTGCCGCCGTCGCGGTGATGGCTGTCCGCGCTCACGGCACCTCGCCAGCCGCCTCTGGCGAAATGATGCCTGCCCCGGTCAGCGGCGCGGTCACCGAGGAACGCGCGCCGCAGCGAACCGCCGACAGGTCGGGAATCCCTGGTGTGCTGGCCTGGGACACCCGCGGGTGGCCGGGGAACGGATCGACGCCCGCAGGGTCCGTGGAACACCGACACGTCCCGGGACCGGTGCGGTACACAGAGCTTCCGCCCATCGGCGGTCCGCACAGCGCCACGTGGCTGAATGCCGGTATCTACGACAAGCCCGTACCAAGCGAGCACGCGGTGCACGACATGGAGCACGGCGCGGTGTGGATCACCTACCGGCCCAGCTTGTCCACTGCACAGGTCGACGCGCTCCGCAGCGTCGTCCTGAAGCAGTCTGAGTTGCCGGAAGAAACTGAGACGGGTACGTCCTCGACCCGCTACATCGTTCTGAGCCCATGGGACAGCGACAAGTTGCCCTCGCCAATCGTCCTGAGCTCCTGGGGACACCAGCTACGGCTCGCAACCTCCACCGACCCCCGCCTGCAACGATTCGTCGACGTTTTCCGGAGCAGCCAGGACTACACGCCGGAGCACGGTGAAGCAGTCGACGGCATCCCCAGCAATGTCGGCGGCCGACCGCTGATCGATTGAGCCTCTGTCGCGGCCGCTACCCTTTCTCGAACAGGTTCGTTCCGGGGAGGGTGAATCCTCAAGGAGGGGCGCGACATCACAGTCTCGGCGAGGCCTCTCAAGGCGACGTCCTTCGAGGTCGACGGGATTCGGATGGCTTACGTGCTCCACGAATCCGGCCGCTCGGTCAACGTGATGTACGGGCTCGGGGCCGGGACCAAGCGTGCGGTCGGGTTCACATTGTCGGAGGGATGGATGTTCCCGAGAACTCGTCGCACGCTTCAAGTTCGCGACCCAGAAGTCCAAGCTGGCTGGCAATATCCGTGGCTCGTTCTTGCTCGTCAAGGGCACGTCAGGTCGACCCCACGTGCGTGTGAACCGCGGTCCGCGCGCGGGTCAGCTCAGCGAACAGTGCGGGATGATCGGTCGTGCCGTGCATAGCAATAACGGCGCGGCTCGCGACGGTGAGCCCCGTGCTTGTCACGACATCTTGACGGGCCCCGTCATCGGCATGGCCGTAACGGTCCTCGAGGCAGGGTTGGATGCCAGCGGAACGACCCGCTGGCAGGTTGAAGTCAGCGCCGAGGACGACGGGCACTTCGCCATTACGGCTCCGCAGCCTGGGGAGGACCGTCTGCGTCAGGTACCGGCACTGAGCCAACGCGACTGCGGCGCTGGTGCTTGCCGTGTGGGTCGTGCATGCATCCAGGCCGTCAGCGGTTATGCAGAGCCAGACCCGCTCCTCCGGGTCCGCGAGGTCCTGCACCGGGTAGCGCCCGCCGTACTTGCGTTGCCCGGAACTCGATGAATTCCTCACGGCAAGCACGCCGAGTCCATATGGTTGTCCATTTCGGCAGCGGAACGGACCGTCATTGCGTCGGTTCACCGCGGCCTCGAACGCTGAGGCCAGCAGCATGCCGCGGTGAACCTGTGAAAGTGCTCGGCCGAGCTCCGACACGTCATGACGGCAGACTTCGTTCAATGTAACGATGTCCGGTCGCCACTTGCGGATGACCGCCGCGGCCGCGCTGACCGATCGGCCGGAGTAACAGGACGCGATCCCGCTGTCGCACAGGTTGAACTGAAGGACCCGCCAGCTTTGCCCGGATACGCCGATTGCAACACCGCTCCTGCCATTCACCTCTGCGGGTCCGCTGCAGGCAGTGATCATCCATGCCAAGCACCATGCCGCAGTCAAAGCCTTCCGCGGCAGGCCGACGGAGCTAATAGCCACCGCAATCCCAACTTATGAGTACCGCGCGGGCTCCCCGAACCGAGCACCGGGTTCGAGTCGAGACCGCTCGGCCGCTACCGGGAAGCACTCGCCGGGACCGAGCCGCACAGTCTGCCACAGCCGGCCGAGGCCGGCTCACAGTCGCTCCCCTGCCCGGATCGCGACGCGAATGCTGTTTTCGTCCGGGGCGAGCGGGCAGGCCCAGTCGCTGCTGTACCTACATGACGGGTGGTAGAGAAAGTTGAAATCGACCACCAGCAGTCCGTTGCGCATGCCCAGGTCGGCGCCCTTGACGGTGTCGAGCAAATACCGTCCGGCACCGTAAGTCTCGGTGCCGGCCGTCTGGTCGCGCACCGGCGCGAACACCCCGCCGCCGTACTGCGCGAGCCACCAGATCCCCAAGTTGACGCCGAGGTCGGGTATCGAGACGCGTCCGACCAGCTCCAGGGACAGGCCCCCGTCCGACGTTTCGACCGGCAGAGTCCGAGGCCTTGCGGCTCGAACCAGGGGAACTTCGAAGCGCAAGTCGGGATCGTACGGGAAGTAGGGCAGCCCGGTTTCACGCAGCGGATCCGTGGCTCCGAGAGGACTGTGCGGATGCCGCAGGAACAACCTGTCACGACCGTGCCGCCACACCTCGTGCGCGTACGCGGGATCGGCCTCGCGTCGCACCATTGCGTACAGGTCCCCGACCGCGCGCCGCCAGCTCACCACGCCCAGCGGGTCGGCGTGCCAGGATGGCCCACCGGGCGTGCCCGCGATGTCGCGGCTTGACACCGGCATGTGCCCCTCCTGCGCGGCTATCGGACACGATGAGGTCTCCAGCGCTGCCGTCGGCGCCGGGCCCGTGCGTATGTCGACGGACGTAGGGTCGCGCCACGCTCGGATAAGGGTGTGGTCAACCGCATCTGCGCGGGCGTTCCTCGCCGCCGGTCAGCTGCATCACAACGGCGGTTCGAGCTCCTGCGTGCTGGTGATAAGGCGCTCACAGCTGTTCAAAGCCTCAACAAGACGGCGCCCGTCATATCCTGCCGGGGTTCTAGCGGGCTGAGGCCCCGGCCACCGCGCCGGAGCGAACTGTCTCGGGACAGACGACCCGAGGGCCCCCAGTCGAGGGCTCGGCCACCTGGCGACGCGGCGGTTCTGACCCGACCTGCTTGAGAACGATCGGACCGTAGGGTGCTGACATGCCCAAGGACGCGAAACCCATGGAACGCTACGTTGCGGCTGCCAACGTCCGACAGCGAATGTCGCAGAACAGCTAGGACGACCACCCCCGGGATCCGTTCCGCCCGGCGATTGAGCCGGAGCATCGGCCGGGCGATTCGGATGAAGGCGACGCGGTGGACGCGGACGGCGCGGAATGGACATCACCCGGCCGACGCCTTGGCAGGCATCACTGGCGCTTGCACGCATGTCCGTTCCACGCTGACGCCTGGATTCTGGTTCACCGGGCTCGCAATGTTCGAGTCGACGGACCCCTCGCCCCCGCGGTGACCCGTCGTCCGACGGCGACCGCGCACGGATTCCCGAGGCGGCCGAGAAGGCGTCCGGTCGTACGAATCGCCAGTCATCACGCGTCCTCGGGTTCGGGGTGAGCCGACCGCGTCAACGCACCGTATTAACGAGCACAGGTCGGAACTGAGCTGCATGCGCGGGAGCGGCCCGTGCCCCGGCCGCCGTAATAACCGGGTACGCGGCCACCGCCCGAGCGCGCCGCCGCAAACGGCCGATCGGCCCCGCCGAGAGGATGCTGCGCGATCAAATGACCAGCCAAGTCGAACCTGTCGCGTCCGCCGCGGCGCTGCAGCGGGCCAGCGCTGCCGCCTACCCACCCGGCGAGTACGTCGGTCAGGAGAGCTTCATGCGCGCGGGTGAAATCAGAGAGCTGGCGCGTCGCGCCGGCATCGGCCGCGGCGTCTCAGTGCTGGACCTGTGTTGCGGCGTAGCAGGTCCCGGTCGACTGATCGCGGCGGAGTTCGGCTGCCGCTATGTGGGGGTGGATTCGTCGGCCAGCGCCCTCGCGGTCGCACGTACGCTGGCCGGTCGCCTGCCCTGCCGGTTCGAGCAGATGCAGCTCCCGCCGCTGCCTGACGGCCCGTTCGAGGTCGTGATCCTTCTGGAGACGATGCTGGCCTTCCCGGACAAGCCAGCCTTGATCGGCGACGTAGCTGGGGTGCTGCAACCGGGTGGTCGGTTCGCCTTCACCGTCGAGGAGGGTCGCCCCTTGACTCGGGCGGAACGTGGCGAGATGCCGAACGCCCATACCGTCTGGCCCATCGAATTGACGCAGCTGACGGCTGCGCTGGGCGAGGTCGGGCTTGTCGTGCGTTGGAAACAGCAGTGCAGCGCAGCGCATCGGTGGGCCGCGAGCTCGCTGCTGGCCTGCTTTCGGGCGAACTCGGCTGCGATAGCCCAACAGATCGGCACGCAGCCGCTGGCGGAGCTGATCAGGGCTCACGAACTCTGGAGCGACTGGCTCGGTAGTGGGCGGGTTCGAAAGTTCGCGTTCGTCGCGGAGAAACGGTGACATCCCGAGCGCGACCACGGCCCGGCTATTTGCCCCGGCAGGTCGAGCGCGCAGGTGAACCACTTGTACCGGAAACTCGTAACCCCAGGATGAGGACGGGACGACTCGACGGAGGCACGGTGCGCACGATTCGACTGGGGATTGTCTTCGGCGCCGTCATCACCTCCGTCCTGGTCAGCGTGCTCTCCTTGACGGTCGGCCTCGGCATGGCGGGCTGGCTCGTCGGGCTCACCGCCGGGTGGGCGGTCACGGGACTGCTGGCCACCGCCCGAGTCCGCAGCGAAAGGCCGGAGATCCTTCCGGCGGACTGGGTCACGCTGGTCCGCGCGGTCCTGGCCGCCGGGGTCGCGGGGCTTGTCGCGGACTCCTTCGTCCGTCCCGTGCAGGTCGCCGCGGTGGTTGTGCTGACCGCCGTCGCGCTCGCCCTCGACGCCGTGGACGGACCGGTCGCGCGGCGGACCGGCAGCGTGACCGCGGTGGGTGCTCGCTTCGACGGGGAGGTCGACGCCTTCCTGATCCTGGTGCTCAGCGTGGGGGTCTCCCGCCACTACGGCCTGTGGGTGCTGGCCATCGGCGCCGCGCGTTACGCCTTTCTCGCCGCCGGATGGGCGGTCCGGTGGCTCGCTGACCCGCTACCGCCGCGGTATTGGGGCAAGGTGGTGGCAGCCGTTCAAGGCATCGTCCTCATCATCGCCCTATCCGGGGTGTTGCCCCGCCGGATAGGCATGCTGGCGGTAGGTATCGCGATGCTGCTGCTGGCCGAATCGTTCGGCCATTCCGTCGTGTGGTTGTACCGCCGCGGCGCCGGCCCGCGGGCGCGGCGCGCACTGCGGCGGAGCACCGCGGTGCTCGCGGCCATCGTCGTTTGGCTTGTTCTAGTCGCTCCCGACCGCCTCGATCGGCTCGAACCGGCCGCGTTCGCCCGCATTCCGGTTGAGGCCCTGGCCCTTGTGGCGATGGGGCTCGTGGTGCCGCGCCGCCCGCGACGCATCGTCGCGGTCGTGGCGGGCGCAGCATTCGGGCTGATCACCATCATCAAGATCCTCGACATGGGTTTCTACGAAGAACTCGGCCGGCCGTTCGACCCGGTGCTCGACTGGGGCAACCTCGCGCCCGCGATCGGAGTGGTTCGCGACTCGATCGGCGCGGCTGCGACCGATGCCGCACTGTTGGTGGTCGGCCTTGCGCTTGCACTGGTCGTCGCCCTCGTCGCCGCGTCGGCGGCGCACCTCAGCGCCGTGACCGCACGTCACCGGCGGGGTTCCGCGTGCGGGGCGACCGTCCTCGGGGGGATCTGGGTGGCGTGCTCGGCGCTGTCGCTGCAGCTGATGCCGGGAACCCCGATAGCGTCGGTCAGCACCGCGGGGTTGGCCGTCGCACAGGTCCGTGACGCAAGCGCAGCTTTACACGACCAGCGCAGCTTCGAGGCGGCGATCCACGGCGCCGACCCGTACCGCGACCTTGCCGCGTCTGACCTGTTGACCGGGCTGCGCGGCAAGGACGTCATCGTGGCGTTCGTCGAGAGTTACGGCGAGACCGCGGTGCACGGCACCAGCTTCTCGCCCGGCGTCGACGCCGTCTTACGCAGCGGGACGACCGCGCTCGCTGACGCCGGCTTCTCGGCGCGGAGCGCGTATCTGAACTCCCCGACGTTCGGCGGCCTGAGTTGGCTCGCCCATTCCACTCTGCAGTCGGGCCTGTGGGTCGCGAGTCAGCAGCGCTTCAACCAGCTCATGAACAGCGACCGATTCACCCTCAGCGACGCATTCCGCAAGGCGGGTTGGCGGACCGTCAGCGACAATCCGGCCGACTGGCGGCCGTGGCCGGACGGCAAGTCGTTCTACCACTACGACAAGTTGTACGGCACCAACGACGTGGGGTACCGCGGCCCGACGTTCAGCTGGGCGAAGGTGCCGGACCAATACACGCTGGCCGCGTTCCAACGCCTCGAACTCGCACCCGGGCATTCTCCCGTGATGGCGGAGATCGACCTGGTTTCCTCACACACGCCGTGGACCCCGCTGCCGAGAATGGTGCCCAGGAACTCGCTCGGCGACGGCTCCATCTTCGACCCCATGCCCGCGCAGGGGCTCACCCCGGCCGTGGCCTGGCGGAGCCCGAACACGGTCCGCGCGCTGTACGGACGGTCGATCCAGTACTCGCTGCAGGCCCTTATCTCCTGGGTTACCCAGGTGCGGGACGACAACCTCGTCCTGCTCGTGCTCGGCGATCACCAGCCCGCCACCATCGTGAGCGGCGCGGACGCCAGCCACCTGGTGCCCGTGTCGTTGATAACGCACGACCCCGGCACATTGCTTCGGACCATCCCGTGGCATTGGCAGAAGGGGCTGTTGCCCAGCCGCGCCGCTCCCCGGTGGTCGATGGACAGTTTCCGAAACCGGTTCCTGGACGCTTTCAGCACGGCCGCGCCGCCGTCGCTCGCGCTGCGGCCGTCTCGGTGAAGTAGGGCTGGCCCGAGCCGGTGCCCGACCGAACCGGCTAGGCGAATCTCGTGCTGTGACCGGGCAGGTCGAGGGTATGCGCGCCTCGGAGCGCTTTCGCAGTGAGATAGCGCGCATTGGCAGCGGACAGGTGCACGCGAGTGGGAACTCGCTCTACCACGGTCACACGGCACCGGGTCAGCTGCCGTGCTTTGTCGGGGTTGTTACTGAGAAGCCGTACTGTCGGGGACCGCAGGGCGTGCAACATCTGCGCCGCGACGGCGTAGTCGCGCTCGTCCGCCGCATGGCCGAGGGCAAGGTTCGCCTCGTAGGTGTCCAGTCCGGTGTCCTGCAGCGCGTACGCGTCTATCTTCGCGTAAAGGCCGATGCCGCGGCCCTCCTGCCGGAGATACAACAGATATCCGCCGGCGTCCGCGATGAGCTCTACAGCTTCACGCAGCTGGGCTCCGCAGTCGCAGCGCTCGCTGCCGAACACGTCGCCGGTGAGGCATTCGCTGTGCACTCGCACGAGGGGGACGGCGGTGTCCGTGCCCGATGGTTCGACCCGGTCGCCCAGGCCCACCGCGAGATGTTCCCGCCCGTCGACCAGCCCGATGAAGGTGACGACCCGGGCATCGGTCGCGTAGCCGTCGGGAAAACGCAGCGGGACCATCACTTCGGTCCGGACGGCGGCCGTCGGCGGCCTGGGCGAGATGGACATCAGGACGATCCGAACCGGGCCGACAGCGCATACCGCAGGAGCACGACGTCGCCGATCTGGCGCACCTCGCCGAGGACCGCACGGCGACGAGGGTTCCACGGGAACATCCCGTCACCGACCAGCCGGCGCGCCGCGGAATCTCCGACGAAAAACGGCGCCACCACCAGCTGCAGCTCGTCGGCCAGATCCTCGGTGAGGAACTGAGTGAGGATGGAACTGCCGCCTTCCACCATGAGGCGCGCGACGCCGCGGTCGGAGAGGTCCTGGCACACCCGGGCCATCCCGACCGGCTGGCCCGCGTCTACGACGGTGGCCAGGCGTCCGAGTCGCCGGCGCACGGCAGCCACGGTGGAGTTGGGGCAATACACGATCTTCTCGACCTCTCCTGCGGCGAAGAAGCTGCCCGCTGGATCGAGGTTGCCGCTGGCGGTGACGGTGACCTTGACCGGCGAGGGCGCCAGCCCACGGTCCGTGCGTTCGCTACGGCGCAGCGGCGACCGGACCAGTAGCCGGGGATCGTCGTTCCGGATGGTTCGCGCGCCGACCAGGATCGCGTCGCAGGAAGCGCGCACGGCGTCGACGCGGTCGAAGTCGGCGTCATTCGACAGGCGCAGGCGCGTGACCGTGGAACTGTCGAGATAGCCGTCGATCGACATTCCACAGCTCAGCAAGGTGTACGGGCGGTCAGCCATGGCGGCTCCCGGCAGCCGTCTGCGCCGGCTCCTGCTGCGGGCGCCGACCGTGCGGGGCCGAACGGGATGGGTGAGCGAGCCAACCAGCAATCAGCACGATCGCGCCGGGCAGCGTCGCAACCGCCGCCAACACGCCGTACGCCGTCGCGGACGCAACGCCTTGCGCGCCGCCGAGGCCCGCGCTCGCGAAGGCCCAGGCGGCGACGCCTTCGCGCGGCCCCCAGCCGCCGAGGTTGGTCGGAAGCGTGGCGCCCAGCAGCACGAGCATCGTCAACGGCAGCAGCGCCGGGAACGACGCGCTCACCCCAGCGGCATGCGCAGCGATGAAGAAGGTGGCGGCGTGGCCGGCGACGACGACGACCGACGCACCGACGACACCGGGCCACTGCTCCGGCGCCGCCACGCCGCCGCGAACATCAGCGAGGATGGCCCGGGCCGCCCGCGCCCACCGTGAGCTCCCGGTTCGCGCCGCGGCCCGCACCGACAAGACGATGGCCAACACGCACACCGCGGCGCAGGTGAGCGCAACAGGCATCGCGGCGGCGACCGGGGAAGGCAGGGTGGCGAGCACCAGCACTGCGACCACGACTTGAACGGCCTGACCGGCCGTGCGTTCCCACGCCATCGCGCGCAGCCCACGGCCGAGGTCGCCGGCGTCCCGGCCGTGGGCCACTCCGCGGTGAATGTCGCCGACGACACCGCCGGGTAGCGCACTGTTCAGGAACTGCGAGCGGTAATAAGCGGCGATGGCGGCCCTGAAACGCAGCGGCACGCCGAGGCCACGCGCCACCAGACACCACCGCCAGGCGCAACATGCGGTCGTGACCACGGCGATGCCGCAGGCCGCGGCCAGCGACCGCCCGCTCACCGACTCGAGACCCCGAACGAACGGCCCGGTCCCCAGCCGCAACAGGATGATCCCGAGCACCGCGACGGCGCCGCCCAGGCGCACGCAACCCCACGCCGTGCGACTCACCGGTCCGCCACCTCCTCGACGGCGCGCTGTTCGAGCGCCCGTGCTGCCACTCCGTCTTCCTCGGATACGCCCCAGATGTCCGTCGAGTTCACGGGGCAGCTCCCGCCGCCATCGGCCGAGCGAGCAGGTCAAGGTGGCCCACACGGACACGCAGCCGGCCGTCGGCCGCGTTTCCCAGACGCCACGATCCGTATCCGCCTGCGTTCATCGTCAGCTCCGGGCGCTGCTCACTGGCTGCACCGAGCCAACCGGCGAACCATGTCGCAGCGAGTGCAGCCGACTCCGATCCGAGCAGCCACGGCGTGGCGCGAGTCGCCACGTCGAAACCCGCACTGCGAAAAGCGTGGACGGCGGCGCGGGCCGCGTCGGGGCCGAGCAGCCTCCGGCCTTTTGTGATGCGCCGCTGATGGGCGTTGAAGGCGGCACCGATCACGCCATCGAGTGGGTGCGGTGGCCAGAGCTCGACCCGGCCGGTCACCGACAGGGTCAGTAGGACCGGGCACCCCGCGGCGACGCAGGTTGCCACCAACCGAGCGAGGTCGTCGACCGTCAAGAGGTCCAGCACCGCGGAGGCGGTGATGAGCGTCGCTCCGGCGCAGTCGCCCGGCGGCAGGCGGGTGACGTCTCGATGACGGACGCTCACGGTCACCGGCGAGCCGTCGGCGGCGCGGTGGCCGTCGTCCTTCGCCGCCGCGGTCAAAAGCTCGGCGTCCAGGTCGTAACACACCCAGTGTTGGGGGCCGGGCAGCCGGGGGGCCAGCCAGCGCATCATGGAGCCGGTGCCGCATGCGAGGTCGTGCACCACGACCGGACGCCGTGCGGGCAGGCACAGCTCGGTGACGAGGTCGGGCGCGCGGGCGGCGGCGTCGGCCGGCTCGCGCAGCGCGAGCCAGGCCGGGCTGACCCGCACGGCGGTCATGCGGTGCTCCCGCGGACGTCCGCAGCGCTTCCGCCGGAGCGGTTCATGCCGCGGCCGCCGTCAGTACCCGAGCGACCTTCGCGGTCGTCGTCGACCAGCTGGGCAGCGTCGACCGGCGCGCCAGCGCCGCCAGGCGCACGCGCTGTCGCAGGTCGGCGCTCGTCAACCAGGCGCGGAGCGCCGCAGTGAGCTGCGAAGCGTCGCCCGGCGGCACGAGGATCCCCGGTCGGGTCCCGTCGGGCGTGCGGCCGAGCGCGTCGGGAAGCCCACCGGCGGCCGCGGCGATCACCGGCAGACCGTGGGCCAGTGCCTCCGTGACCACCATGCCGTAGGTCTCGCTGCGGCTAGGGTGCACGAGGACGTCAGCCGACCGGTACGCCTCCTTCAGCGCCGTCCCGGTGAGCGGACCGGTCAGGCGGACCCGCCCGGCGAGGCTGGGAGCCTTGAGGTTGTGCCGCAGCCGGGCGACGTACGCGAGATCCCGGTCCAGCGGGCCGACCCATTCGCACCGCCAGGGGTGGTCGGCCAGCGCAGCGAGCGCGGCGAGCAGCAGGTCGTGGCCCTTCTGCGGCGTCACCGCGCCCACGCAGAGAAGCCTGCTGCCGTCCGCGGTGCCGACGGCGCGGGGCGCGCGGTCGACGCCCGGTTCCGCGACGTGAACCGCATGGTCGGGCAGCGGGTACCGGGCCAGCAGTCGCTGCCGTGCCCAACCGCTCGTGGCGATCACCGCGGCAGCCGAACCGAGCACGGCGCCCTCCGCGGCGCGCGTGGCCCGGTCGTCGCCCAGCGACATGTGAAGGAGCACCACGATCGAAAGCCGACCGGCCGCCGGCACCATCGCGTTCGCTGCGGCCGAGGCGATCAGGCCGTCGACCAGCACCAATGCGCGGTCTGGGAGGTTTGCGATGGTGCTCGCCGTCGCCTGCAGTCCGGCGGCGCCCAGCTGCGGCCACGCATCCGGCACCGGGTGCAGGCGGACCTGCCATCCGGTCTCGGCCAGTCCCGCGCAGATCCGGCGGTCGTACCGGTTGCCGCCACTCGGCCGGACGGGGTCGTCGATGGCGTCGGGGACGATCATGTGCACCGTGCCGGTTCCGGTCACCGCGTCACAGCCGCCTCTCGTACCCGGCCGACGCGACGTGCGACTCGTGCAGTGTGATCGCGATTGAGCTGAGCCCGCGCCCACTCTCGGCAAGCGCCCCGGAGCGCACGCGGTCGGCGAGCCGGTCTGCCACGATGCGCGCCAAGAACTCGGTGGTGGTGTTGACCCCTTCGAACTCCGGGTCCTCGTCCAGGTTTCGGTAGGTCAACTCGGCGATCACCGCATGCAACTGGTCGGCGGCTCGGCCAATATCTACGACCAGGTTGTCCTGATCGAGCTGTTCGGCGCGGAAGGACGCATCGATCACATACGTTGCGCCGTGCAACCGCTGCGCCGGGCCGAACACGTCCCCGCGCAGGCTGTGGGCGACCATCAGGTGGTCGCGGACCGTGACAGTGAACAGTGTGCTCACCCGCCCTGGTAATTGATCGTGTGACAAAGGGCGGGCAGCTCTCCGGACGTCAGCCGGGCCATCACGCCAGGGAGGTCGGCGAAGGGAGCTGACCCGGTCAGCAGCGCGTCGAAGACGGGGTCGCGCAGGAGCCTGAGCGCGAGGGCAAGCCGATCCGCCCTGCTGCGTCGACCGCGGCGAGCCGGCGAGACCGGGCCGACTCGGCTGGCCCGCAGCGCCAACCGGCGGGAATGGAAGGAGCCGCCGAGCGGCAGGGTGACCCGCGCGTCGCCGTACCAACTCAGTTCGATCACTGTTGCCTCGTCCGCAAGCAGGTCGAGCGCGAGCTGTAGCCCCGCGGACGTTGCGCTGGCGTGTAGGACGAGGTCGCGATCCCCCGTCGCGGTGCCCGGGGTGGCGAATTCGACGCCGAGCGCGGCGGCGGTCTCGGCGCGTTCGCAGTCGACGTCGACGAGGGTGACGTGGACGCCGGGTATTCCGGCGAGCAGTCGCGCGACGCAGCAACCCACCATGCCGGCTCCGACGACGGCGATCCGATCGCCGACGAGCGGCGCGGCGTCCCAAAGCGCATTGACCGCGGTTTCCACCGTCCCGGCAAGCACCGCGCGCGCGGGAGGCACTCCCTCCGGGACGACGGCGACCGCATTCGACGGAACGACATACGCGGTCTGATGCGGATAAAGGCAGAAGACCGTACGGCCGGCCAGGACGGGCGGCCCGTCCTCAACGAGGCCGACGCTCAGATATCCGTATTTGACCGGAGCGGGGAAATCACCCTCCTGGAAGGGGGCGCGCATCATCTGGTACTCGCTGACAGGTACGCCGCCTCGGAACACCAGGGTTTCGGTACCGCGGCTGATCCCCGACCACAGCGTCCGAACGAAGACCTCGCCAACGCCTGGCTCCGGAACGGCTACCTTCCTGATCTCCCCGACGCCGGGCTCGCGCAGCCAGAAGGCCAGTGCCTCTTCACGAACTTCTCGCATCGCCCTGCCCTGTCGCGTCGGCCGCTAGTAGTTACCGGCTGTACCGAAGACGAAGCAAGGGGGCAGCCGGTTCAACCCTGACACCACCGACCGAGGCGCGGCAGTACCGGCTGCGGGTCGACACCGGCATCCCGCGCGGCAAGGTCGAGCAGCGTGGCCATTTCCTCGGCGCACGCGCCGCAGCCGCGTAGGTGCGCAGACATGGCCGGCGAGTCGTAGTCCGGGTCGGCGAGCATCCGGTCGACGTACTCGTCGACCCGCGCGAAGCAGTCGTCGCAGGACAGCCACGGTTCGCCGTCCACGGTGAACCGGCGGATGATCTCTGGGGTGAGGCGGCGCTCGGTCATGGCGACTCGGATGGAGTGGGTAGGTAGCCGGCGGCGCGAAGATCAGCACGGAGGGCGACGCGGGCATCGTGCAGCGTCTTGTACACGGCATTTCGCGAGGTCCCGAGGCGCTCGGCCAGCACGTCTACCGGCACCTCATCGATGAGAAGCGCGACAACGATCCGGCGCTGATGCGGCGTCAAAGTCGCCGCGATGGCGGTGGCGAGCGCGGTGGCGAGGTCGCGTCCCTGCGCGTAGGCCTCGGGCGTCGGCGCGCGTTCGACGATGAGGTCGGGGTCGTCGAGCGGGACGTCGCAACCCCGCCACGCCTGCCGGCGCACCTGGACGGCCGCGTTCATGATCGCGAACTTGTACGCCCAGGTGGTGAATCGGCTCCGTCCCTCGAAGGTGTGCAGCTTGCCGAGAATGGCGACCATCGCGTCGTCTGCGGCCTGATTCGCGATGTCGTCCGCATCTGCCGTCCCGCGGAGCTGTTCTCGCATCCGCGCGACCTGACGCCGGGCGGCGTGAACCAGCAACTCGTGCAGCCGAAACAGCGCCGCCTCTTTCTCCGGTCCCGGCACACTCAGGGCACGCACCCAGTCGGTCGGCGCCTGCGCCGCGGTCCCCGACGTGCCGGTCGACACCGGACCGAGGATCGTCACGCCCACGCCTCAGCGTCGTCGCTGGGCGCCAAAATCCTCGCCGCAAGCGCCGGCGGGCAGCCACGGTCGATCAACTCGAGCAGCGCGTGCAGGTCCACGGACCGGCTCGCGGCAAGGCGGTCGGCCACTGTGTATTCGAAGCCGGCCTCGAGCAGCCGGCACCGGCGCCACGTGGTCACGTCGACCGGCGAGCCACGGCCAAGGCACCCCGCGATGCCGAGCGACCTACGGTGCTGCGCCATGTCAAATTGGTGTCGCCGCGCCCTGCTGGTCTTACCCGCGCGCGCAGCCGGTAAGAACGCGCGTTCCACGACACCGACACAGATCGACCCTCTCGACGTCCTCATTGTCGGGACCCGGTCGTCCTGGGGCAACGGGCGCGTTGTTCCTGTCGCCGCCGCGGCGGGCGAACGGACCCTTCTGATGCAACCCGACGACGCGGTGAACCCGCGCGACCGGTATTTCGTGTCAAGTGTCGACAGCTTCAGCCTGTTCGCGGCAGGCGCCTGCGACGACGCGACTCGGAGGTAACAGCATGGCTACCAAGATGGGCAACCGCTCACCGGTTCGGCTGGGTTTGGCACTGATCGCCGCCGCCGGACTGGCGATCGATGCCTACGTCCACTTCGACCTGGCGTCGGCGTATGCGGGGATCAAGTCCAGCGTCCTCAATCAAGGCGACCTGTTCCGCGCCGAGGCGACGGTGGCAGCGATCGCCGCGGCGGCCGTACTGCTACGTCCGCGCCGCTACACCGCCGCGTTCGCTTTCTTGGTGGCCGCGGCAGGCACCGCGGCGGTGGTCGTGTATGCGTACGTCAATGTGGGTTCCTTCGGGCCGGTCCCGAACATGTACGACCCGGGCTGGTATCCCGAAAAGACGTTGAGCGTGCTGGCGGAGGGTATCGGCGCCCTCGCTGCGTTGGCGCTGCTCGCCGTGCTGCAAGCCAGCACACGCGGCCCCTTGACAACTGCGCCGCCTCGCCGCGGCGCCGCAGCGCCGTCCGCGCGCGGATAGCTCGGCGGTGCCGTCGACATCGGGTGCCCGACCGACCGCATGGCGTGTCGGAGGAAATGCCGCGGCGCGAGCCGATCTCCATGGTCCTGATGGTTTCCAGGGCATTGGCCTCGCAGTCGTCGCCTTCTACGCACCCCAGCCGGTCTGCAAATTGGATGCGACACTGCTGTCATGACCGGGCACCGCTCAGATCTCCTGGTTGGTGGGGAGGAGCACGAGGTCTCGTACGGTGACATGCCGTGGCCGGGTCAACATGAACTCGGCAGCCTCCGCGACGTCCTCAGACCGGATCCCGGTCCCGGCGGACACTCGCTCAGCGATCTCGGTTTCCTCGGACACGGCCCAGAGGCCATTCAGAACGACGCCCGGACCGATGACACCCAGCCGAACCCCCGTACCCACCAGTTGGCGCCGAACCCCGTGCGCGAATGCGTGCAGGGCGTGTTTCGACGCCGAATAGACCGGCTCCCACGAAATGACCTGGGTGCCGGAGACCGAACCGGTGATCAGAACGTCGCCCGTGCCGCGGGCGACCATGCCGGGAAGCGCGGCGCGCACCGTCCGCACCGCCCCTCCTACGTTGGTCGCAATCAGCCTCTCGATGTCGTCGGGGTCGTTGGTCCAGACGTCGCCGGCGAGGTAGATGCCGGCATTGGCGACGACGATGTCCACTGGACCGAACCGGTCCTGCGCCACACGCATGACCGAGTCGGCCGCCCGCGGATCGGTGACATCGGCGGTGACCGCTTCTGCGGGGCCGGGCAGCCCGGCAGCCGCCCTTCGCGATCGCTCGGTCGACCGTGCGCTGATGACGACGCGACACCCAAGTTCCGATAGCCGCGTGGCGATCGCGAGCCCGATCCCCGCGCTTCCACCGGTGACCACCGCAACACGGCCATCGAGGCGGGCGGTCATCCGCGCGCGTCCAGGGCCGCGCGCCGGTACTGTTCGTCCGTGCGGGTGTCGATCCGTTCTCTGGCTTCTGCATCCAACGGCGCCAGGCCACCGACGGCCAGTCCGACCTCCATGATCCGGCTGACCTTCACCGCCATTTCGGTAATACGCAGAACCTCCCCCGGTGACGTCCCCAGCGCGAAGATGCCGTGGTTGGCCAGGTAAATGATTTTCGGCGCGACACCATCCTCGGCCAGATGTTCCAGCAGGCGGCGGCGGACCTCCCTGGCAAGCGCGAGCCCGGGATCGGTGTACGGCACGAACACAGGTTTCCTGCCGAGCACCACGATCTGCTCCGGGTACACGACTGTGGACGCCAACACCGAGGCGTTCCGTGAGCACAGCAATCCGTTGATTGCCAGAGGATGGGTGTGGCCCACGACTGTGGCACCGGCATCGACCTGGCAGACAGCGTGCACCATCGACTCGACGGAAGGCCGGCGTCCCCTCGTTCCGCTCAGCCGCTGAAACGCCGCGTCGACGGTGGCGTCGTCGGAGCTCGGGTTGTCAAGCAGGTCCATCATGTCGCCCAGCGGGACCTCGACGAAGTCCTCGGCTTGCGCTGATCCGAGGGCGGCGCCGCTGGCCTTGACCAGCATGTGGTCCGCGGACGTCCGAAGGGACGTGTTGCCTTCAGCGAGAATGACCAGCTCGCGCTCCGGCCGTCCCAACTCGCGTGAGAGATCGGTCAGCCGTTGGAGTTCGGTCATCAGGCTAGCTCCCGTGTGGTCGTAACCGCAGAAGGGCGGGGCCACGGTATCGCTCAGCCGGTGCCGAGAACCGCATCGCCCCCGTCCCACGACGCGACGCTCTCCCCCGGCTCATACCGAACAGGCGGCGCGAAGCCCATGACCAGCGTCCGAAGTTCGGCCAGTGAGTCGATGACCCCGGCCGCGATCGCCTGGACACCGACGTTGCCCAAGGTCGTCGCCTCGGCCGGGCCGGCCAACACCTCAACCCCGCAGGCGTCGGCAGTCAGTCGGCAGAGCAGATCGTTGCGGCTACCACCGCCGACAATACGCACCGCCCCCACCTTCCGGCCGGTCAACGCGGAGGCTTGCCGAATCGTATTGCGGAAGGCGAGCGCGAGGCTGACGAGGATGCATCGCACGAGGTGAACCGGATCAACCGGCTCGGGCTGGCCGGTCGCGGCGCAGCGCCGACGGATGTATGCGGGGACATCCGGACTGTTGACCAGCTCCGGGTCGCCAACGTCGATGAACGAGTCGGTTCCCTTCCACGCTGTCGCAGCAGCGAGCAAGTCAGGGAGCGCACCTGGCCGTTCCCAGCCCTTCAGGCATTGTTCGATCAGCCACAGTCCGGTCAGATTGCGCATCACCAGGGTGCGGCCCTCGACCCCGGCTTCATTGGTGAACCCCCAAGCAAAGGCGGCTTCGCCGAGGACGGGCTCATCGTGCTCCACGCCGACCAACGCCCACGTACCGCACGAGATGAAAGCTTCGCTGTTCTCGAGTGGAAGCGCCGCGACGGCCGAGGCAGTGTCGTGAGCTCCCACGCGAAATACCGGTAGCGATGCCCCCAATACAGAATTGAGCTGTCGGCAGGTCGTGCCCGCCGACGTCGCCGAATCGAGAATCCGGGGCATCAGGGAGCGATCGACTCCGGCGATCACGAGCAGGTCCGGGTCCCACCCGGCAGCAGCCGCGGACATCAGACCCGTGGTTGATGCAAGCGTGCGTTCCGCGGCGCCGTCCCCAGAGAGCCAGAACGTCCACAGGTCAGCCATGAGCAGCAACGTCGTGTCGTTCGTCAATGCTGCGCGCGGCAGCAGGTCGGTGAGCTGAAAAATCGTGTTGATAGGCATTGGTTGTACCCCGGCGCGGCGGAATAACTCCCTAGCAGAAATCCGGCGGACTACCGCATCGCGAGTAGCCGATGAGGCGGACCGATAGGAGCGCGGGGGCAGCACCAGCGCACCGTCGGAGCTCACTGCGGCCACGTCGACGCCCCAGGAATCCGCGGCTACGCCGGCCGGTTGCTGCCCGGTGGCGCTCCCGAAGCGCAGTCCCGACATCAGGCCGGTGACGGTCTCCGACCACAACCTGTCGACGTCCCAGTACCAGGCGCCGTCCTTCTCAGCAGGCATGTTCGGAAATCGGTGCATCTCCCGTACATCGATGTGCCCACGCGTCACCTTCCCGGCACTGACCCGGCCGCTCGTAGCGCCGAGATCGACGGCGAAGAAAAGGCCCACCGACTCAGATCGCCGTGTACGCGCCGTCGATGACGATGGACTGCCCCGTCAAGTACGCCGAACCGGGGGAGCACAGGAATACGACCAGCGCGTCGAGGTCGGCGGGCTCGGCCATCCGCCCGAGTGGAATCATCGACCGCCAGCGTTCAGCGAGCACAGGCTCGGATTCAGTGAACTGTCGCGTCATGTCCGAGAGTACGTAGCCCGGCGCGATCGCATTGACCCGGATGTCGACGTCCGCCCACTCGACGGCCAAAGCCTTGGTGAGCATGTCGACGCCGGCCTTCGAGGCGTGGTACGAGGCCTGGTGCTGTGGAACGTTTACGACCCGACCCGACATCGACGAAACGTTGACGATGTCACCGTGTTGTTTCGCGTCCCGGCACGCCCGACCGAACTCGCGGCAGGTTAGAAATGTCCCGGTCAGATTGACGTCAATAACGCGCTGCCAGGTCGCCAAGTCCGTGTCGATGGTGTCACTCCACACCGTGATTCCCGCGGCATTGATCAGAATGGATGGTGTTCCGAGCCGTTCACGCACCCGTCGGAACCCGCTCACGACGTCAGTATCGGAGGTCACGTCGACCAGGAATCCCTCGCTGTCGACACCGAGGTCGCCCCCGAGCGAGGCCGCGCTCGCCGTCACGTCATCGAGGACGTCGAACAAGGCGATCGCTGCTCCTTGGCCGGCGATCGCCCGCGCCATCGATAGCCCTAGTCCGCGCGCGCCGCCCGTGACAACCGCGATTCGCCCCGCCAGTTCGTCGGACACCGCCGCGCTTCTCCTCGTCTGGAGATGTGAGCGGCAAAGTAGCATGTTCACTTGATCGACCGGTCACGGCGCTCCACGGTGCAGCGCGCCAGGCCCGCGTCGCGGGCGATCAGGATCGGACGATCGGTCCTACGCATCGACGCGCGCTTCGCTGCACGCCGCCGCCACCGGCGATGGAATCGGTGCGGTGCTGGCGGCCCGCAGGTGGGGAGAGCCCAAATGCGTCGGACCGCGATCATCATTTGCGCCGCCATCGTCGGGGTCGGGTTGGGGGCGCGGCCGCGGTCGCGGCGACCGCTCGTCCGGGCATCACGACCGGGCAGACAATCCGGCTGATAAAGGGTGGACCGTCCAAGCAGACCTTGGTGGACGTCAACAGGAAGGGACCCAGCCTCGGTGACTACCTGGCGTTCAACTCCACACTGCGAGGTCTGTCCGGTCATGTCGTGGGGACGGTCGACGGCTACTCACTGGCCACCCGCGTCGGCAAAGGAGGACCGGGCGGGCTCCATCTCGTGACGGTGACGCTGTGGGGCGGGCAGATCACGACGCAGAACGCGGCGCTGCCGGTTCAGCACGGTAACGGCCCCGAGGCCATCACCGGTGGTACTGGCCGTTACGAGAACGTGCGCGGGCAGGTGACCTTCGAGCGGCACGGAGGTCGGGTCGAGGTCGTCCTCCATTTGTTGCGGTAACTGCCGGAACCTTTTCGCCACAAGAGGGCGACAGTGATGGCGTGACGGTGGTGGACACTCGCGAGGACGCGGAGCTGCTTCGCGTCATGGGCGCGGGTGACCTGTCCGCGATGCGAGTGCTCTACGACCGGCATGCGCCGTGGCTGGCGGTGCGGCTGGCGCGGCGGTGCAACGATGCCGAGGTCGTGGCAGATGTCCTTCAGGACACGTTCGTGGCGGTATGGAAGCACTCGGGCGCCTTTCGCGGTGACGGGGACGTCGGTGCCTGGCTGTGGGGTATCGCGGTGCGGCGGCTGGTGAGCCGGTTGCGCCGGCGCCGGGACGTCGTGGTCTTCGCAGACCTACCGGAGCGTGGCCCGCTCGGGCCGGATGTCGAGGAACAGGTGCTTCTCGACATCGAATACGGCGAGTTGGGGCCCGCGGTGGGTCGGCTGTCACCGGAGATGCGGGCGGTTCTGCAGGCCACGGTGTTGGACGGGCTCACGACGAGCGAGGCGGCGAAACTGTTGCACATTCCGCAGAACACGGTCAAGACGCGCCTCCACCGAGCGAAGGTGAGGCTGCGGCAGAGCCTCGCGGAGGGACGATCGTGACCACACGCTGGCACGTCGACGAAGCCCTGCTGGTGGGCTGGGTCGAGGGACGCATCGGGCCGGTCTTCGCCGCGTCCGTCGAACAGCATGTCGTCGGGTGCGCCCTTTGTCGCGACCGGGTGGGCCGGGCCGCCGTCAGTGACCCGGGGTCGGATCTGCCCGACTTCGAGCGCACCTGGTCGGCGATCCGGGATGCGGTGGAGGTCCCGCGTCCGTCTCGCACGGAGCGGCTGCTTGCCGCCGGCGGGCTCTCGGCTCCGGACGCGATGCTGGCAGCGGGCGCGCCGGCACTGCGCGGGGCGTGGCTGAGCGTTGTCGCACTTGTCGTGTTGTTCGCGGCCGCGGCGAGCCTCGCCGACGCCCGGGCCGCCGGGGTGACCTTGTTCCTGATCGTGGCCCCGCTGATCCCGGTCGCCGGGGTGGCCGTCGCTTACAGCGTCGAGGTGGATCCGGCGCTCGAACAGGAAGCGGCGACGCCATATCCAAAGCTGCGCTTGGTGCTGCTGCGCACCGCTGCGGTGCTGGTCGTGTCGCTGCCGTTGGTCGCCGCCGCCGGCTTGTTCCTGCCGACGGGGGTGTCGCCTCGGTGGCTGCTGCCGGCCGCCGGCTTCACCGCCGTGCTGCTGGCCGCCTCCACCTGGATCGACCCGGCCCGGCCGGCGATCGCGGTCGCGCTGGGTTGGGTGATCACTGTCGCCGTCACGGCCGACCGCGGTTCACCGGTGGAGCTTCTCACCGGCAGCGGAGTGATTGTTTACCTGGTTCTCCTGGTGGGCGGCTTGGTCGCCCTTGTCCTGCGCATCCGCCATGTCGGCGTCCGAAGGAGACTGTCATGATCCGACCCACGGTAGAACTGATCGGTGTCGGCAAACGGTTCGGGGGCACGGCCGCGCTGGACGGCGTGGACCTGGCGCTGACGCCGGGCATCACCGGCCTGTTGGGACCCAACGGCGCCGGGAAGACGACACTCCTGCGCATCCTCGCGACCGTCCTCGCCGCCGACGAAGGCGTCGTGCGTCTGCTGGACCACGACCTGGCGACGCCGCAGGACCGCACCGCGGTGCGCCGTCGACTCGGTTACCTACCGCAGGAGCTCGGTTTTCCCCGCGGCTTCAGCGCCTTCCGTTTCGTCGATTACATGGCGGTGCTCAAGGAGTGGGGCAGCGCGCCGGCTCGGCACGCGGAGGTACGCCGCGTGCTCGAACAGGTCGATCTTGCGACGCTCGCCACCAAACGGATCAGCACCCTCTCCGGCGGTCAGCGCCGGCGCGTCGCGTTGGCACAGGCGCTGCTCGGCGCGCCGGACCTACTCGTCCTCGACGAGCCCACGACCGGCCTCGACCCGGAGCAGCGGGTCGCGCTGCGCAGAGTTTTGGCCGAGACCGCACGAGCCGCGACTCTCGTTCTGGCGACGCATCAGACCGAAGACGTCGCGGCGCTGTGCGACCGCGTCATCGTCCTGTCCGGCGGGCATGTCCAATTTGACGGACGGGTCGCGCAACTCGTCGCCGCCGCAACCGGGCGGGTGTGGTTGGCCGACGCACCCGACCCGGCAGCACAGGCGTCGTGGCGGACGGGGTCGGGTCGCTATCGCAACGTGGGCAAGGCGGCACCTTCCGCGGCCGAGGTCGTCGACCCGACTCTCGAGGACGCCTATCTCCTGCTACGCGGCGCTACGACCAGCGACTCCATCGAGGTGCCGGCATGACAGCCGTGGCGACGCGGCCGCGGGTTCCCGCACCCGGGTCGACGTTGCGCGTCCTCGCAGGGGTCGAGGCAAGGCGGTTCGCGCGCCACCCGCTATTCCTCGCCGGCGTGGCGACGTGCGTCATTCCCACAGTCACGGCTGCTAACGACGCGAACTCCGACGTCCTCGGCGGAGACGGCTTCTTTCCCGCGCTGCTGGTCGGCGTGGTGTCGATGGTGGTGGCGTACCAACTGACCCGCTCCACCCGACGGTCCGCGGAGGCCCTCCACGCGGTCCCGACCGCGGCGACCACCCGGACCGGCGCCCTCTGCCTCGCCTGCGTCGTGCCGGCTGCGGCGGGCGTCCTCTGGCTGGCCGTCAAGCTCATCGCCATCCACCGGTGGCCGCCGCAGCCGTGGATGTTCGGCACCTTCGGCCTCGGTGACCGGTTCGCCATCCTGGCCGGCGAATCCGTCCTGGCATGCCTGGGAGCTCCGCTGCTAGGGGTCGCGGCCGGTCGCTGGCTACGCATTCGCGGGGGCGCCGTGCTGCTTGTCGCCGGCGTCACCGGCTGGGTGACGGCGGGATTCGCGGTTGCGCTTAACAGCACCGGCGGGCTGCTCGCGACGGGGCTGCGGCTCAGCACGCCGTTCACGGTCTTCCTCACGTCCGGAAAGGGTTACCGGTCCCTGGACAGTTGGACCGGCTCCCCGTGGTGGTATCTGCTCTGGCTGGTGGCACTGTGCGGGCTCGCCACCATCGCTGCGCTGCTTCACGGGGCGACCGGAGGCACCCGAACCCGGCTGCTGCGGGTCGGCGCTCTGTTCGTCATCGTCGGGCTCCTCGCCTACGGACTGGCGGTGACCGGCGGCCTCCGTCGCACCGTGACCGTGCACCCAGACGGCACCCGGACAGCGGCCGCGGCGCGATGAGAGGCAGGGCCGCGCTGCTTCGAGGGGTCCCCTGGCCGCCGGTACTTTTCCTGACGGGAGGCGGCGCGACTCTGCTCGGTGTCGGCGCTGCTGTCCCGAGCACCTCACCGGCGACCCGGCTCGCCGGTGCCGGACTCGCGCTCCTCGCTGCCGGGTCCGCCTGGTCACTCGACGAGCCAGCAGCCGCGGCCGTCGATGCGGCCCCGTGCAGCTTGAAGGTCCGCAATCTCCTTCGCGGCAGCATGATCGGATTGCCCGTCGCGCTCAGCGCGCTCGCGGTCGTCCTCGCACGGATTGGTCAGTCTGGAGCGCCGTTTTGGCGGCTGCAGCTGCAGATCCTCGGCGTTCTCGCCGTAGCGGTGGCCGCCACCGCATGCGTTCGCCGCTCGTACCCCACCCCCGGCGAACTCGTCGGCCCGACACTCGCTTTGGTAATCGTCGGCTTCAGCGCGTTTGATCCGCTCGCTCGGTGGCTTCCCATCCTTCCTCTCGTCTCCGACCGCTATTCGGCAGGCACGTCAGCCGTCTGGGTGCTCGCGACGGGCGCAGGACTCGTTATCTTCCTCCGAGCCAGCCGCGACCGGCTCGACTTGTGACCGTCGATCGAGACCAGCGCCCACAGGCGGGGGCACTGCCTCGACGTCCCGCTTGAAGGAACGCTGCCAGAACGCGATCAGGCCGGCGGCGGAGGTCCATCCCGAGTCGTGATTGGCCGCGTTGACGCTCGGCCACGCGCCACCCCCGTACGCAGGTCGCTTCGTTCGACACGAAGGTGCCGCACTGGTTCGGCTGCACCGGTCACGAGCCTGCCGAGATCCTCAGCATCTTCGGCCCAGCCGTGGGATAAGACGCGTCCAGTACATGGCTGACAATGTCGCGGTGTCGCAAGAGTGCAAGGACCGTGTGATTGTTCGGCCCACCTTGTCTCGTAGGTTCGGCTGCGTCGCGCCGACGCGTCGCGCCGAACGAACGTGGCGAAAAGAAGCCGAAATGCGGCTCAGTGCTTCTAAAATGTCCTGGGTCTTCGTCGTGTTCGCGGCCGTCTGGCCGGTCGCTTGTGTGGGTGCAACCCTCCTTTGCAGCCTCCGTACCACGGTCGCTTACATCGAGGTTGCAGTGACCGCACCCCATTCCCGGTTCAGTCCGGCGGGCCGGGGCGGCTCCTTCTGTCGACGACGATGCGGAATGCTGGATGAATTTCCGACCAAAGGGTGGCACCGTGCTTGGTCGAAGTGTCGAGCACCCAGGCGCCGGTGATGTACACGTGGGATCCCGCTGGCGGGATACGCGGGCTGCGGAAGTGACCTCGATCCGCGCAGTTGTCCGGTCGGACCGTGCAGTGTTGCGGGATGACTTCGATGACCATTCGTGGTCTCTTGTCCTCATCGCAGGTCCAGACCCGGTTGCCGGGAGTAAGATACCGGGACTGTCCGGAGTCGAGCGACAGCGCGAGATGCGTGTCACCGTCGCCGTGGTCGACGAAGATGCAACCGACGACGCCGTGCACGGTCACGCAGGGAGCCTTGACAATCAGCCGTAGCGGCGTGTTGACGCCGGCTCGGGGGTCACCGGGATGACAACCGCGGCGGATCAAGGCGGCCCCCGAGCGGCTTCGCTCGCGGTTGGGGGTCGAGGTCTGGACCGTAGGCCGCGGAGCGACGGCCGTGCGCCATGCGGTGGAGCCCTCTCTCGAGGCGCGTTGACCAACCCTGGCTGCGCGACGGGAAGTGTCGGGAGCGACCTTGTGGGCATTCCCAGGGAGAGAGGCGCAGCCTGCCAGCAGGGGAGCTCCCACTAGCGCCATCGCACCAACAAGCCTGCAGCGTCGTCCTATTCCAACCATCGTGTCCAGGCTAGCCTCCGCGACTGGCGACAGAGATCGTGGCCGAGCCGGCGCTCTGTCAAATATCGCGGCTGTTTGCCGTTCGTTGCTCAGCGTGCCGGGCGCATGCTCGTTGTGACGAAGCGGCAATCAAGCATTTCAAGGCAGCATCTCATAAGGTAGATCATCGCCGCCATTGCCTTCAATGCGCATCATCAGTCCGCTCGACGTTTGGAATAAACGTCTGCGATCCGAGGCGAGGTGCAGAACCTTTCAATCCCGTACCCGCGGATGTGATTGGCGAGTTGACGCGCGACGCTTGCTGGTTCGCGCGTGGTTCCCCAGAAGAACGGACCGAATTCATTTCCCTCTAACGGACGACGTGAGGAGCTATCTCGAAGAAGGGCTCAGGGACTGAGCCGTGCTGTTCGCTCGCCGACGCGATTGATCCGATCCGCTGCGTTGTCACTGATTACCTCACGGCGCACACTGTCCGCGAGCCCCCGGCGCGTGGCGTCGGGCGGGTTCTCAGCGATCTTGGGACCGCGGCCGGCGCGCCGCTTGCGGGTCACATTCGGTTATGTGCTTCGAACTCGAACCAACGAGCGGGTCTGGCCGGTTCGCCCATGAAGACGAGGCGGGCCGCGACGCTTGCGCGCCGCGACCCAGTTTGTCGTCGGTGGGGTCAGACCCTCAGGCTGAGCCCGGGCCCGCGGTGTCGTCCTCGTCGTGCCGTGCGAAGGGTCTTGCCGCGAAGGACCGCCAAGTGACCCTCGGTGTCGTTGTCCTCGTGCTCCTTGCCTTTCACGCTGCGCTGCTCGTCCGCCCTGAGGCCGACCTCTTGTCGGCCATGATCAGGCGCCCTGTCCTCGACCCCGGACGGTCGCGGCCATGTCGTCCTCAGGTGTCCCCCGGTGGCTCGCTGCGAACTCCTCCGCGTTGACCTCGGCCTGGTGGCTGCGGTGAGGCAAGCGTGCACCTTCCGCGGGTCTCGCCCTAAGAACTGCGCGTGACGGATTCGACGATCAGGGGCCGTATGCCGACGCCAGCCATCGCAGCCGAGACAGTCGGGCCGAGGATCACCCCCAGCCGGGTACGGACTCAACGCCCCCGGATGACGGCGTGGACATCGGTGATGCTGGGGGCACCGACCTCCTCCGGCGAAGGGGCGGACATCCCGTGCTCGCTCGCGACCCTCTGCATCGCCGGCATGAGCCGTTCCGCCTCGAACGTTTCGTACGCCTGTCTGGACTCCCACACGTCAACTACCTGG
>JAICIE010000010.1 GCA_025924515.1 Jatrophihabitans sp. | reverse complement strand
GAGGGCCCGGCAATCTCCGAGGAGGAGCACGAGGTCACCCTGCACGCCGAGCGCCCGGTGGTGCAGAAGGAGGCCGTGCCGGTGGAGCGGGTGCGGCTCGACACCGAGACCGTCACCGACCAGGCACAGGTGAACGAGGACGTCCGCAAGGAGCAGATCGACGTCGACGGCGACGGTATCGACGACACCCGGACCCGCTGACCTCGCACGACACAGGCCTGACCTCGCACGACACAGGCTCGGCGAACCACCGAGTTCTGAGCAGACAGAAAGGCCCGGCCGGTCTCGGCCGGGCCTTTCTCGTCGTTCGCAAGCCGAGTTCCTACGGTCGACTCATGCCCACCGTCCTCGTCGTGCACCACACGGCGTCCCCCGCGATGCAGGAACTACTCGAGGCCGCGCTCGACGGCACACGAGCCGAGGGCCTGGAGGAGGTGCGGGTGCTCGTTCGGCCGGCTCTGGCGGCCACGGCTCTCGACGTCCTCGCGGCTGACGGTTTCGTGCTGGGAACGCCGGTGAACATCGGTTACATGTCCGGAGCGCTCAAGCACTTCTTCGACGGGATCTATTACCCGACCCTCGTCGCCAAGACGGGAGCGCCGTACGGGCTTTACGTGCACGGCAACAGCGACGCGACCGGAGCCGTCCGCGCGGTCGAAGCCGTCGCTAAGGGACTGGGCTGGTCGGTGGCGCACGAGCCGGTCGTGGTTCTGGGACCGCCGGGAAAGGACGATCGCGAGGCGGTCTGGGATCTGGCCGCAACCATTACCGCAACCGCCGCCGGGCTGACCGAGGCCTGAGCTGCCCCTACCGGAAGGGGCGGAAAGGCCGGTCAGAACTCGAAGGTCTCCCCGCGTCGGACATAGCGCACGTGTCGATCCAGTCCGCGCCGGGTGATCGCCGCGGTGAAGTCCGACAGCGGCGACTTGAATACGCCGTAGTCGTCATAGTGCACCGGCACGGCGGTGCGCGGCCGCAGTAAGTCGACGAGGTCGGCGCCCGCGTCGCCGTCCATGGTGACGACGAGACCGCCTGGCAGGGTCGTGCCGCCGAGGTGCAGCACCGCGACGTCGAGCGACGGATATCGCCGAGGAATTTGGCGCAGCTCGTCCACCAACAGGGTGTCTCCGGTGATGTAAACACGCAGCTCGACGTCGCCGCCGTCGGGTCGGTATTCGAGGACGCTGCCCATCACCGGGGGAAGGAACGCCTGCGCGATGCCGGGCGCATGGCGGCCGGATACCGAGGTGATTGTGACTCTAGACCGGCCGGAGTGCAGCGTCGTGCTGGCCCACGTTTCCAGCCCTTCGGCCGCCGCGAACCCGCGATGCTCGAGGGTTCGGGCGGCCTTCGGCGTGGTGACGATCGGCAGGCTCCGGTCGATACGACGCTCGGCAACGCGGTCCCAGTGGTCGCCGTGCAGATGGGACAGCAGGACGGCGTCGAGCCTTGGCAGTTGGTCGACGCCGAACGCTGGGTCGACGAGCCGGGCGGAGGTCAACCCGTAGCCGAGATAGGCGCGCTCGCCTTTGTGCAGGAAATTCGGATCGGTCAGCACTGTGATGCCGTCGAACCGCAGCACCATCGTCGCGTTGCCGACGAATTGGAGCGAACAGCTCATTTCTTGCCGGTTCCGGGCTTCGCCATCATCCGGTGCATGGCCGCCTTGGCCTTATCGGGCGTCACCTTGTTGGCGATCCCCGACGCCTTGGTCTTCAGGCTTCCCGCGACAATCTTCGCGCGGCCGGACATCAGCGCTTCGAACCCCTGCCTGGCGACTTGGGCCGGCGAGTCCTTCTTCGACGTGCCGACGGCCGTGTCATCGGCCATGTCGGCGCGCTCGAAGAATTCCGTCTCGGTCGGGCCAGGCATCAGTGAGGTGATGGTGATCTCGGTTTCCTTGAGTTCGTTCTGCAGGGCCTCCGCGAAGGACTGTACGAACGACTTGGATGCGTTGTAGACGGCTTGGAAGGAACCGGGAATGGTCGATGCGATCGAGGAGGTGAACAGGACCTTGCCGGAATTGCGCGCCTGCATGTCCTTCAGCAATCGCTTGGCGAGATGCACTGTCGACGCGCAGTTGAGCTGGATTATTGACAGCTCGTCGGCGAGGTCGGTCTGCACGAACGGCCCGCCCTGCCCCACGCCGGCGTTCAGGGCTGCGGCCTCGACCGGGCGTCCGGTCGCGAGAATCTCTGCGTAAAGCTTCTCCACCCCGTCATAGCTGCGAAGGTCCGCCTGCACCGCCTGCACCGACGCACCGGTGGCCTCCAGTTCGGCAGCGGCTGCCTGCAGTTCGTCGTCCTCCGCGTTGATGAGCAGGTCGAAACCGTTGTCTGCGAACTGCCTGGCCAGTTCCAGCCCGATACCGCTGGAAGCTCCCGTGATGACGGCGAGCGGACGAGGTTCTGTCATTGTTCGACTCCCTATGATTCAGCGCCTCAGCCGGCGGACCGGGGCTGGGCAGGATTGCAGGGGACGCCCTGCAAGGGCGGATTCTCCTCCGGCCCGGCCGTCTGCGGGGACACGCCGGCAGCCCGGTCGTAGTCGGCCACGCGCTGCAGGGCGTGCAGGTCGAACGACCGGATGCGGTGCTGCAGCGTGGCGAGGGGCAGGTGGTCGAAGTCCGGCATGGGGAGGGTTTGCTCGTCGGCACCGGCCATGGGCGTCGTCCTCCCTGGGTCGCCGCTCGCTGTCGAGCTCGCTAGTCCCCTACCCCGCTACCGCGCGTTTCACCCGCTACCGCCCCGTCAAAAGGCCGCGTGCGCAGGCAGGGAGCGGGGCGTCGCCTACGGGCACCCGGTCGGCGGGCCCGGGAAGTTGGCCGAGCGTTGTCGGACCCTGCTGCCACGATCCGGCTATGCGTATCAAGCAACAGATCGTGGTGTTCGACACCGCCGACCTGGCGGCCGAAAGCGGTTTCTGGTCAGGACTGCTCGGTGGACGCGTCGAGACCGAGGACGATTGGCACAGCGTCTACGACGCCGAGGGACGGGCACGCATCGGCGTTCAACTGGCGCCCGACCATCGCGCGCCGGACTGGCCGGACGGCACGCCGCAACAGATCCACCTCGATCTGATGGTCGACGACCTGCGGGATGCGCACCAGGCGGTCGTGTCGCTGGGAGCTCGCGTGTTGAAGGAGGCCGACGACCCCGATTCGGCGTCGGGCTTCCAGGTGTACGCCGATCCCGCCGGACACCCGTTTTGTCTGTGCTGGGGCTGAGGCCCGGCGCAACCGGTGGCTCGACCGCGGTGCGCGACGAGCACCCGCACCCCGGGACCGTCGTCGTACACCCGCTGGATCTCGACGCTCACCCGTTCCCTCACAAGCGGACCTGGCCGCTGTCGGCCGACCCCGATTCCCCGACCGTGAGCAGGGCGCGTGCGGCGCGGATGCAGAAGTAGACCGTCGCCGGGAGCGCGACGAGCGCTCCGCTGAGCGCGAACCCGACGCCGGGCGCGCCGCCCCGGACGGCTTGGTTCGCCGACGCGAGCGCCAGCACGGCGGTACCGGCCGCGAACGCCGCTGCGCCGAGCGCGTCGACCAGCCCAGCGGGAAGCACCGGTGGCGAGCTCACGCGTCGCCGCACCGCGAGATAGCCGAGCAGCAGGCAGGCTCCGACCAGTCCGGCGATCACCCGCAGGACGACCGCGTCGTCGGCGGTCTCGGCGACCGATGCCCCGCCCGAGAACTCGAAGACGCCCGTGCCGCCGACGAACGCGCGGCCGAGGATGAGGTTCATTGCCAGGGCGACTATCCCGCTGACCCCTACGGCGACCAGCCCGCAGCCGGCCAGGAATAGTGCGGCGCGCAGGGTCTCGGAAATCAAAGCGCGAATCGATCGGCGCAGGGTCGCCTTCGCGATCGGCGCCACCGGCCCGAACCGCCGGACCGCCTCCCGCTCGGCGTCCTGGCGCGAGTTGCCGGCAGCCACGAGTTCGGCCGCCGCAGTGCGCAGGTGGTCGCTCGCCTCGTCCAACAGTCGTCGGGTGGTCCGCGCGTCTGCGCGCGTGCGACGCAGCAGCTCGTCGAGATAGTCATCGATCGGGGACTCCGTCACGCGATCACCGCCTCCATGCTCGCGACGAAGCCCTGCCATTCGCGCCGCTGGGCGCTGAATTCCTTGCGGCCGCGCGCCGTGAGCGCGTAGGTCCGGCGACGTCGTCCTTGTGCCGTCTGCAACGAGCTCTCGACCAGTCCGGCCTGCTCCAGCCGGTGCAGCGCCGGGTAGATCGTGCCCTCGGCCAGCTCGAATCCGCCGTCGCTGCGCTCGCGCAGCGACGCGATGATCGCGTACCCGTGGGCAGGTCCGTGCCGAAGCACCCCCATGAGGAGCAGGTCGACATTGCTCTTCAACGACCCGCTCGCCATACCTCGCCACGCTAGGCATAGCCGAGCTAGGCGTCAAGGGGGATAGCTTCGTCAATTCCGCTGGCGCAACAGCTCGCTCAGGTCGGCGACCGGCCCCAGGTGCCGCAGCTTGTCCGGATTGACGATCGAGTTGACGCCCTGGATCTCACCCTCGGCGACCTCCAGGATCATCACGCTGATCAGATTGCCGTCGGGATCGGAAAAGAGCGCACCCGGTTGTCCGTTGACGTCCTCGCGCCGCCAGGCGAGGCCGCCCACCCGACTGCCCGCACGGATCCACGCCATCAAGGTGCGGGCGACCTTCTCGCGACCGTGGACGGCGTGGGCCAGGGCGGGCGCCTTTCCGCCGCCGTCCCCACGCAGCACCACGTCCTGCGCCAGCAGCTGCTCGAGTGCGTCGAGATCACCGTCCTCGGCCGCGGCGAAGAAGCGGGACGCGAGTTCGTCGCGCTGCTTGCGGGAGGCCTCGAAGCGGGGCCGCCGCTCCTGTACGTGGCGGCGGGCCCGCGTGACGAGTTGGCGCGCGTTCTGCTCGGTGGTCCCGACGATCTCGGCGATCCTGGCGTACGGCTCGTCGAAGACGTCGCGGAGCAGGAAGGCTGCGCGCTGCTCGGGCGAGAGACTTTCCAGGGAGGACGAGGAAGGCGAGCGACAGCGAGTCCGCCATCTCGGCCCGGCGGGCTGGATCGTCGTCGGGGCTCGCCAGCAGGGGCTCGGGCAGCCAGTCGCCGACGTAGGTCTCCCGCCGGACCCGCGCCGACCGGAGGTGGTCGAGCGCGAGCCGCGAGACGACCGTGGACAGGTAGGCGCGCGGCGAGTCGATCCGCTCCCCTGCCGCACCCGCCCGGTGCAGGCGGAGGAACCCTTCCTGCACCACGTCCTCGGCCTCGGTGACGCTACCGAGCATCCGATAGGCGAGAGCGAATGCCGATGGGCGCAGCTGGTCGAACTGCTCGTCGGTCATGGCTCAGCCGAGTCCCTGCGCGAAGCCCTGCCGCCAGCTGGCATAGCGCGGTTTCCAGCCCAGCTCGCGCTTGGCCTTATCGTTGGAGGCGCCCCGCACCTCGGTCAGCATGATGGTCGCCGCCTCACCGGCGAGCAGGCGGCCCAGCCAGCGCGGGACATGCAGCGGCGGCTTGGCGCCGAGCACGCGGGCCAGTTCGGGCATCCAGTCCCGCGCCGCCGCCGGCTCGTCGTCGACCACGTTGTAGATGCCCCGCCGGCCGCGCTCGACAGCGACGGCGGTGGCCTCGGCGGCGTCCTCGATGTGGATGAACGACCAGATCCCGCCGCCGTTCCCGACGACCGGGAACTGGCGCTTGCGGATGGCAGCGGTGTGCGCGGCCGTCGGGTCGGCGCTGAGGCTGGTCCCCGGCCCGTAGAACCCGCCGTAGCGGAGGACGACGCCGTCGAGCCAGTCCGCTCCCGTCACCGCGTCCTCCAAGTGGCGTAGCGCAGCCAGCATGGCCCCGAGCTGCTGCGGCGGGTCGGGGTCGAAGGGAGCGTCCTCGTCGGTGACCGGCCCGCCGGTGCGAGCAGCCGGCCAGCCGGCGTAGCTCTGGGCCACGAACCGGCGCGCGCCCACGACCCGAGCGGCGGCCAGCAGGTGGTCGGTGCCCTCGGTGCGCAGCCGATTGGTGACCGCGAAGAAGCGGTCGATGTGGCGCATGTCGAAGTTGCCCGACAGCGCCGTGAGTTCGTGGACGATCACCTCCGGTTCGGCGGACGCGACCGCCCGGGCGACCGCGTCCGGGTCGAGGGCGTCGGCCACAACGGGACGGGCGCCCAGACTGCGGACCAGATCCTGTTTCGCAGCGGTTCTCGTCATTCCCACGACGTGGTGGCCGCGGGCGACGAGCTGCGGCACCAGCGCCCGGCCCAGTGCGCCGGTGGCGCCGGCTACGAACACCTTCATGACTGCTCCTCTCATCTCCTGTGCAATATGAGACGAGACGGCGCCACTGGCTGTGACAGGAGCTTCCGGGCTTGGTCCCCGCGGCCCTCCGGCCTCTCTTGCCTCTCCGGGCCACCCCCGCCTTTGAGAGCGGTCGGCCCGGCCCGGTCAGACCGTGTGTGCGCGCGGCACCGCAGTGAGCAGCACCGCCGCATCCTGGAGCGCGACCAACGAGTGCCGCGCGGGCGGGACAAGGATCAGGTCCCCGGCGCTGCCCTCCCAGCTGTCGGGGCCGCTCACCAGAGTTACCCGGCCGGCGAGGACGTGGACGGTGGCGTCGCCGGGGTTCTCGTGCTCGTCGAGCCGAGTGCCCGCCCGTAGCGCGATCACCGTCTGGCGCAGCGCCTTCTCGTGACCGCCGTAGACGGTGACGGCAGAGCGTCCCGCCGACGAGCGGCGAGCGGCCTCGAGTTGCTCACGAACCAGCGCGGTCAGCGCGTGCTTGTTCATCGCTGTGCCCTCCTGCGGCGCGGCTGCGGGGCAACGGGCGCCGTGACCGGCTCCCAGCCGCGCCGGACCGGACGGGCCACCGCGGCCTCGCGGGAGCGGTAGACGATGTACGGGCGGGTCAGATAGCCGAGCGGCGCGGAGAAGAAGTGCACGAGGCGGGTGAACGGCCACACCGCGAACAGAATCCACGCCAGAGTGACGTGGATCTGGAACCCGATACCTGCCTGGGTCATGAGATCGACTGCCGGGCGGAAGTAGAAGATGGAGCGGAAGTACGGCGCGACCGAGAGCCGGTAGTCGTGCGGGTGACCGATCAGGTTGCCGAGCACGGTGTTCGAAAGCCCGGCCACCAGGGTCGCGACAAGCAGCACGTACATGAACTTGTCGTTCTTCGTGGTCGCCGAGAAGACCGGGCCGGTCGTACGGCGGCGATAGATGAGGATAGCGATCCCGGTCAGCGTCATGACTCCGGAAATAGCGCCGAGCGACACCGCGACGGCGTGGTAGAAGGTTTCCGAGATGCCGACGGCGTCGGTCGCCGACTCGGGGATCAGCAGACCCCCGATGTGACCGAGAACGACGAACAGGATCCCGAAGTGGAACAGCGGGCTCCCGAGTCGCAGCAGTCGGCTCTCGTACAGCTGACTGGAGCGCGTCGTCCAGCCGAACTTGTCGTAGCGGTAGCGCCATATGTGCCCGCCGACGAACACGGCCAACGACACGTACGGGACGATCACCCACAGGAACGTCGTCATGCCACGGCCTCCGCCCTCTCGGCCCGCGGTAGCGCAGCGCTGAGATCCGGTGAAATCATCGTCGTGCTCCCATGTACTCGGGCGGCGCGAACGGTTCCAGGCCGACCTCCTCGGCCGGCGGCCCGGACCGGGCCAGCTCGAGCGCACGCTCGAGATCGTCCGGTGCCGGGTCCGGCAGGACGTAGCGGAGGATGTCGACCACGTCGGCGTACGGACTGCGCGTGTCGGCGAGGGCGATGCGCAAGAGTTCGATCGCGGCGCGATGCTCGCCGAGAAGCGGCAGCAGGGCACCCGGAACTCGGGCAGCCGCCTCGCAGACGACCCCGAGATGATCGGGCAGCTCTCCGTCGAGGATCGTCACGCCCGCGTGCCGGTAGGCGGAGGTGAACCGCAGCAGGGCCATTCCGCGTTTGCGGGTGTCCCCGTGCGAGTAGTACGTCAGATACAGACAGCACCGGCGCCGCAAGTCGAAAGTGTCGACGTAGTCGCGCTGCAGGGACGGCAGCGGGGTGCGGCTGAGGTGGTCGACGAAGCGCGACAGCGGGGCGCCGGCGTCGTCGGGCAGCTCAGCCGCCGTCGCGCGCAGCAGCGGGACAATCTCCTGCAGCCCATCGTCGGGATAGGTCAGGCACAGCGCGGTTGCCTGCAGCCCGCGGATGAGCTCGACGGTCGGCCTCACAGCTCCTCCCGGTCGCCGTCGGTCGCGGCGCGCGGCGGCATGACGTCCTCTGCTGCGCCCTTGCCGTCCCAGTTCAGCAGGTTGACCCGTCGCCGGCTATTTCCCGGATCGACGAACACGTCGGAGGTCTGCCGCTGCTTGAGGGCATAAAAGTTCTCCACGGCGACCGGCTGAGAGCCGCCGGACATCTCGCCGAACGGGCCGGAACCGCCCATCCCCGGGCCGCTCTCGTAGTCGAGTGAGCAGGCGAGCTCCTCCAGTTCGCCCGCGCGGTCGTGCATCTCCCCGTGCGCCGAGGGAATGACGTACCGCTCGTCGTATTTGGCCAGGGCCAACAACCGGTACATGTCCTCGATCTCGTCCTCCGTCAGCCCGACTGCCTCGGCAATTTGCGGCCGGCGGGGGGCGCCGAGGTTCACGTCGCGCATGTACGCGCGCATCCCACCCAGCCGTGCGAGGACGTCCCGGACGGGCCGTGGGTCACCTGCGGTGAACAGTTCAGCCAGGTACTCGACCGGGATCCGCAGCGCGTCGATCGCACCGAAAAGGGCCCGTTCGTCCTCGGCGTCATGGCCCGAGTCGCGCAGCGCGTCGACCATCGGCGACAGCGGCGGGATGTACCAGACCATGGGCATGGTGCGATATTCCGGATGCAGCGGGAGCGCCACCTGGTATTTGGAGATCAGCGCCCACACCGGCGACCGTTGCGCGGCTTCCACCCAGTCAGGCGGGATCCCGGCGCGTTCGGCCTCCCGGCGGACACCCGGATCGTCCGGGTCGAGAAACACCGACCGCTGCGCCATGTAGAGGTCCTGGTCGTCGGGCGTGGACGCGGCATCGAGGACGCGATCGGCGTCGTACAGGACAACGCCGATGTAGCGCAGCCGCCCGACGCACGTCTCCGCGCACACGGTCGGGATGCCGACCTCGATGCGCGGATAGCAGAAGGTGCACTTCTCGGCCTTGCCCGTGCGGTGATTGAAGTACACCTTTTTGTACGGACAGCCAGTGACGCACATTCGCCAGCCTCGGCAGCGGTCCTGATCGACGAGCACGATGCCGTCCTCTGTTCGCTTGTAAATCGCACCGGACGGGCACGACGCGGCGCAGGACGGGTTGAGGCAGTGCTCGCAGATACGCGGCAGGTAGAACATGAAGGTCTTCTCGAATTCGAGGCGCACCTTCTCGCTGACCTGCTTGAGGATCGGGTCATTCACGGTCAACTCTGGGCTGCCACCGAGGTCGTCGTCCCAGTTGGCCGACCACTGCACCTTCATGTCCCGCCCGGAAAGCAGCGATTTCGGGCGAGCGACCGGCGTGTCCCGTTGGGTGGGTGCGGTCAGTAGCCGCTCGTAGTCGTACGTCCACGGCTCGTAGTAATCGGAGATGTTGGGCAGCAGCGGGTTCGAAAAGATCGTCGCGAGCTTCTTCAACCGGCCGCCCGCGCGAAGGGTCAGCCGCCCCCGGCGGGTGAGCCGCCACCCGCCCTGCCAGCGTCCTTGATCCTCGTAGGTCCGCGGATAGCCCTGACCGGGGCGGGTCTCCACGTTGTTGAACCAGACGTACTCGACACCGGTGCGGTTCGTCCACGCCTGCTTGCAGGTGACCGAGCAGGTATGACACCCGATGCACTTGTCGAGGTTCATCACCATTGCCATCTGGGCCATGACCCGCATGTCACTGCACCTCCGGGCAGATCGAATCGGTGCCCGACTCTCTGTCGGATCCGCACCGGCACGGTCGAACGGTCACGGTCGGGCGGCTATTCATAGCGCACGTCCTGGCTACGGCGTCGGATCACCGTGACCTCGTCTCGCTGGTTCCCGGTCGGCCCGAGGTAGTTGAAGGCATACGACAGCTGCGCGTATCCGCCGATGAGGTGGGTCGGCTTGATGAGCAAACGGGTCGCGGAATTGTGGATGCCGCCACGCTTGCCGCTGGTCTCGGATATCGGAACGTCGATGACACGCTCTTGAGCGTGGTACATGTAGACGGTGCCCTCGGGCATGCGGTGCGACACGATGGCACGGGCGACCACGACGCCGTTACGGTTGACCGCCTCGATCCAGTCGTTGTCGGTCACTGCGATCTTCGCGGCGTCCGCCGGGCTCATCCATATGGTCGGACCGCCGCGGGACAGTGACAGCATGAAGAGGTTGTCCTGGTACTCGGAGTGGATGGACCACTTCGAGTGCGGCGTCAGGTAGCGAACCGCGACGCCGAGCTCGCCGGTGCTGCCGATCGTCGGCTCGCCGAACAGTCGGTGCATGTCGAGCGGCGGACGGTAGATCGGCAGCTGTTCGCCGAGCTCGGTCATCCAGTCGTGGTCGAGGAAGAAGTGCATGCGTCCCGTGAGGGTGTGCCACGGCTTGGACCGCTCGACGTTGATGGTGAACGCCGAGTAGCGCCGCCCGCCGGACTCGCTGCCCGACCACTCCGGCGAAGTGATCACGGGGGTCGGGCGGGCTTGCGTATCGGCGAAGGTGATCTGCTTGCCCTCGTTCTCCTCAGCGAGGTCGGCCAGTTTGGTGCCGGTGCGCCGCTCGAGGTTCCGGAATCCGTCGACGGCGAGATGGCCGTTCGTGGTGCCGGACATTGCGAGGATCGCCTCGCACGCCTGCGTGTCCCTGGCGAGCGCCGGCCGACCGTCGCCGGCACCGCCGCGGACGACCCCGTTCTTCGCGGCCAGGTACGCCACCGGTTTGGTCATGTCGAATTGAACGCCTTTGACCCCGCCGCCCAGCGAGTCGATCAACGGGCCCAGCGCGGCGAGCTTGTCGGCGACGGCGGCGTAGTCGCGGTCGACGACGACGAACTTGGGGAAGTTGATTCCGGGCTCCGGGTCGACGCCGGGATCGCGCCAATCACGAACCGTCCCGTGCGGGTTGGCCAGCTCGTCGGCGGTGTCGTGAGCGAGAGGAACTGCGACCAAGTCGCGGCGGCGGCCGAGATGCACCGCGGCCAGGTCACTGAACCGCCGCGCGAGCGTGTGGAACGCGTCGAAGTCGGTACGGGTCTGCCACGGCGGCGGAATGGCGGCGTTGAAGGCGTGCACGAAGGGATGCATGTCCGTGCTCGACAAGTCGTACTTCTCATACCAGGTCGCCGCCGGCAACACGACATCCGAGAACAACGTCGTCGACGTCATCCGGAAATCGAGCGACAGCAGCAGGTCGAGCTTCCCGACGGGAGCCTTGTCGCGCCACGTGACGTCCTGCGGGCGCACCTCGGGCGGGCTTTCGGTCGCGCGCAGCGAGTCGTCGGCGCCGAGAAGGTGCCGCAGGAAATACTCGTCGCCTTTCGCGGACGAGCCCAGCAGGTTCGACCGCCATACCGTCAGGACGCGCGGCCAGTTCTCCTCGGCATCCGGGTCCTCGCAGGAGAACTTGATTCGACCGGCGCTCACCTCCCCGGTGACGTGCTCACCGGGGTTGCTGCCGGCCTGATCGATCTCGTCGGCCAGTTCCAGGCTGCTGCGGTCGAAGGTCGGATAGGACGGCATCCAGCCGAGCCGCGCGGAGGTGGCGATGACGTCGGCCGGCGTTCGGCCGGCGAACAGGCCCTGTCCCAGCGGGGAGGCCAGGTAGGCGGTGTCGGTCGTGTCGTAGCGCCAGTGGTCGGTCGCCAGGTAGAAGAAGGCCGTACCGATCATGGTGCGCGCCGGGCGCGCCCAGTCCGACGCGGTCGCGTACAGCTGATGCCCGGTGACGGGGCGGAGCTTCTCCTGCCCGACGTAGTGCGCCCACCCGCCGCCGTTGCGGCCCTGGCAACCGGTGAGCGTGACCAGCGCGAGGAACGCCCGGTAGATCGTGTCCGAGTGGAAGTAGTGGTTGGTGCCAGCGCCCATGATGATCATTGACCGGCCGCCGCTGGCCTCAGCGTTGACGGCGAACTCCCGGCCGATGCGTGCGGCGACTCCCGCCGGCACGGATGTGATCTCCTCCTGCCACGCCGGCGTGTACGGCTGGGTCGGGTCGTCGTACCCGGTCGGCCAGACGCCGGGCAGCCCGTCGCGCCCGACCCCGTAGGTGGCGAGCAGGAGATCGAACACCGTGGTGACCACGTGGTCGGCGACCCGCCGCACGGGCACCCCCCGGCGCATGGTCGCCCCCGTGCCGGACGGGTCGTCGAAGCGCGGCAACGCAACCTCGACCGCCTCGGTGTCCGCAACCCCGTACAGCGTCAGCGCGGGGGTCGAGTCGCCCAGGTCGAGGTTCCACCGGCCGAGTCCCGCGTCGCCGAAGCGGAATCCGAGTGAACCGTTCGGAACGACGGTTTCGCCGGTGGCGGCGTCGAGGTAGACCGTCTTGAACGCGGCGTTCTCGCCGCGCCCGTCCCGGCCGCCGAGGTCCGCGGCGGTGAGGAATTTGCCCGCCGTCCAAGTGCCGTCCTCGGTCCGGGTCAAGGTGACGAGGAACGGCAGGTCGGTGTACCGGCCGACGTAGTCGGTGAAGAACGGCACCTGCCGGTCGACGAAGAATTCCCGGAGGATGACGTGCCCCATCGCCATGGCGAGCGCGCCGTCGGTGCCGGGCTGGGCAGCGAGCCACTCGTCGGCGAACTTGACGTTGTCGGCGTAGTCGGGTGAGACGGCGATGACCTTCTGGCCGCGGTAGCGCGCTTCGGTCATCCAGTGCGCGTCCGGCGTTCGCGTGACCGGGAGGTTGGACCCCCACATGATCAGGTAGGCGGCGTCCCACCAGTCGCCGGACTCGGGCACGTCGGTTTGGTCACCGAAGACCTGCGGCGACGCCACCGGCAGGTCGGCGTACCAGTCGTAGAAGGAGAGCATCGGCGCGCCGAGCAGCGCGTGATAACGGGCGCCGACGCCGTGGCTGACCATGCTCATCGCCGGAATCGGCGAGAAACCGAAGACGCGGTCAGGTCCCCAGGCTTTGATGGTGTGCACCTGCGCGGCGGCCGCGATCTCCACTGCCTCGTCCCAGGACGCGCGGACGAAACCACCCTTGCCGCGGGCCGACAGGTATTGCTGGCGCCGCTGCGGGTCGGTGACGATCGATTGCCATGCGATCACCGGATCGCCGTGCTCGCGCTTGGCGGCCCGAAAGAGGTCGAGCAGGACGCCGCGGACGTAGGGATAGCGGATTCGGGTCGGTGAGTAGGTGTACCAGGAGAACGCCGCGCCGCGGGGACAGCCGCGGGGTTCGTACTCCGGGCGGTCAGGACCGACCGACGGATAGTCGGTCTGCTGCGCCTCCCAGGTGATGATGTCGTCCTTGACGTAGACCTTCCAGGAACAGGAACCCGTGCAGTTCACGCCATGGGTCGATCGGACGACCTTGTCGTACGACCAACGGTCGCGGTAGAAGGAGTCCGCCTGTCGACCACCGACCTTGGTCAGCGTGCGCAGGTCGCGCGAGACTTCGCCGCTGCGCAGGTGCCGACCGGCGCGAAGCAGCGCCTCCGTCAGCGGGTCATCCAGGCCCGGCGGCGATGCAGCCTCGCGTGCGCGGGGCCGGCCGGTGCCGCGGTGCTGCTGGTCGGTCATGAGAGGGCCGCTCCGGAAGTGGATAGGGCGCCCGCAACCTCCGAGACGCCGGTCAACTCGGTCCTGACCTTGTCGAGGTCGTCCCACTGTTTGGAGTTGAGCGTCGACAACGCCGCGGGAAACACGCCGTCCTGCTCGCGCAGGATGTGTTCGAACAGCGTTCGCACCGCTTCGACGAGCGCCTGGGCCCATACTTGCCGATCGACTTCACCTGCCGACGCGGGCCCACGGCAGAGCGCCTGGAAGGTGGCATCCAGTTGTCGATGATCGTCGACGAGACCCTCCATTGCCGGGCCGAAGTCCCCCGCCAGAGCGGGAAAGAGACCGCGCTCCTCGATCGCCGTGTGGGGCCGCAGAAGCGCGCCGAGTTCGGTGAGCCGGGCACGGGCGCCGTCGACGTCAGCGGCCTCGGCGAGCCTGCACGCGTCGTCCGCTGTCGCACGGACCTGCTCGTGTTCCTCGGTCAACGCCTCGATCGCTGCCACCGCCTGGCAGCCGCAGTACTCACACATCGGCCGGCCGGGCCGCACGCCGACGACCCGTCTCGAGCGCCAGCGCAAGGGCCAGCACCGCGACGACCGCGAGGAGGATCAGTCCGAGCGCATAGGACCCTCGGCTGCCGTAGATGGAACCCATGACCAGCGGTGGGACGAACCCGCCGAGCCCGCCGGCGGCGCCGACCAGACCGGTGACCGCGCCGACCTTGCTCGCCGGCGCCTGCTGCGCGACGAGCGCGAACACCGCGCCCGACGCGGCACCCAGGGCGGCCGCCATCACCAGGAAGGCGATGGTGCCGACCGGAGCGAGCCTCGGCGTACCCGATTGCACGAGGGCCGCGACGGCGACGACCCCGAACGCGACGGCCAGGACGAGGGACGGCCGGATCCGGTCCGAGAGCCAGCCGCCTAGCGGACGAAGGACCACAGCGAGCAGGACGAAGCCGGCCATCTTGTTCGCGGCGTCCGGCTGGGAAAGGCCGTAGGCGTTCTCCAGGTACGTGACCAGATAGACGCTGAACGCGACGTAGCCACCGAATCCGACCGCGTACAGCAGCGCTGCCCGCCAGGTGATCGGCAGCCGCGCAGTGGCCGCCAGCCGAGTGAGCAGCGGCTCTGCCGGCGCGGTGCGTCCGGGAGCATCGCGCAGCACGAGCAGCGCCGCGACGCCGTACGCCGCGAGCGCAATCGCCGTGATCACGAACGGTGTCGCGAATCCGTGCTTGACCAGCTTCACGGTCGTCAGTGCGCTGATCGCCGTGCCGCCCATCCCGGCACCGAATATCCCGGCAGCCAGTCCACGCTTCTCCGGTGGGAACCAGGCGTTGACGAACGGGACACCGACCGCGAAAGCCGTTCCTCCGATGCCCAGGAAGAAACCGCCCACGAGCACCGCGGCGTAACTGCTGTGCCCGATCAGGCCGATGAAGAGCACCGGCAGGACGGTGAGGAACGACACGACCGCGAACATCCGGCGGCCACCGAACCGGTCGGTGAGCGCACCCACCGGGATCCTGCCCAACGACCCGACGACGACCGGCACCGCCACCATGAAGGCTTGCTGGACGGACGAGAGCCCGAGGGCATCCTTCAAGCTCGGCCCGAGCGGCGAGATGAGCGCCCAGGCCCAGAAGTTGATCGCGAAACCGACGAACGCCATCGCGAGCATCAGCCAGCCTCGGCGCTGGTCGGGCGACGCGGCGTCCGTCGAACGCGATGAGGTCAGTGCCCCCGTGCTCATCAAGCCCAATCCTCTCCTGCGGCCGAGAATTCGGCCGACGCATTCCGAAACCCGGCCGGGACGACCTGACTCCGATTCGGCATAACCTACGCATCAATCGTTGCCCAACCTGGACCCGGCGCGAGGCGAGTCGAAGGTCCTGCAACCGCTGCCGAAGGTCGCGGCGAAAAGGGCCTGTCGGCGGCCACGGCTCGCGTCGGGTTCGGCGCGGTGCAGTTCGGCCCCGGGCGACAGGAGCCACAACGCCGATGCGGTGCCCGGTATCGGCGTTATTGTGGCCGTCCCGGACTCCCGCGAGCGCTCGCGACACCTGTGCACATGGCCGAACGGACGGCCTTCCGCGCGGGCCTGAAGTCCCGTCCTCACCGGGACTCTCGGGCGGGTCCAGCCGGCCGCCAGCCTCGGCGTCGACCGGGAAGATTGGCGGCCCAGCCTGCGATGAGAGGCTCCCCGCCAATCTCGGCCAGCCGGCACGGGCCGGACCGGACCGTCCGGCGTCGAGCGGTCCGGTGCGGGCACGCGATGAGTTTCCGGGTCCGCGCGGGTCTGAATCGGTAGCCGAGACCGATAGCTCGGCCACGAACGCGAAGGAGCCTCCGATGTCCCGCAAGACCACCGCCCACCTGTTCTGCTCGGCCAACGGCGTCGTCGAGTCGCCGAACCTCTGGCAGTTCGACGCGTTCGGTCCCGAAGAGGGCGAGCTGCTGGGCCGCGCCATCGCCGGCGGCACCGACGTCATCATCGGCCGCAAACTGTGGGAGGAATGGTCACAGTACTGGCAGGGCGCAGACGCGAACGACCCGTTCGCACAGTTCATCAACCCGGCGCGCAAGCACGTCGTCACCCGCACGCTCAGCGGCGACCTCGACTGGAACAGCACCGTGATCGACTCCGACCCCGTCGCCTACGTCAAGAAGCTGCAGCAGGACGGTTCCGGGGACATCATCGTCGCCGGCGGAATCGACACCACGCGCAGCCTGTTCCTCGCCGGCGTCGTCGACGCGCTGACCCTCACCGTGCACCCCGTGGTGACGCCGGAAGGGCGGCGGCTGTTCGACGAGTCCGTGCCGGTCACCCGGCTTCGGCTCATCGACAGCACGATCACCTCGGTCGGGAACGCCGTGCTGACCTACGCACTGCGGAACTGACCGGCGCGGCCGTCGTCAGCGGGTTCGCTGCGCAGGCTCCGCCCCGGCAGGAGCACGGGGCGGAGCCACGACGCCGATGATTGACATCGCGATCGCCAACAGGACGGCGACCGCGACGAGCGCGCGCAGCACCGTCAGGTGGTCGCCGAGGAACCCGACCGCCGGTGGGCCGCCCAGGAAGGCGCAGTACCCGACCGACGCGATGACGCTGACCCGCCCGGCGGCGAGGCGCGGCTCGTCCGCGCCCGCGCTCATCCCGACCGGGAACCCGAGGGAGATGCCGGCGCCCCACAGGACCGCTCCGGCGAACGCCAGCGGCGCAACCGGGGCGAAGACGAACAGCAGCGTGCCGGCGATCCCGAGCGTCGCGAGAACCCGCAGCACGAGGACCCGGCCGTACCGGTCGAGCAGGCCCGGCCCGAACCAGCGGCCCAGCGTCATGGCGGACAGAAAGACCGCGAAGTCGAGCGTCCCGACCGCGGCCGGGGTGCGGTAGCCGTCGATCGTGGCGATGCTGATCCAGTCGTTGCCGGTGCCCTCGGCGAACGCGAAGGCCAGCACCACGACGCCGATCAACAGCGTGCGCGGCTCGCGCCAAGCGGCCAGTGCGCTGCGACGGCCGGTGTCCTCGGGATGCGCTTGCATGCCGGCAGCGTCGTGCACGAACAGCCGAGTGCCCAGGCACACGACCAGTCCGACACCGACCGCCACGACCAGCAGGTGCGCGGTCACGGGTACCCGCAGTGCCACCATCAGCGCGCCCAGAAGGGCGCCCGCGACAGTGCCCAGGCTGTATCCGGCGTGGAACCGGGGCATGATCGAGCGGCCGAGATGCCGCTCGACCAGCGCCCCCTGCACGTTCATGGCGACGTCCCAGGCGCCGTTGCCGAACCCCAGCAGGAACAGACCCGCCACGACCGGGATCAAGCCGCCGAGGTACCCCACCGCGACGGTCGCCAGGCCGACCGCCAGCACAGCCGCCATCGCTGCGACCGTGCGCCGCGACCCCAGCCGGTGGACGACCGGCCCGGCCAGCGGCAGCGCGACCAGGGACCCCGCGGCGATCGCGAACAAGACGAGGCCGAGCTCGCCCGGCGACAGGTGCAGGTGGTCACGCAGCTGCGGAATGCGCGACGCCCAGCTGGCGAAGGCGAACCCGCTGCCGATGAACGCGACGTAGGTGCCCCGGACGCCGGCCCGGACCTCCTGGGGCGGGACGGGCGAGACGGGCGCGACGGCAACGGCGGGCTCGGACGGGGGCATTGGGGGAAGACGCTCCGGGAAGACGCTGGCTGAACTCGGGCACGCTCGCGACGGGCGCAGCGACGGGCAGGTCGGAGGCGAGCGTGGGAAGGGCTCCAGGCTATCGGATCGCGCCGACCGACCGGGCCGGTCGACGGTGCCGGACGCCTTGGGCGGTGCAGTCGGCTGGTGCTCGGGCGGTGCTGCAGCGGGGCGACGCGCCGACCATCCCCTGTTCCGGACCCACCGAGGCTGAGCGGAAGGCATCACAGGTTCCATGCTTAGTACGCATGTTCTATTCTTGACCAATGGGCTGGCAGAACCCGCCGATCCCGTGGCATGAACTCGAACGCCGGCTGTCCGGACGCCCACAGCCCCTGGCGGGTATCGACCGGGCTCCCGACGGCGGCGACGCACCGGCGTGGTCGCGCAAACGCGACCCGTACCAACCCGCCCCGGTGGCTCCCGTCGGCAGCACGGTCGCGTTCGGCGAGCTGCACGCCCACTCGTCGTTCAGCTTCCTCGACGGCGCCAGCTCGCCCGAGGAGTTGGCCGAGGAGGCGGCGCGGCTGGGTCTCGAGACGCTGACCCTCACCGACCACGACGGGATGTACGGCGTGGTGCGGTTCTCCGCGGCGGCCGAGGCGCTCGGGCTGCGCACGGGGTTCGGCGCGGAGCTCTCACTCGACGTGCCGCTGCCCCGCACCGCGGTCGAGCGGTCGGTCGCCGCCCGGGTCGGCGTGCCCGATCCGCCCGGCACGCACCTGCTCGTCCTCGCCCGCGACCCGGTCGGCTACGCGGCGCTCTGCCGCACGATCAGCACCGCGCAGCTGCGCGGCGGCGCCAAGGGACGCCCCGTCTACGTCCTCGACGAGGTGAGCGGCGCCGCAGCCGGGCACTGGCTCGTCCTCACCGGATGCCGGAAGGGATCGGTGCGGCAGCACCTCGACCGCGGCGACCGCGACGGCGCCGGCCGCGCGCTCGACGACCTGGTCGACCGCTTCGGCCGCGAGAACGTCGCGGTCGAGCTCGCCCACGAACTCGACCCGCTCGCCGACGAGCGCTACGAGGTGCTGGCCGAGTTGGCGAGGACGAGACGGCTGGCGCTCGTCGCGAGCACCGCGGCCCACTACTCCGCCCCGCCCCGCCGCCCGCTGGCGACGGCGCTCGCCGCGGTGCGCGCGCGGACCACTCTCGACGAGATCGACGGTTGGCTGCCGGCGTGGGCGGGGCAGCACCTGCGGTCCGGCGACGAGATGGCCGCCCGCTTCGCCCGCTGGCCGGACGCGGTCGAGACCGCGACCGCCCTGGCCCGGCAGCTCGCCTTTCCGCTGCGGCTGATCGCGCCGGACCTGCCCCCGTTCCCGGTCCCCGCGGGGCACACCGAGATGAGCTACCTGCGCGAACTCACCTACGCCGGCTTCCAGGAGCGCTACGCCGGCAGCGACCAGGAGGAGCGGGCGCGGCGGCAGATCGAGCACGAACTCGAGCTCATCGAGGAGCTCCACTTCCCGGGGTATTTCCTCGTCGTCTGGGACATCGCCCGGTTCTGCCGCTCCCGCGGCATCCTCTGCCAGGGCCGCGGGTCGGCGGCGAACTCCGCGGTCTGCTACGCGCTCAAAATCACCGCCGTCGACGCGGTGCGCTACGAATTGATGTTCGAGCGGTTCCTCGCTCCCGAGCGTGGCGAGCCGCCGGACATCGATCTCGACATCGAGTCCGACCGGCGCGAGGAGGCGATTCAGTACGTCTACGACCTGCACGGCCGCGAGCACGCCGCGCAGGTCGCCAACGTCATCACCTACCGGCCCAAGTCCGCGATCCGCGACATCGCCCGAGCGCTCGGGTATTCGAGCGGGCAGCAGGACGCGTGGAGCAAGCAGATCGAGCTCGGCTACTACTGGACGTCGGAGACGGTGGCCGCGACGCTGCGTGAGGCGTCCGAGGGCGCCGCCACCGGCACCGACTCGTTCCCGCCGCCGCAGGTCGTCGAGCTCGCGGGCGAACTGCAGAACGCGCCGCGCCATCTCGGTATCCACTCCGGCGGCATGGTCATGTGCGACCGTCCGGTGATCGAGGTGTGCCCGGTCGAGTGGGGCCGGATGGAGGGCCGCACCGTCCTGCAATGGGACAAGGACGACTGCGCCGAAATCGGCCTGGTGAAATTCGACCTGCTCGGCCTCGGCATGCTCTCGGCGTTGAAGTACTGCTTCGACCTGGTCGAGGAACGCGTCGGCGTGCGCTACGACCTCGACTCGATTCCCAAAGAGGCGCCCTGCGTCTACGACATGCTCTGCGCGGCCGACTCGGTCGGTGTTTTCCAGGTCGAGTCACGGGCGCAGATGGCGACGTTGCCGCGGTTGAAACCGCGCCGCTTCTACGACCTCGCCGTGGAGATCGGGTTGATCCGTCCCGGCCCGATCCAGGGCAACTCCGTGCATCCGTACATCCGCCGGCGCAGCGGGGAGGAGCCCGTCACCTATCCGCACCCGCGGCTCGAGCCGGCGCTGGCCCGCACCCTGGGCGTGCCGCTGTTCCAGGAGCAGCTGATGCAGCTGGCCGTGCACGTCGCCGACTTCACCCCCGCCGAGGCCGACCAGCTGCGCCGGGCGATGGGGTCGAAGCGGTCGCGGGACAAGATCGACTCAATGCGGATCCGGTTGTACGACGGGATGGCCGCCAACGGGATCACCGGCGACACCGCCGATCAGATCTACGAGAAGATCCAGGCGTTCGCGGCGTTCGGGTTCGCGGAAAGCCATTCGATCAGCTTCGCGCTGCTGGTCTACGCCTCGTCCTGGTTGAAACGGCACCATCCGGCGGCGTTCTGCGCGGCGCTGCTCAACGCCCAGCCGATGGGGTTCTACTCGCCGCAGTCGCTGGTGCACGACGCGCGGCGGCACGGCATCGAGGTGCGCAAGCCTTCGCTGCTGCAGTCGCGCGCGACGGCATCGCTCGAGGACGGCGCCGGCCCGCAGCAATGCGACTGCGCCGACGGTCCGGCCGGGCCGCAGCCGGCGGTGCGGCTCGGGCTGTCGAGCGTGCGCGGCATCGGCGCCGAGTTGGCCGAGCGGATCGTCGCGTGCCGCGACGCCGACGGCAGGTACTCGTCGATGTCCGATCTCGCCCGACGGGTGGGACTGTCGGCCGAGCAGCTCGAGGCGCTCGCGACCGCCGGGGCGCTGGAGTGCTTCTCGTCCTCGCGCCGCGACGCGTTGTGGGCGGCAGGAGCGGCGGCGACCTCGCGCCCGGGGCAGCTGGCGGTGTCGCCCTATCCGGAGACGCCGCCGAGCGGCATTCCGGCGATGACGGCACCGGAGCAGCTGATCGCCGACATGTGGGCCACCGGCATCACGCCGGACGCGTACCCGACCGCGCTGTTGCGCCCGCGCCTCGACGCGCTGGGGGTGATCCCGGCGGCGCGGCTGAAGACGGTGCCGGACCGCACCCGTGTGCTCATCGGGGGTGTGGTGACCCACCGCCAGCGTCCGGGCACCGCCCACGGCACGACCTTCCTCAACGTCGAGGACGAGACCGGAATGGCGAACGTCATCGTCAACGAGGCGGTGTGGGTCAAGCACCGGCGGGTGGCCCGCGAGTCCGGCGGGCTGCTGATCGGGGGAATGCTCGAAAAGACGGTGGACGGCGTGGTCAACGTCGTCGCCGAACGCATCCAGAAGCTCGATCTCGGCCTGAGAGTGCGATCTCGGGACTTCCGCTGAGCCGCCCGCTGGTGCACGGTAGGACGAGGGGAGGTCGAAAAATGAGGATCGCTGACATTCTGCGCCGCAAAGGCGCTTCTGTCGTGACAATTCCGGCCGACGGGACGGTCCGCGAGCTGCTGGCCCGCCTTGCCGACCACGACATCGGCGCTCTCGTCGTCGTCGACGGCGACCCGGCCGGAGGCAACGGCTCGGTGATCGGAATCGTCACCGAGCGCGACGTGGTGCGCCGGCTCAACCAGGACGGCGACACGCTGCTCGACACCGAGGTCGGCGAGATCATGACCACCGACGTCCTCACCAGCCGACCCGACGACGACCTCGACACGATCGCGCACATGATGACTGAGCGGCGGGTGCGGCACCTGCCGGTCATGGACGGCAACCGGCTGGCCGGGGTGGTGTCGATCGGCGACGTCGTCAAGAGCCGCATCGAGCAACTGGAGCACGACCGCGGCGCGTTGGAGCACTACATCGCGGGCTGATCGGCGCTCACGACCCGGCCGGAGCCGCCTGCGGCGCCGGCGCGGTCGACGGCGTCACGGCCGGGGCCGCCGGCGCCGCGGGAACCGACACGAACAGCGTGCACTGCACCGTCATCGCGACCTGACCCGCCTGTCCGGGGCTGCTCCCCGTTGCCGACCCGACATCCACGGACGTCACCAGCACGGCGCGCGGCCCGCCGTACTGCAGTCCGCGAAGGAACGCGACGTCCCCACTCCAGCGGCCGGACACGACGACCGACACCGGTAGCGCGTACATCCCGGTCGCCGACGAGGACGCCGCCGCGCTGGGCGCGGCCGCCGGACTCGAAGCCCCGGCCGGCGCGGCAGTGGAGGCCGCCGCGGCGGCCGGGGTGCCGCCCGCTACCGCCGGCTGACCCGCGACCACAGCGCTCACCGTGACCGAGGAGGCGGCGGCGCGCCGCTGCACCTGGTCGGTGAACCGCGCCAGCGCCGGCTGCGGCGGCAGCGCGGCGGCCGCGGCCGAGAGCTGCTGCCGCAGCTGCGGCAGCTGCCGCTGTTGCGCCTGCAGGCGGTCGAGCTGGCCCTGCAGCACCGCGTTCTGCACCTGCGCCCCGTCGATCTGCGAGCGCAGCGACTGGGCGTCCGACAACTGCGGCGAGACCACCGCCAGCCATGTTCCTACGCCGAGGACGGTGGCGGCGAGCGCGCCGCCGGCCGTCCAGAGCCGGGCCGATCCACGAGTCGCCATCGTCAGGACCCTCCGGGCCGGCCGGCCGCGTACCGGCCGGTGAGCAGCGCATCGGTCAAGGTCAGCTCGATGGTGAACTGCACTCCGTCTGCCGTGCGCTGCTCGGAGACCGGATTGGCTGCGACGACGCCCCGGATCCGCGCCAGCCGGTCGGTGTACCGGGCGACGTCGGGCAGCGACGCGGCGGTTCCCGTGAGGGTCAGCGTGCCCAGATGTGCGCGGCCGGACGCGTCCAGGGAGCCGAGGCTGGACGGTGCCGCCGGCGCGGCCGCGCCCGGGCCGGCGCCCGCGGTGAGCACCGCGGTCAGCTGGGCCAGCCGCACGCCGGCGGTCCGGGCTCCGTCCACCTGCGCGGCCAGCGAGCCGAAGTCCACGTCGTCGGCAAGCAGCGCCGCGAGTTGCGCGCGGACCGACCCGAGCCGGCCCTGCACGCTGACCACGTCGGCGAAGCGCTGCTGGTGGCCCCGCAGCGCCGCGGATTGACCTTGTTCGTCCTGCAGCGCCGCTGAAGTCGAGGCGGTGTGCCGGTAGGCGAGCACGGACCCCGCCGCGCAGAGGAGCAGCACGCCGGCGAGCGCGATCAGGACGAGGCGGCGCACCGCCTTGCCGCGCCGGGCGGTCAGGATCTCCGGCGGGATGAGGTCGGCGGCGATCGCCCAGCCGGGCAGCGCGACCGGCCCCAGCGCTGGGTCCGTCGCGTCGACCGCGTCGAGAACGGCGGTCATGCCGCGGCTCCGATCGCCAGTCCGACGGCGACCGCTGAGGCCGTGCGCTCAGCCGGGTCTGCGGCGTCGGGATCGCGGTTCGTGACGTGCAGCAGCGCGGGAACCCGCGCCGTCTCTATCCCGAGCTGCCGGGTGAGCTCGGCCTCGAGACCCGGCAGCTCGGCGCCGCCGCCGGTGAGCGCGACCCGCTGCACCTGCGACCCCGGATGCGCCGCCTGGAAGTACTGGATGGAGCTGCGGATCTCGGCGACCAGCGGGCGCAGCGCCTGCTGCACGAGCGCGCTGACCGCCGCGTCGGCGCCGGTGACGCCCACCTGGCGCTTGGCGTCCTCGGCCGGTTCGGGATCCATGCCGCCGCGAGTGACCAGCGCGTCGGTGATCTCCTGACCGCCGCGGGTCACCACCCGCACCACGCTGGGCACAGCGTGGTCGTGCACCGCGATGTTCGTCAGCGAGGCGCCGATGTCGACGACCGCCTGCACGGTGAGCTGGTCGTCGGCCAGCGCGCGCAGCGCGCCGAACGCCGACAGGTCGACCCGCGCGACGTGCAGCCCGGCCGCCTCCACGGCCCGGACCGCGGTCGCGATGGGCGCCCGCGGTGCGGCGACCAGGAGGCCGGCGATGGTGCCGGCGGCCTCGTCGGTGTGCAGCGCGACGAAGTCGCAGACGGCCTCGTCCACGGGCAGTGGAAGCACCTCCCGGGCCTGGAACGGCAGCGCGCGCCGCAACTGCTCCTCCGGCAGCGCCGGCATGGTCAGCGGGCGCACGACGACCTGCTGATTCGCCACACCGAGCACCACCCGGCGGCATTCGAAGCGGTTGTCGGCCCACAGCGACGACAGCGCCGCGGTCACCGCGGCCGGGTCGGCGACCACGCCGGCGACAACGGCACCGCGCGGCAGCGCCACCGCGCCGAGCCCGTTCACGGTCACGGCGGGCCGCCCCTGCCCCGCGCCGGGCGAGACGACGGCGGCGCGCACCGCTTCGGCCCCGAGGTCGATCCCGATGGAGTGCCCGTCGGTGTTGCGCACGGCCGCCCGTCCTCTACCGGCGCGCCCGAATTCACGACCCGACCTGACAGATTTCCTGATCATCTTATTTTCCCGCCGATATGCCGGTGATGTTCCAGATCCGAGTGCTCCCGTGCGGACGTCCCTGCGGGACGGGCAGCCAGGGCACCCGGAGGCCGCCGTTCGCGTTCTGACCGGCGCGCATGTTGTCGTAGTTGTAAGTGATGACGACGCCGGGCATCTTCGTCGTCGAACCTTGATAAGGACGTCCCTGGTAGGGCAGGCTCGTGGGCCCGCGGTGGTACTGGTAGAGGCCGCCGTAGATCGACGCCGACCTGCCGTTCGTTCCGCGGTAGAAGTTGTCGGCCAGGAAGGCGCCGCGCAACGTGAAGATCGTGGCGTCGATGGATCCGCCGTCCGGCATGGCGGGCGCGGCGTCCGGCACGTACATCGTCGACGGCTGGTTCGTCGGCAGCGGCCACGACAGCGGGCTGGTGAAGACGCCGGTGAGGTCGTTCGGGCAGTAACCCCACGTCGTCCTCTTCTGGTACCCGGACGGCATCTTCGACGGGTCGTCCGGCTTGGCGCAGGACATCGGACGGTAGATGCGTACGTCGTGGTCGGCGACGAGCGCGAGTCCGTCCGAGGTCGTCAACGGGTCGGTGTTGCTGTACGTCAGGTTGTTGGTCGCGACGATGTCGTGGTCGGCGATGACGGTGAGCTGGCCCTTCAGGGTTCCGTCGATGTAGACGTCACCGTGGTCGGGTCGGTACTGGGTGACGTCGTTGTTCGGGTCGGTGTAGTCGGTCAGCTTGCCCACCCACGGCCACGCGGCGGTGGTGCTGGCGTCCGTGCCGGTTGCCGACTTGGCGTTGGCGGTGCCGGTGACCACGGGGGTGTCCGTCAGCGCGTTGTTGGCGCACTTGCCGTTCTGGATCGAGGTGCATTTCATCCGGTCGATGGAGACGCTCACCGAAGTGGTCTGGGCCGTGTATCCGCCGGTGGTGGCTGTCTGCAGGAAGGGGTCGGCGACGGGCAACGCGGGCGGAGTCGATGTAGTGGCGGCATAGGTCGGGTTGTTGACTGAGACGGTCCAGTAGTGGTCGGCGGACGGGGTGAAGACGGTCGGTGCGGCGAGCGCGGACGGCCCGAGAACTGCGGTGATCGCCGCCTGGACCGCGCTCTGCACCGCACTGGCCGACGCGAGCTGCGAGGTCATCGCCTTGCGAACCGCGGAATTGATCGCGGCGAGCTCGTCCGGTGCGACCGCGCCGGACGCGGCGCCCGAGATCTCGCAGTCGAAGTCGCGGCGGACGCGAACCGGGTCGGTCGTCGCCGGGCACGGGGAGGTCGGGGAATAACCGGCGGCGGCGCTCCACGGTCCGCCCAACGTGCTGCTGAACGCGGCGGGCGGCAGCGGGGAGGTGCCGGTGAGGTTGAAGACGCGCTGCCCGGCCGGCAGCGGGGTGTCGTCGCTGGACGCCGGGTCCTGGACGTACACCAGGGTGGTGTTCACCGGAACCTTGGCCTCGACGACACCGCCGCCGCCGGGGTTCGTGAAGCTCCCGGTGCTGGCGTAGCAGTATGCCGGACCGGGCGGGGTAGGCGCCGTGGGCGTGCCCGGACTGGTGATGTAGGCGAAGCCGCTGCGCAGCAGGATCCGGGTCGGCCCCGTGTACAAACAGGTCGCCAGGGATTTCGCGTCGTCGGCGTTCGGCGGCAACGACAGCTCGGTGCTGGTGTACACCGGTTGGGGCTGCATGCCCGTAGTGATCTGCCCGTCCGTGCCGGGATAGGCGCGCTCATAGCCGCCGTTGTACGGGTTGGCCGGCAGCTGAGTGCCGTTCACCGTCCCGTTCCACATCGAATAGGCCCACCCGTTGAATATCGGCATGCTGTTCTTCGAGTTGCCGGTGTCGCTACCGCGATCGACCAGGTAGGCGTCCTCGCTGTAGAGCGGGCCGTTCATCACCATGTTGGGTTCGAAGGACGCGTCGCAGGTGTCCCAGTGGGTCTGTGGTGCTCCGTTGAAGTCGCCGAGCTCGTCGTAGTAGGCGAACGTGCCGTCAGTGCCGAGGGCCTGGACCTTGTCCGGCGGAACCGGGATCCGCGCGGCGTTCATTGCCGCCCGCCCGGAGCTGCCGTAGTAAAGGGCGTTGCAGACGGACAGGTCATCGATCGAGTTCGGGTTGTTGCAGTCGGGCCGCGAGGTCGCGTCGGAACAGGTGCCGTTCCAGTGCAGCAGTCCCGAGCCGGACAGTGATGAGCCGGTGGGGTCGAGGACCTCGACGTCGCGGGGCCCGTAGAAGTCGCTGATAAAGTCCGGCGGAAAGGTCTCGTAGGTCGTGTAGTACTCGAAGGCCGTGAAGTCCGGCGTGGCCTCCACGTCGGCGACCAGCCTGGCGGTGCGGAGCTGCGGGCTGCCGGCGCCCTGCGGCACCTGACCGAACGCCTCCACCCGGGCCTTGCCGGGCACCGCTCCGAGCACCGTCCAGTAGAAGGACTCACGGGTGCTGGTGCCGTCCGCGCCGGTCACGGCGGTCCCCCGTTGGGTGCTCGGGTCGGTGAGGGCCGGGCTGTGCGGCAGGCTGCTCAGCCAGGAGCAGGAGAAGCCGCTGCTCTCGGGGCAGTTGCGGTTCGCGGCTGCGAGGAAATCCTCCAGGCCGGCCTCTGCGGCGGCCATCGCGGCGCCGGAGTCGATCGCCGCCGCGGTGGGCCGAATCTGGTTGACGAGCGTCGCGGTTCCGCTGCCGACGAGAATCAGAGCGAGGGTCGCTATCAGCAGGACGAAGACGAGCGCGAAACCGCCGTCGTCGTTGCGCGCGAGCCCGAGGACGGCGCGTGGGCGGCGCATCTCAGGACACCTCCGCCGGCACGGACGCGCCGGAGCTGAGCGCCACCCCGGTTCCTGCGCCGCTGTAGACGGTGAACGCGATGCGGATGCCGGCGATGCCGTTCAGGATCTGGTCCACGCCGAGCTTCGGGTTGCCGCGCAGGGATCCCGTGGTGATGCTCAGGGCTCCTGACGCCGTCGTGACCTGGGGATCCAGAAGCCCGGCGCCGGTCGGAGGGGACTGCAGGCAGAGCCCGACGGCCGGTGCGCCGTCGGCGACGCACCCTGTTGTGCTGTCGACGCCCACGTCGCCGCCGATGGCGTTGTACGGCTGGAACATCGGGCTGCCCGCGGTCGGGCCGGCCCGGAAGGCGAGCTGCCGGATCGACTTCGGCGTTGTGTTGTCCGGAGCGAAGACGACCTCCACCAGTCGTCCGGTGGCCCCGCCGGGCGCGCGGTCGAGCATCAATGCGATCTTGGTGACCGCCGTGAGCTGCAGAGTGCTGTCGTTGCGGTTGCCGATGCCGGCGTAGAACACGACCTTCGTCGGGGTGATCTCCTCGAACCGGTCCGTGACGCCGGCCGGGTCCAGCCAGCCGGCGACGCGCACGAACGACGTCCACCGTGCGAGGACCGTTCGCGCGGAGCCCAGCGCCTGGTCGACCTGCGCGGTGTGGTCCGACGACCTGGACGTCGTGACGAAGAACAGGGATCCGAAGGTCAGGACGATCATCGCCACAGTGCAGCTGACCAGGAGTTCGGCGAGGGTCATCCCGTCGTCGTCGCGGGTCCGGCGCAGCAGGGTCAGCACGTCAGCACCGAGTCGTACCGGGCGGCGCGGGCCAGGGCATGCGCCGGTGCCACGGTCACCGTGACCCGTCGCGTCGTCCCGGACGGGCAGGCGGCGGTTGCCGCCGGGTTGAGCGCGGGCGTCACCGTGTAGTCGACCCCGTGCACGGTGATCGTCGAGGGGCCGGCGTCCAGCGCCCGACCGTTGGCGTTCTCGTTGCGCAACTGTTCGAGTTCCTGAGTGGCCAGGCTGCCGGCGGTGGTGCGGTCGACCGCCACGCCGGTGAGCCGAGCGTTCTGGACCAAGCCGTAGGTGGCGCTCGCGACGGCGAACATGAGGATCGCTGCGGCGACCACGACCTCGGCGAGGGTGAAGCCGGCGTCGTCCCGCGCGTCCGCGAACCGGGCGCGCGCCGGCCCGGACGTTGCGGATGGGCGGGCTCGCACAGTGGCTTCTTTCGGAGGTCCGGGTGCCGGTAGCCGGCCCGCGAGAGCGGAGCCGGCTACCGGAGGAGGGGGCGGGGGTGGCTCAGCCGGCCGCGGTCTGCCCGGTCGAGCTGTCGTAGGTGAAGGTCTTGCCGGTGTCGGCGTTCTTGACCGCGATCTGGTACGCCGCGGAGCCTGCCGCCGGAGCGGTGTAGGTCAGCGTGTCGCCGGCCGAGACGTTGGTGGTGGTCGTGCAGCCGGCGAAGGTCACGACACCGCTGGCCTGGCTCGCGCTCGCCGGGTAGACGTCGTTGTTGTCGCTGTAGCACTGCTCGACGGCCGTGATGGCGTTCTTCACGTCCGACTGCGCGGACTTGTTCTTCGCGCCGTTCTCGTAGTTCAGGTAGAGCGGGATTGCGATCGCGAGCAGGATGCCGATGATCACGACGACAACCAGGAGCTCGATGAGGGTGAAACCCTCGTCCCGGGAGCGGTCACGGATCTCGACCAGGCGGTTCAGCATGGGAGCCTCCTCGGCTACCTATCTAGGGGCTCGGCGATTAGCTGCCGAAGACTTGAGACCCTCGCTGGCACTGTTCGACCGACTGGTCCCGGAGCTGAGCGATCACCGGGAAATATCGCGGCCGAGATTCAGCTGCCGCCGCCGATGTGGCTGTAGATGCTGAACATCGGCAGATAGAGGCAGACCACCATGACACCGATCATCGCGCCGAGCACGACCACCATCAGGGGTTCCAGCGCCGAGCTCAGCGCCTCCGTGGCGGTCTGGACCTCGCCGTCGTAGAAGTCGGCGAGCTTGTCCAGCATCTCGCTGATCTGGCCGGTTTCCTCACCGACCTCGAGCATCTGTACTGCCATCGCGGGGAAGACCGGGTGTTTCGACAGGGGTCCTGACATCTGTTTGCCGACCCGGACGGCCACCTTGACGTCCTGCATCGCCTCACCGATGACCGCGTTGCCGGCCGTGTCGGCGACCACGTCGAGTGCCTGGATCACCGGGACACCGACGTGCAGCAGCGTGGAGAGGTTTCGCGCCCACCTGCTGATCGCCACTTTCCCCACCAGCCCGCCGACGACCGGGATGCGGAGCTTGAAGGCGTCGAGCCGCAACCTGAAGGCGGCGTCGCGGCGGTAGCGGCGCCGCAGGGCGCGGGCGCCTCCGGCGAGCGCTGCGACGACCAGCGGACCGAGCCACCACATGCTGTGCGAGAGATCGACCATGATCTGCGTGGGCAGTGGCAGTTTGCCGCCGAAGTTGCTGAACATGCGGGCGAAGACCGGCACGATGAATGTGATCACCCCGGCCGCCATCAGCAGCGAGAAGATCAGGACCACGGTCGGGTAGGTGAGCGCTGACTTGATCTTGGCACGCAGGTGCGAGTCGGCCTCGTACATCCGGGCGATGCGGCCGAGCGCGTCGTCGAGGAAACCGCCCGCCTCTCCGGCCCGCACCATGCTCACCATGAGGGCGGGGAACTGGTCGGGATGGGCCGCGAGCGAGGTGGAGAGCGGCGCACCGGACTGGACCCCGGCGCGCACCCGGCTGACGGCCGCCCGCAGCGGCTCTTTCGAGGTCTCTTTCTCCAGGATGGCCAGCGCGCGCATGAGGGTCAGCCCGGACGCGGTCATCGACGCGAACTGCCGCGAGAACACGGCCAGGTCCTTGGACGTGGTTCGGGCGCGGAAGCCCGGGAGGCTGATCTCCTTCTTCAGTCCCTGGCCGGCGACGGACAACTGCAGCGGCGTCAGCCGCTGACCCGACAGCACCCGCGAGGCGGCGTCCTCGGAGTCGGCCTCGAGCGTTCCTCGCACCAGGCTGCCGGCGGCGTTCACCGCCTCGTAGGCGAACTCCTTCGTCGCCGCCACGTCAGACCAACCGGGCCAGGCGGCGGAATTCCCCGGGATCGTGGCAGACCTGCAGCGCCTCGTACTCGGTGATCTGCTGTTCGACGTAGCGCTGGGCCAGGTGCTGATCGAAGCTGATCATCCCGACGTCGGCGGAGGCCTGCAGGAACGCGGGAATCTGGTGTGCCTTGGCCTCGCGGATCAGGTTCCGGATCGCCGGGGTGGCCACGAGGATCTCGCAGACGACCGTCCGGCCGCCGCCCTTGCGCGGCGCCAGCGCCTGCGTCACCACACCCTGCAGGCAGTTCGCCAGCTGCGCGCGGATCTGCTGCTGTTGCGACGGCGGGTAGATGTCGATGATCCGGTCGACCGTCTGCGCCGCCGACTGGGTGTGCAGCGTGGCGAGGACGAGGTGGCCGGTCTCGGCGGCGGTGATCGCGGTCGACGTGGTCTCCAGGTCACGCAGCTCGCCCACGAGGATCACGTCGGGGTCCTGGCGCAGCACCCGCTTCAACGCGGCGGCGAAATCGGCCGTGTCGCTGCCGATCTCGCGCTGGTTGACCAGGCAGGTGCCGTGGCTGTGCACGTACTCGATCGGGTCCTCGATGGTGACGATGTGACCGAACCGGGTGTGGTTGACGACGTCGAGCAGGCTGGCCAGCGTCGTCGACTTCCCGGAGCCGGTCGGCCCCGTGACCAGGACGAGGCCGCGCGGCAGGTGCGCGAACTGTTCGACCGAACCCGGCAGGCCGAGCTGGTCGAGGCCCTTGATCGAGCGCGGGATTGCCCGGAACGCCACGCCGACCGCGCCGCGCTGGCGATAGACGTTGACACGGAAGCGCTTCTCGGGGTCCACCGCGTAGGCCAGGTCGAGCTCGTTGTCCGAGCAGAACCGTTGCCATTGCGTTTCGGTGAGGACCTCACGGACCAGGTCCTCGACATCCGCCTCGGCCAGCGACGGCCATCCGCCGACCTGGCGGAGCATGCCGTCGACCCGCATCGCGGGAGCGGCGCCGGCGGTGACGTGCAGGTCGGAGCCGTCCCGGCCGACGAGCTCGACGAGCAGGGCGTCGAGCCTCGGCCGGGTTGCGGCGTCCTGCAGCAGCGGAACGGACATGGTCCCCGATCTCTCTCGTGTGCTCACACGCTGACGCGGAGCACCTCATCCACGGTCGTCAGTCCGGCCGCGACCTTGAGGACACCGTCCTCGCGCAGGGTCGTCATGCCTTCGGCCATCGCGACCTTGGCGATGTCCGACGCCGGCGCGCGCTCGACGGTCAGCCGCTCGATGCGCTCGGTCACCAACATCACCTCGGTCAGTGCCAGCCGACCGCGGTATCCGGTGCCTGCGCAGGACCGGCACCCGACCGCCCGGTAGAGCGAGTCGGGTTGCGGGACGAGTTCGGCGGGCCATTCCATCGACCGCAGATCGGCGGGGTCCGGGTCGTAGGGCTCCTTGCACCAGTCACACAACCGCCGGGCGAGTCGCTGCGCCAGCACGGCGTCGACCGAGGAACCGACCAGGAACGCCTCGATGCCCATTTCGGTGAGCCTTGTCATCGCGCTCGGGGCGTCGTTCGTGTGCAGCGTGCTGAGCACCAGGTGCCCGGTCATGGCGGCCTCCACGGCGAGCTGCGCAGTGGTCCGGTCGCGGATCTCGCCGATGAGGACGACGTCCGGGTCGGAGCGCAGGATCGCCGGCAGCACGGCCGCGAACGTCAGTCCGGCCTTCGCGTTGACCTGCACCTGATTGATGCCGTCGATCCGGTACTCGACCGGGTCCTCCACGGTGATCACGTTGATCTCCGGCCGGGCGATCTCGGTGAGCGTGGCGTACAGCGTCGTCGACTTCCCCGACCCGGTCGGCCCGGTCACGAGCACCATCCCGTGCGGCTTGCGGAAGCTGGTGGCGAAGCGGGTGTAGTCGTGCTGGGAGAAGCCGAGTTTCTGCAGGTCGAGGTCGATGCCGCCGGTGTCCAGGACACGCAGCACGACCTTCTCGCCCCACACGGTCGGCAGGGTGGCCGTGCGCAGGTCGACCGGCCGGATTCCGCCGTCGATGGTGATGCGACCGTTCTGCGGCACGCGGCGCTCGGTGATGTCCAGACCAGACATGATCTTGAGGCGCGAGATCAGGGCCGCCTGCACCGGCCGCGGCACGCTGTCGACCTCGTGCAGGACCCCGTCGATGCGCAGGCGCACCCGCAGGTCGCGCTGACTCGGCTCCAGGTGCACGTCGGAGGCCCGGCTGGAGACGGCGCGCTCGATCAGCGAGTTGACGAAGCGCACCACCGGCGCGTCCTCGTCCACCACTATCTCGTCGCTGATCGTGGCGTCGCTGGCGGCGAGCTCCGCGGCGGCCTGGTCGAGATCCGTGCTGTCGCGGGTGTACCGGTCCAGCAGCCGGGTGAGCTCGTCGCGCGCCACGACGACCGGCGACACGATCAGGCCCGTGGCGGCGCGGATGTCGTCCAGGGCGAGGACGTTGCCCGGATCGTCGACGGCCACGGTGAGCGTGCGATCCGTCCGGGCGATCGGCAGCATCCGGTGCCGGCGCGCCAGCGGAAGCGGGACCGTCACCATCGCGGCGGGGTCGACCGTGACTGCGGTGAGCTCCACCGCGTCGAGGCCGTACGCGTCGGCGACGGCGCAGGCGAACTCGAACTCGGTGATCAACTGGTCCTCGACGAGGACGGCGTGGAGGCTGCGCTCGCCGCCGGCCAGCCGGTCGAGGGCGGCCGTGAGCGCCTCGGGACCCATGCCGCGCGCGCGGAGCGCGTCCGCGACAGCGCGCACATCGGCGTCCATCGGCGCTCCTGTTCGCTGTCCTGTGGCGTCCGTCGCGGCGGGCGCGGACGGACCCTGCCGTAATTCCCATCGGCCGGGTCGCGCTCGAACTGAACGCGCTGCGGTCAGCGCCGGGGGGAGGAGGACCAGTCCGGCCGGCTCCACGACCCGCCGCGGCGGCGATCGTCCTCGATGAGCCGGTTCAACAGGTGCTGCTGGAACTCGGAATCGGGAATGTCGCGGAGCACCTCCTGCCCGCGCTCGCCCGCCGACTCGATGGTCAGTGTCCCCGCGCGGACGAGACGGTCGAACAGGCTCTGCTCGAAGCCCACGTCGTTGATCCGGTGCAACGGAATGTCGCGGCCGAGGTGCCGCAGCGCGCCCCGGCGGATCAGAACCCGGCGCGTGGTGAAGATGTAGTGCGTGGTGCGCCACCGGAGCCAGGGCGCGAGCGACAACCAGACGAGCAGCAGGACGGCGACGACGATGCCGGCGATCAGTGCCGTGACCCTGGCCGTCGTGCCCGACGGCAGCGCGGCGATCCCCGCCCCGGCGAACAGGCATACGAGCATGAACCACAGCGTCGCGGGCAGCAGCGTGATCCAGTGCGGATGCAGGTGCTCGACGACCTCCTCGTCGTCGATCAGGATCTTGTCCGGGTACGGCACGGAGGAACCGTAACGCCGGTCAGGATGGACGAACGTGCTCGACGTCCCCGACGCTCACGGCGCGCCGGCCGTCCGAGGTTTCGATCACGAGCCGGCCGTCGGCGTCCAGGTCGACCGCGCGGCCGGCCAGCGCGGTGCCGTCGGCGCCGGTCACTCGCACGGCGGCGCCGAGCGTGGCCGAGGCGCGCCGGTAGGCGGCGTCGACGCCGCTGCGGTGGGCGTCGCCGTCCGCCCGTTCCCAGCGGATCAGCCACTCGTCGAGCCTGCGCAGCGCGGCGACCAGCAGGGCGGTCCGGTCGGGCTGCGCGGCACCGCACAGGGCGAGGGAGGTGCCGCGAGTCCCGGCCAGCTCCTCGGCCGTCGTGTCGACGTTCAGGCCGACCCCGACGATCACCGCGTCCGGGCGGGTCTGCGCCAGGATGCCGGCCAGCTTGCGACCGTCCGCGGCGAGCAGGTCGTTGGGCCACTTCAGCGCGCAGTCGACACCGGCAGCGTCCTGGACCGCCTCGCGCAGCGCGACGCCGGTCAGCAGGACAAGCCAGCCCCACCGGGTCGCGGCCGGCGCCGGGCGCAGTAGCACCGAGAACGTGAGTCCGGCTCGCGGCGGCGAGGACCAGGTGCGGGCCAGCCGGCCGCGCCCGGCGGTCTGGTGCTCCGCGACCAGGACGGATCCCGGCGGGGCTTCGAAGTCGGCCGCGAGAACGGCGTTCGTGGAACCGACCTCGTCCTCGACCGCTATCCGCGCCCAGCGCCGCCCCGCTGCGGCTCGCAGCGCTGCTGAGTCGATCGGCGGCCGCACGCGGTCCACGGTATGGCCACTAGGCTCGGCCGCATGACGGCGCAGCCGACCGAGTCCGCCGAGGTCGACCCGCACACCACTGCCGGAAAGATCGCCGATCTGCGCCGCCGCTACGACGATGCGGTGCACGCCGGCTCGGCACGGGCGGTCGAGAAGCAGCACGCGAAGGGCAAGAAGACCGCCCGGGAGCGCGTCGAGGCCCTGCTCGATCCCGGGTCGTTCATCGAACTCGACGAACTGGCGCGGCACCGGTCGACGAATTTCGGCATGGAGAAGAACCGTCCGTTCGGCGACGGCGTCGTCACCGGTTACGGGACCGTCGACGGCCGTCCTGTCTGCGTCTTCAGTCAGGACGTCACCGTCTTCGGCGGCAGCCTCGGCGAGATCTACGGCGAGAAAATCGTGAAGGTTCTCGATTTCGCGCTCAAGAACGGCTGTCCGATCATCGGAATCAACGAGGGCGGCGGGGCCCGCATTCAAGAAGGCGTCGTCAGCCTCGGCCTCTACGGCGAGATCTTCTACCGGAATGTGCGCGCGTCCGGCGTCATCCCGCAGATTTCGCTGATCATGGGCGCGGCCGCGGGCGGCCATGTGTATTCGCCGGCGCTCACGGATTTCGTCGTGATGGTCGACAAGAAGTCGCAGATGTTCATCACCGGGCCGGACGTGGTGCGCACCGTCACCGGTGAGGACGTCACCCTCGAGGAGTTGGGTGGTGCGCGAACGCACAACACGACGAGCGGGAACGCGCACTATCTGGCGTCCGACGAGGACGACGCGATCAACTATGTCAAGGCGTTGCTGTCCTATCTGCCGTCGAACAACCTCGACCCGCTGCCGGTCTACGACACCGAGGTGTCCGACGAGGTGCATGAGGACGACGCTTTCCTGGACTCCTTCATCCCCGACTCGGCCAACCAGCCGTACGAGATGCACACGATCATCGAGCACCTGCTCGACGACGGCGACTTCCTCGAGGTCCAAGCCCTGTTCGCGCAGAACATCGTCGTAGGGTTCGGCCGTATCGAAGGCCATCCCGTGGGCATCGTGGCCAACCAGCCGATGCATTTCGCCGGGTGTCTCGACATCGACGCGTCGGAGAAGGCCGCACGGTTCGTGCGTTTCTGCGACGCCTTCAACATTCCGGTGATCACGCTCGTCGACGTCCCGGGATTCCTGCCCGGCGTCGACCAGGAGCACAACGGGATCATCCGGCGCGGCGCCAAGCTGATCTACGCCTACGCGGAGGCGACCGTGCCGAAGGTGACCGTGGTGGTCCGGAAGGCATTCGGCGGTGCGTACGACGTCATGGGTTCCAAGCACCTGCGCGCCGACATCAACGTGGCGTGGCCGACCGCGCAGATCGCCGTCATGGGCCCGCAGGGCGCGGCGAACATCCTGTACCGCAAGAAGATCGCGAAGGCCGACGATCCGGAGGCGTTGCGCGGCCGCTTGGTGCAGGAGTACGAGGACACGCTCGTCAACCCCTACATGGCCGCGGAACGCGGCTACGTCGACTCGGTGATCCTCCCCTCGTCGACACGGGCCTTCGTCGTTCGCGCGCTGCGGATGCTGCAGAACAAGCGCGAGTCCCTTCCGCCGAAGAAGCACGGGAACATTCCGCTGTGAGCTCGGCCGGCGATGGCATGCGGATCCCGGCGATCTCTCGAGGGCCGCGCCGGTGACCGCGCCGGAAGGACCGCGCTCGGTCCTGCGGGTCGTCCGGGGCCAACCGACGCCGGAGGAGCTGGCGGCGGTGACCGCGGTCGTCACCGCGGTCGCGTCCTCGGGCGTGCGCGCCGCTCCCCCGCCGACCGTGCGACGCGGGCGCTGGAACGATCCGGCGGTCCGGCATCGGCGGCCGTGGCTGCCGGGCCCGGGAGCCTGGCGGGCCACGTTCTGGACCTGACCGGGCGCGCTCGGCGCCCTGGCCCGCTCCGCTTCCGCACCGCTTCCGCACCCCGGTCGTCGCCCGGGCGCACTTCCCGGCCGCGCCCGTCCCGGCCATCCCTGTCCCGTGATCAACAGACAATCCGCGCTGCTATCACGACAGCGGTTGTCTGTTGATCAACCGGAACGGGGAGTCCGGGTTGTCCACAAACCCACCAGGCTGGCCCGCTCCCCCGCGCCGCGCGCCCTTCCCGGCCGCCCCTGCCCCGGCCGCCCCTGTCGCGGCCGCCCTCAGTCCCGGCCACCCCTTCCCGGCCACCCCTTCCCGGCCACCCCTATCCGGCCACCCCCTCCCGGCCACCCCTGTCCCGGCTACGCGCATGTCCCGGCCACCCCTGTCCCGTGGGAAACAGACAATCAGCGCTGCTATCACGACAGCGGTTGTCTGTTGATCAACCAGAGCCGGGAGCCCGGTTGTCCACAGACCCACCAGGCTGGCCGCCCGTGTCGCGGCCGCCCCTGTCCCGGCCACCCCTTCCCGGCCGCCCCTGTCCCGGCCACGCGCGTGTCCCGACCACCCCTGTCCCGTGATCAACAGACAATCCGCGCTGCTATCACGACGAGGTTTGTCTGTGGATCACGACAACCGGGAGGCCGGTTGTCCACAGATCCATTTCGCTTTTCCCGCGCCGCTCGCCGGAGCGCCAGGCTGCCTGAATGGACGACGACTGGCCGGTTTACGACCCCGACGCTCTTCCGCGCGTCCTCGACCGCGCCGAGGCGGTGCGTCGGGGCCTCACGCCCGCCGCCCTGCGCTGGCGCTGCGACGGTGTCCGCTGGAGGCCGATGCTCCCCGGGGTCTACCGCACCGGCCCAGATGTGAGCAACTGGGACCGGCTGGAAGCCGCGCTGGCATACGGCGGGCCGGATGCACTGCTGTCCGGCGCGGCCGGGCTGTGGGCCTCCGGCATCCGGATGCCCTTTCCCGACAGCGTCCTGGTGCTGGTACCCCTTGGCCGGCGCCCTCGGTCATCGACCTGGGTGCACGTACGCCCGTCGAGCCGCCCGGTCGAGCGGCTTCTGGATGGCGGCCCGCGCCGAGTGGTGATTGCACGGGCCGCGGCCGACCACGCCCTCACCCTGCGGCGGATCGATGATGCGCGCCAGCTCATTGCCCGCGTCGTCCGCGACGGACACTGCACGCTCAGCGAGCTGCAGACCGAACTGGCTGGAGGACCTCGCAACGGCAGCGCGCTCTTGAGGCAGGCCCTACTGGAAGTGACCGCGGGCGCGGCGTCGGCGCCGGAGGCTCGGGCCGCCCAGATCCTCCGCCGAGCGGGGGTGCCGGCCTTCGAGCAGAACGCGGTCATCCTCCTTCCAGGTGGCGGCCACTATGTCGCCGACTTCCTGTGGCGGGCCCTTCGCGCGATCCTGGAGATCGACAGCGTCGAGTACCACTTGGACCCGGCTATGTGGCGGCGCACGATGGACCGCCACCTGGCGCTGACGACCCTGGGCCACTCGGTCATCCACCGGCCCCCGTCGGCATTGCTCGACGACCATCGCTTCGCCGCCGATGTCACTGCCTGGCTGGCCTCACGCGCTGCCTCCCGACCGGCCTGATCGTGACGCCGGCGCTGCTTCGCAAGCCTTCGTCCTCTTGATCAAGAGACGGTTAGTGCTGCTATCACGACGCGGATTGTCTGTTGATCAAGGAGGACGGGCGACGAGGACGGGCGACGAGCACGGGCGGGACGCCACCCGGCGCGCACGGGCGGCGAGCACGGGCGACGAGGACGGACGGCGAGCCGCGCCGAGGACGGCCACGATCGCCGATCCTTCACGGCAGACGTGCGCGGAACGACGCGGGCAGCGCCGACACGCCCCCGCAGACACAGCCCTCCTGCGCGGCCGGCAAGGCCTCGAGCGTCCGGACGAGCAGCTCCCGCAGCCTGGGCAGGTTCGCCGCGAACGCCGTCAGCACCTCGCCGTGCGTCACCCCGGCCCCCTCGACGACGCCCGCGTCCAGGTCGGTGACCAGCGCCAGGGTCGTGTAGCAGAGCGCCAGCTCCCGCGCGAGGGCGGCCTCGGGCATCGCGGTCATCCCGATCACCGACCAGCCCCGCGCCTGAAATTCGAGCGACTCGGCCCGCGAGGAGAACCGCGGCCCGTTCACGACCACGAGGGTTCCGCCGTCCACGGCACCCGGCGCCGACAACGCAGCGGCGCGGCCGCGAGGGCAGTACGGGTCCGCGAATGACACATGACCGACCCCCGACGGCGAGTCGAAGTACGTGTGCGCCCGACCGGACGTGCGATCGACGAGCTGCGACGGCACCACGCGCGAGCCGACGCCGAGCGACGGGGTCAGCGAGCCGACAGCGGACAGTGACAACACCTGCTGCGCACCCAGCGCGCGCAATGCCCAGAGGTTCGCCCGATACGGCACGAGATGGGGCGGGAATTCGTGCCCTGCACCGTGCCGCGGAAGGAAGACGATGTCCCGTCCGGCCAGCGAACCGACGGTCAACGGTCCGCTCGGCGCACCGTACGGAGTGGCCGGTTCAACCGCGCACGCGTCCGCCAGCAACGAGTAGAACCCCGAGCCGCCGATCACCCCTACCGGCGCAGCCATATGCCTCCCTTCCCGAGCCCAGCCTTACGCTTAGCTGCGCATTCTGCTCGATCGAGGACGATGAGCGCAGGAACGAGGAGGACGTTCGATCCTCGCGCGGGTTTCGCAAGGCCGGAGGGAGCCCCGGATCTTGGCTCCGGCCGCGCTGCATCCGGCTGCCGCCTGCGGTACAACGGGAACGACCAGCCGGACCACGGGAGCCCGCATGAAGCGTACGCACTTCGACGAGGAGCACCTGGCCTTCGCCGACGCGTTCCGCACCTTCGCCGAGAAGGCGATCGTCCCGCATTTCGCGGAGTGGGAGCGCGCCGGCATCACGCCGCGCGAGGTCTTTGAGGAGGCCGGCAGGGGCGGCTTCCTCGGCACCGCCGTCCCCGAGCAGTACGGCGGCGGCGGGGTGGCCGACTTCCGGTTCAACCAGGCGCTCGGCGAGCAGGTCGCCGCGCTGGGCATCACCGGCACCGGGCTCGGGATCACCCTGCACAGCGACATCTGCCTGCCTTACTTCCTCAGCTACACGACGGACGACCAGAAGGCACGCTGGCTGCCCGGAATCGCCGACGGCACGCTGATCACCGCCGTTGCCATGACCGAACCGGGTGCCGGCTCGGATCTGGCCGGGATCCGCAGCACCGCCCGGAAGAACGGCGGCGAGTACCTGCTCAACGGCAGCAAGACCTTCATCACCAACGGCATCAACGCCGACCTGGTGATCGTCGCGGCGAGGACGAGTGACGATCGCCACCGAGGCATCTCCCTGCTCGTTGTCGAGCGCGGTATGCCGGGGTTCGAACGCGGCCGCAACCTCGACAAGCTCGGCCTGCACTCCCAGGACACCGCCGAGCTGTCGTTCAGCGAGGTTCGGGTCCCGGTGGCGAACATCCTCGGCGAGGAGGGCGCCGGGTTCCAGATGCTGACCGCGAAGCTGCCGCAGGAGCGGCTGTCCATCGCTCTGGCCGGGCTCGCCGAGGCGCGCGCCGCCTTCGACGAGACGCTGCGCTACGTCGGCGACCGGAAGGCATTCGGCACCAGCATCGGCAGCTTCCAGAACACCAAGTTCGTCCTCGCGGAGATCGCGACCGAACTCGACGTCGCCCAGGCGTTCCTCGACAAGTGCGTCGACTTGCTCAACTCCGGTGAGCTCACCGCTGCCGACGCCGCGAAGGCGAAGTGGTGGTGCACCGAATTGCAGGGCCGGGTCATGGACCGCTGCCTGCAGCTGCACGGCGGTTACGGCTACATGACCGAGTACCCGATCGCCCGGCGCTATGCCGACGCGCGGGTGACCCGTATCTACGGCGGCACCACCGAGATCATGAAGACGGTCGTCGCCAAGTCGATCGGTCTGTGATCCGCCTCGTCCTGGCCAGCGCCAGCCCTGCGCGCCGCGAGACGCTGACCCGTGCCGGGATCCGCTTCGACGTCGAGGTGAGCGGGGTGGACGAGGACGCGGTGACAGCCGCGACGACCGCGCAGCTGGTGCAGCGGCTGGCCGATCTCAAGGCCGAGGACGTCGCCGCCCGCCACCCGGCAGGGACGCTCGTGCTCGGCTGCGACTCGCTGCTCGAACTCGACGAGCGCCCACTCGGGAAGCCGGCGACCTGCGAGGACGCCGCACAGCGGTGGCGGCAGATGCGCGGATCATCAGGTCTCCTGTACACCGGACACAGCCTGGTCGACGTCGGGAACGACGCCAGGATCCGCGCCACGGTGGCGACGACCGTTCGCTTCGCCGAGGTCAGCGACGCGGAGATCGACCTCTATTGCGCGACGGGCGAGCCCGAGCGGGTGGCCGGCGCCTTCACCGTCGACGGGCTTGGTGGCTGGTTCGTCGAGGCCGTCGACGGCGATCACCACAATGTCGTCGGGCTGTCGCTGCCGACATTGCGAAAGATGCTGCAGACCCTCGGCTACGGCTTGGTCGACCTCGGCTATCCGGCCACGCATTCAGAGACCCGGACGAAGGGCTGAAAGCCGTCGGGTGCGGCCGGCTCTGACGGCGCCGTCCCGCCCGAAAGACCGATCAGGTTTCCGTTCTGTTCAGGCTTCGAGCTCGGTGAGGATGCGCGGCATCTCGTCGACGAGTTCCCGGGCGAGGAAGCCGAGACGGCCGACCCGCGGCGCCAGGCGGTCGCCGGCGGCGGTGTGCAAGTACGTCGCCCAGCACACCGCCTGGGCGGGGTCGGCGCCCCGAGCCAGCAGGCCGGCGATGGCGCCGGCGAGGACGTCCCCGCTCCCGGAGGTGCCCAGCCCGGCATGCCCGGTCGGGATCGACCAGCAGGCGCCGTCCGGATCCGCCAGCGCGTTCTCGTAACTCACGGCCGCCCCGTACCTATCGGCGATCTCGCGCGCCACGGCGATCTTGTCGTCGCCGACCTTCGGCAGCAATCGTCCGGCTTCCGGCCGGTTGGGCGTGAGCACCAGACGACCGCGCAGGGCGTCGCGGCCGTCAAGGTCGGCCAGGATCCCGAGAGCGTAGGCATCGAGCACGACTCGGGCATCGGCCGGCGCGTGGTCGAGCACCGCGCGCACCAGGTAGCGAGCCGAGTCGGCGTTGTCGAGCCCGGGACCGACCAGCGCAGACTCGACGCCGTCGAGACGCGCGGCAAGCTCGTCCGATTCCCCCGAGCCGTCGTCGAGCGCGGACAACCCCACCACAGCCGCCTCCGGCACCGTCACGGCCACCATCGCCGCGACCGACTGCGCGACCGCCAGGCGCAGCACTCCGGCGCCCACCCGCAGCGCGGCCAGCCCGGCCAACAGAGCCCCGCCGGGGGTCGACGCGCTGCCCCCGGCCACCAGCACGTGCCCGCGGCTGTGCTTGGACTCGCCCGGCTGCGGCAACGGCCAGTCGCGCAGCACCGCGGGGGTCACCGGCTCAGCCGCGGACATCGCTCTCCCGTCCATGTTCGGTGGCGGGCACGCCCTCGTCCGCCAACACGTCCTGCTCGTGGTAACCGGAGTAGGCCCAGGTGCCGTCGCGTTCCCGGTGCAGGGTAGTGACCGAGGCGTTGGCAACGGTTCCTTCGGCGGCGACCTTCAGCACCTCCTCCTCCGTCATGCGGGTGAGGACGTAGCGGATGAGGACGATCACCGCGTCGTGGGCGGTGATGAGGACCGTTCCGCTGGGCCCGTCGGCAAGCAGGTCCCGCAGGAAACTGCGCAGGCGCAGCGCCACATCGGCCCACGACTCGCCGCCGGGCGGCCGGTAGTACATCTTCCCGAGGTACCGCCGGCGGGCCCGCTCCCCGGGATATTGCGCTTCGATCCCGCGTGCCGTAAGCCGGTCGAGAATGCCGAGCTCGCGGTCGCGGAGCCGCTCGTCGATCAGCACGTCGACGTCGCCGTGTCCGGCCTCGTCCAGCGCGATCCCGATCGTCTCCCGCGCCCGCACGTACGGAGACGACCACACCGCCGCGGGCGAGTGCGGCCGTTCGGCGAGCCACCGGCCAAGCGCGCGGGCCTGCCGCTCGCCGAGCGGGGAGAGCGGCACGTCGGGATCACGCAGGTTGATGTCGATGGTCTCGGCCTTCGCCGCCCAGGCCTCGGCGCTCGCGACGTTGCCGACGCTCTCGCCGTGCCGGACGAGCATGAGGTCGGTCGGCGGCATGGGGTCGTCCTACCCGCAACCGCCCGGTTCACCACGTACGGCCGCCAGCCGGGCGCGCCGCCACTCCTCGTAGCGTGGAGTCGCCGGGGCCGCCCGGCGGGTCGACAGGGCGGCGACCACGGCGGCCAGCTCCTCCGCGCTCACCGGTCCGCGAATCATGAGGACCCTCATATCGGCGGCACCCCGTGGCGCTTGTCGGCGAAGCGCCGGTTCTTGCCCACGAGCACCGCGAAGCGGCGCACCAACTCCGCGCGCAGCTCGCCCGGGTCGATGATGGCGTCGAGGACGAGGTCGGAGGCCAGCCGCAACAGGTCGACGTCCTGCTCGTACTCGGCGCGCCGGTCGGCGACGTAGCGCGCCCGCTGCTCCGGATCGGCGATGTCGGCGATCTTGTTGGCATAGACCGCGTTCACTGCCGCCTCCGGACCCATGACCGCGATCTTCGCGGTGGGCAGGGCGATGCACGCGTCGGGCATGAACCCGGGCCCCGCCATGGCGTAGAGCCCGGCACCGTAAGCCTTCCGGAGGATCACCGACACCTGCGGCACGGTCGCCTCGGACACGGCCGTGATCATTTTCGCGCCGTGGCGGATGATCCCCTGCCGTTCGACGGCGCTGCCGATCATGAATCCGGGGACGTCGGCAAGGTAGAGGAGCGGGATGTTGAAGGCGTCGCAGAGCCAGATGAACCGCGCTGCCTTGTCTGCGGAGTCGACGAAGAGCACGCCTCCCCGCACAGCGGAGTTGTTCGCGACGATCCCGATCGGGTGCCCGTCGATGCGCGCGAAGCCCACGACGACCTCGGCCGCGAACAAGGGCTTGACCTCGAAGAAGGACCCCTCGTCGACGAGGCCGTCCATCACGGCGTGCACGTCGAAGGGCACCGATTCGTCGGCCGGCACGATGTCCTCCGCCAGGAAACCTGCCGGCTCCTCTGCTTCGGCGTCTGGCGGCTGCTCGCGCCAGCAGGTCGGCAGGTAGGAGAACAGCAGCTTCGCCTGCTCGAGCGCGTCCTCGTCGTCGACCGCCAGGTTGTCGCCGCATCCGGAGACGGTGGCGTGCATGCGGGCGCCGCCCATCTCCTCCAGCGTCACCTTCTCGCCCACCACCATCTCGGCCATCCGTGGCGAGCCAAGGTACATCGAGGCGTTGCCCTCCACCATGATCACGACATCGCAGAAAGCCGGGATGTAGGCGCCTCCCGCGGCGGACGGACCGAACAGGCAGCAGATCTGCGGCACCTTGCCCGACAGCGCGACCTGGTTGTGGAAGATCCGCCCGGCGCCGCGGCGCCCGGGGAAGAGCGCGACCTGGTCGGGGATCCGCGCGCCCGCGGAATCGATGAGCCAGAAGACGGGCAGCTCCTCGGTCAAAGCCCGCTCAGTGATCCTGATGATTTTTTCGACCGTCCTGGCGCCCCACGAGCCAGCTTTGACCGTCGGGTCGTTCGCGACGACCAGTGCGGGTCGGCCGTCGACGAGCCCCTGCCCGGTGACGACGCCGTCGGCGGGGAGCCCGCTCGCCAGCGCGTTGGCGAGCTGACCGTCCTCGACGAAGCTGTCCTCGTCGAACAGCAGCGCGATCCGCTCGCGGACGTAGAGCTTGCCCTGCGTGGCGAGCTTGCCCGCGGCTCGCTCGGAGGGCGCCAGCGTCGCCCCGCGCGCGGCCGCGATGTCCTTGGCCGAGGACGTCATGCCGGGTTCCCGGCGAGCTCGCGGCCCGTACGGCCCGGCGCGATCCCCGGAAGGTCGCTGAGGAGCTTCCTGCGGTGCTCTCGGACGGCGCTCATCGAACGGGCAGCCCCAGACCGCGCGCGATGACCATCCGCTGCACCTCCGAGGTGCCCTCGCCGATCTCGAGGATCTTGGCGTCGCGATAGAAGCGTGCCACCGGGAATTCCTCCATGAACCCGTTCCCGCCGAAGACCTGGGTCGCCGTGCGGGTGGCCGCGACCGCCGCCTCGCTCGAGTAGAGCTTCGCCATGGCGGCCGCCTGCTTCACCTCGCTCGCCGGCCGGCCGGCGTCCTTGAGCGCGGCCGCCTTGTAGGTGAGCAGCCGAGCGGCCTCCACCGACACCGCAAGATCGCTCAGCGAGAAGGCGACCGCCTGACGAGATCCGATCGGGGCGCCGAAGGTGTGGCGCTCGTTCGCGTACCGCAGCGCTGCAGCGAGGCAGCCCTGCGCGAGGCCGACCGCGAGCGCGGCGATCGCGATCCGGCCGTCGTCGAGCACCGCGAGGAACTGTCGGAAGCCCGCGCCGCGGGCGCCGAGGAGGTTCTCCGCGGGAACGCGGCAGTCGTCGAAGCTCAGCCCGTGCGTGTCCGAGATGTGCCAGCCGAGCTTGTCGTAGGCCGGCTGCACCGTGAAACCCGGGGTGGCGGACGGGACCATGATCGTGGAGATCTCGTCGGCGCCGGTCCGGGCCGTGACCGTGACGACCGAGGTGATGTCCGTACCGGAGTTGGTGATGAACGACTTGGCGCCGTTGATCACCCATTCCCCGTCGGCGAGGTGCGCACGCGTCTTGGTCGCGCCGGCGTCGCTGCCCGCCTCCGGCTCGGTGAGCCCGAACGCGGCCAGCGTCCGCCCGGCCACGAGGTCCGGCAGCCAGCGCTGTTTCTGGTCCTCGGTGCCGAACGTCAGGATCGGGTTGATGCCGAGCCCCACGCCGGCCTCGAGCGTGATGCCGAGGGACTGGTCGACCCGGCCGAGCTCCTCGATGGCGACGCACAGGGACGTGAAGTCGCCGCCGCTGCCGCCGTACTGCTCCGGGGCGGTGAGGCCGAACAGGCCGAGCTGGCCCATGGCCTGAACGGTCTCGACCGGGAAGTGGTGCTCGCGGTCCCACCGGGCGACATGCGGCGCGATCTCGTGCTCGGCGAAGTCCCGGACCACCTTGCGGAAGGTCTCGTGTTCGGACGACAGCTCGAACGCCACGGCGTCCTCCTTGACGTTGACGTAAACGTAAAGCAGGATAACCCCGTGACGCGCACCGCGGAAGAGGCGCGCACCTGGACGGTGCGTGAGCTCGCCGACGAGCTCGGCGTCACGACCCGCACGCTGCGCTTCTACGAGGCCGAGGGACTGCTGCGCCCACAGCGGCTCGGCACGGCCCGGCTCTACACCGCCCGCGACCGCGCTCGGCTGCGGCTGATCCTGCGCGGTCGCCGGTTCGGCATGACCCTGGCCGAATGCCGCGAGATCGTCGACATGTACGACGGTGCCGCCACGTCCGAGCGGCGCCAGCTCGAGGTGCTGCTCGCGCGTCTCGGCGACGTCGCTCGCGACCTACGGGCCCGCCAGGACGACCTTCGGCGCACGCTGGCCGAGGTCGACGACGTGGCCGCGCGGTGCCGGGACCGCCTGGACGAGCTGGGCTGACCGCGCCGGTTACCTGACCGCGACCGCACCGGACCCCGCAACGCTGCCCGCAGCCCGGCAATACGGCGGTCGATACGCTGACCACGCCCGCCAGGGGCAGAGACGCTCAGGAGGCGAGCGGTGCAGAAGATCCTCATCGCGAACCGTGGCGAGATCGCGGTTCGGGTGGCGCGGGCGTGCCGGGACGCCGGCTACATCAGCGTCGCGGTCTATGCCGACCCGGACCGCGACGCCCTGCACGTGCGGACCGCCGACGAGGCGTTCGCGCTCGGCGGCACGACGCCCGGCGACTCCTACCTGGTGATCGACAAGGTGATCGACGCCTGCCGGAAGTCCGGCGCCGATGCGGTGCATCCGGGCTACGGCTTCCTGTCGGAGAACGCCGACTTCGCGCAGGCCGTCCTGGACGCCGGCCTGACCTGGATCGGGCCGTCCCCGCAGGCCATCCGCGATCTCGGCGACAAGGTCACCGCCCGGCATATCGCGCTGCGCGCGGGCGCGCCGCTCGTCCCGGGAACGCAGGAGCCGGTGTCCGGAGCGGGCGAGGTGCTTGCCTTCACCGACGAGTACGGCCTCCCCATCGCGATCAAGGCCGCCTTCGGCGGCGGCGGCCGGGGCCTGAAGATCGCCCACAGCCGCGAGGAGATCCCGGACCTCTACGACTCGGCCGTTCGAGAGGCGGTCGCCGCCTTCGGTCGCGGGGAGTGTTTCGTCGAGCGGTACCTCGAGCGCTCGCGCCACGTGGAAGCCCAGATGCTGGCGGACACGCACGGCAACGTGGTCGTCGTCGGGACCCGCGACTGCTCCCTGCAGCGCCGCAACCAGAAATTGGTCGAGGAGGCGCCCGCCCCGTTCCTGAGCGACGAGCAGCGCGCCCGCATCCACGAGTCGGCGAAGGCCATCTGCCGGGAAGCGCAGTACTCCGGCGCAGGGACGGTCGAGTACCTGGTCGGCGCGGACGGCATCATCAGCTTTCTCGAGGTGAACACCCGGCTGCAGGTCGAGCACCCGATCACCGAGCAGACCAGCGGCATCGATCTCGTGCGTGAGCAGTTCCGGATCGCCGAGGGCGAAAAGCTCAGGTTCACTGACGATCCGGTGCCGCGCGGTCATTCGATCGAGTTCCGTATCAACGGTGAGGACCCCGGCCGCAACTTTCTGCCGGCCCCCGGCACGGTCACGACCTACCGAGAGCCGGGCGGCCCCGGCGTGCGCGTCGACTCCGGCATCGAGGCCGACTCGGTGATCGGCGGCGCGTTCGACTCGCTCTTGGCGAAGCTGATCGTCACCGGCGAGACGCGGCAAGAGGCCTTGGAACGCTCGCGCCGCGCGCTCGACGAGTACGTCATCGAGGGGATGGCTACCGCGCTTCCGTTCCACCGCGCCGTCGTGCGCGACCCCGCATTCACCAGCGAACCGTTCACCGTCTTCACCCGCTGGATAGAGACCGAGTTCGACAACCGAATTCCGCCGTACGCGGGCGCGGCCACCGCCGAGGACACGGCCGGTGAACGCGAGACCATCGTCGTCGAGGTCGGCGGGAAACGGCTCGAGGTCTCGCTACCCGCCGGGTTCGGCACCGCCGCCAGCGGGGGCGCCGCTGCCCCCAGGAAGGCGCGGAAGAGGTCCGCCGGCAGCAGGTCGACGGCGGCGGCGTCAGGCAACGCGCTGGTCGCGCCGATGCAGGGAACGATCGTCAAGGTGGCCGTCGCGGACGGCGACGTCGTCGAGGCGGGTCAGACCGTCGTCGTCCTCGAAGCGATGAAGATGGAACAGCCGCTGACCGCGCACAAGGCGGGCACGATCGCCGACCTCACCGCCGAGGTCGGCGCCGTGGTGACCTCCGGATCGACGATCTGCGCGATCAAGGACTGAGAGCCGCGGCTCACCCCGCCGCGCGGCGGGCGTTGATCCGGTCGATCGCGGCCAGTCGCTGGCGGGCCAGCGAGGCCATCTCGGTGGTGCGCCGCTGCACGTCGGCGAGCGTCGCGCCGGGAGAGAACACCATCGACCAGCCGCCGCTCTCGAGCTCCGGGACGCGCTCCACCAACGTCTCCCGGTCGACGTGGTGCAGCCCGGCGAAGTCCTCCCCGACGTCCACCACGGCAACGAGGACGTGACCGCTGGGGACTTCCGAGAGCCGCGCGAGGATGACGTCCGCGTGGTCGGCGAACACCTCGGCCACGGCCGCCGTGCGTTCGGCGCGCAGCCGCGCGTCAGGGGAGAGATCGCCGTGCATCGCCATTCGTAACCTCTCGCACTTCGTCAGTCCAAGTCGTCGTGCAGCATCAACCGCCGCGCCGCCTCGGCAACCGAGCCGGACAGCGACGGATACACCCCGATGGTGCTCGCCAGGTCCTTCACGGTGAGCCCGTGCTGCACGGCGAGCGCCACCGGGAACACCAACTCCGACGCCTCCGGCGCAACGATCACGCCCCCGATCACAATTCCCGTCGTCGGCCGGCAGTAGAGCTTGACGAACCCGTCGCGGTGACCCTGCATCTTCGCCCGCGCGTTGGTCCCGAGCGGCAGCACCACCTCGCGCGCCGGCACGGCGCCCGAACGGATGGCGTCGTGGCCGAACCCGACAGTGGCGATCTCCGGATGCGTGAAGATGGTCGCGGCGACCGTCTTCAGCCGCAGCGGGGCCACCGCCTCCCCCAGCGCATGCCACATCGCGATCCGCCCCTGCATTCCCGCGACGGACGCGAGCAGCAGCACGCCGGTGCAGTCGCCCGCGGCGTAGACGGAGGGCACCGACGTGCGGGACACCCGGTCGACTCCGATGTAGCCGGCCGCGTCGGTGCGCACGCCGGCGTGCTCGAGCCCCAGACCGGCCGTGTTCGGCACCGACCCGACGCACAGCAGCGCGTGCGAGCCCTCGACCGTGCGTCCGTCCTGGAGCTGCACGACGACGCCGTCGCCCACCCGCTTCACCGCCGAGGCGCGGGCCCGGCGCACCAGCGTGCCGCCGCGGCTGGTGAACACCTTTTCGATCACCTCGGCCGCGTCGGGATCCTCCCCCGGAAGAACCCGGTCGCGGCTGGAGACCAAGGTGACGTCGAGCCCGAGCTCGCTGTAGCCGCTGGCGAACTCGGCGCCGGTCACGCCGGACCCGATCACGACCAGGTGCTCCGGCAGTTCGGGCAGGTCGTAGAGATCGCGCCAGGACAGAATTCGCTCGCCGTCGGGCACCGCAGTGTCGAGGACGCGCGGCACTCCGCCGGTGGACAGCAGCACGACGTCGGCCTCGACGGTGTGCGACACGGTTCCGTCCTGGGCCCGCACATCGATCCGGTGGGCGCGCGGCGGCTGGGAGGCCGCGAAGCGTCCGTGTCCGGTCAGGACGGTGACACCCTCGCTCACCAGCCGCGCACGGATGTCGTCCGACTGGTGGCGCGCGAGGTCTTTTATGCGCCCGTTGACCGCGCTGAGGTCGACGTCCACAGCCCCCGAGGACGTCCGGACGCCGACCCGCGGAGCGTCGCGGAACGCGGTCACCCGGTCACTGGTCGCGATCAGCGTCTTGCTCGGCACGCAGTCGGTGAGGACGCAGGCGCCGCCCACTCCCTGGTCTTCGACGACCGTCACCTCGGCGCCCAGCTGCGCGGCGACGAGCGCCGACTCGTAGCCGGCCGGGCCTCCGCCCACAACGACAATGCGCCGCACGCCCCTCATTGTCCGGACCGGGCGATCCGGACGCCGCAACGGGCCTGTAGCGTCGCCGGTCCGGTCGGTACGCTGCCTGCGATGTCGCATCTCGGCGGGCTGTACGCGGCGTACGGCTCCAACATGGACCCCGAGCAGATGCTCGAGCGCTGCCCGCACTCCCCCGCCGCCGGAACCGGCTGGCTTCCCGGCTGGCGCCTCACCTTCGGCGGCGAGGAGCTGGGCTGGGACGGCGCGCTGGCGACCGTGGTCCCCGACGAAGACTGCGCTGTCTTCGTCGCCCTCTACGACGTCAGCCCGCACGACATGGCGGTGCTCGACTACTGGGAGGGGGCCGACACCGGCCTCTACAACAAGATCAAGCTGCGGATCTCGACGCTCGAGGACCAGGAGGACGTCCTGGCCTGGGTCTACGTCCTGGACGGCTATGAGGGCGGGTTGCCGTCGGCCCGATATCTGGGGCTGATCGCCGAGGCCGCGCAGAAGTCCGGCGCGCCCGACGACTACGTCGCCGACCTGCTCGCTCGGCCTTGCCGCTCGATCGGGGATTGACCGCGCCGCATCACTGATCACCCGACGGCGCCCCAGCGAAGCCCGAACGGCCCAGCGCCTCAGCGCCGCAGCCGCGTCGGCTCGACGAGCCCCGCCAGCGCCTGCCGCGCCAGCTCGACGGTGTAGCGCACGCCGACTTCGAGCGCCTCCTCGTCGATGTCGAAGGTCCCCTGGTGCAGGTCGAACGGACGCCCGCCCGGGCGGCGCACCCCGAGCCGGGCCAACGCCCCCGGCACCGACTCGAGGTACCAGGCGAAGTCCTCGCCGCCCATGCTCTGCACGGTCTCGGCGACGGCGCCGTCGCCCAGCGCCGCGACGACGGCACGGCGCTGCACGTCGACCGCGGGGGCGGTGTTGACCACCGGCGGAACCCCGCGCGTGTAGGTCGTCTCCACGTCGACCCCGCACGGATCCGCGACCTGTTCGACCAGCGTCCGGACCAACGGTTCGGCCGCGGCCCACGTCTGCCGGTCAAGGACCCGCAGCGTCCCGCACAAACGTCCGGTCATCGGGATCGCGTTCGCGGCGCGGCCGGCCTGCACCGCGCCCCACACGAGCGACAGCCCGGCTCGCGGGTCGACGCGGCGCGAGAGCAGTCCGGGGACGTCCGTGATCAACCGGCCCAGGGCGTACACGACGTCCGCGGTCAGGTGCGGACGCGCCGTGTGCCCGCCGGGACCGTGCACCGTCACCTCGACGTGGTCGCTGGCGGCGGTGATCGCTCCGACGCGCAGGCCCACCCGACCGGTCTCGATCCGCGGATCGCAGTGCAGCGCGAAGATCACCGCCACGCCGTCGAGCGCGCCGGACTGCATGGTGGCGACCGCTCCGCCGGGAACCGTCTCCTCCCCGGGCTGGAAGATCAACCGCACCCGCCCGGGCAGCCGCTCGTCGGCCAGCGCTTCGGCAGCACCGAGCAGGATCGCGGTGTGCGCATCGTGCCCGCACCCGTGGCACACACCGTCGACCGCCGACCGGTACGGCACCTCCTTGTCATCGGGGATCGGCAGCGCGTCGATGTCGGCCCGCAGCGCGATCAACGGCCCGTCCTCGCTGCCCAGCTCGCAGACGACGCCCGTCCCGATCGGCAGGACGGTCGGTTCGAGGCCGAACGACTCGAGCCAGTCGACGATCACCCCGGTCGTCCTCGCCTCGCCGAACGCGACCTCCGGATGACGGTGCAGATCGCGGCGCACCGCCACGACGTCGAGGCCGTCGCGCGGATCCGGTGCGCGGACCAGGGAAGGCCGGGGCGGGAACGTCACGGAGCCAGCCTTTCAACCACCCAGCCCGTATCTGCGCACCGGAACCGCAGCCGGTCGTGCAGCCGGTCCGGACGCCCCTGCCAGAACTCCACCGCATCCGGCGCCAACCGGTACCCGCCCCAGTAGGGCGGCGGCGGCACGTCCTGGCCCGCGAAGCGGCGCTCAGCCGCCGCGTACGCGGCGTCGAGGGCAGCCCGGGAGGCGACGACCTCCGACTGCGGGGACGCCCAGGCTCCGAGCTGCGAGCCGCGGGGCCGACCGGCGAAGTAGGCCTCGGTCTCCTCCCGCGGCACCTGGGCGACCGGTCCGGACAGGCGCACCTGCCGCTCGAGGGCCAACCACACGAACGCGGCCGACGCGTACGGCCGCACCGCCAGCTCACGACCCTTGGCGGACCGGTAGTTGGTGTAGAAGACGATGCCGCGCTCGTCGAAGGACTTGACGAGGACGGTCCGGACCGACGCCCGGCCGGCCTCGTCGCAGGTGGCGAGTTGCACGGCGTTCGGCTCGAGCGACCGCGCGTCGCCGACCGCGTCGAGGAACCAGCGGCTGAGCTGTTCGTGCCATTCGGGTGCGAGGCCGGCCTCGTCGAGGGCGGCGCGCTCGTAGCTGCGGCGCAGGGCCGACGGGTCGACGGGATCGATGGTCATGTCCGTCCGATCCTCGCACCTCCCGCCGCCGACCCTCGTGCGAGGACGGGCAGAATGAGCCGCAGAGGGTGCGTCCGCCCCAGACCGCCCGCCGACACCGTCCTCGGAGACTTTCGATGGCAGACGACTACAGCCCGGGCCTGGAAGGCGTCATCGCCTTCGAGACCGAGATCGCCGAACCGGACAAGGACGGCGGCGCCTTGCGATACCGCGGCGTCGACATCGAGGACCTGGTCGGCAAGGTGACGTTCGGGAACGTCTGGGCCCTGCTGGTCGACGGCAAGTTCGGTCCGGGGCTGCCGCCGGCCGAGCCGTTCCCGATCCCGGTGCACACCGGCGACGTGCGCGTCGACGTGCAGGCGGCACTGGCGATGCTCTCCCCGATCTGGGGGTACCGACCGCTGCTCGACATCAGCAACGAGGAGGCCCGCGAGCAGTTGGCCCGCGGAGCGGTGATGGCGCTGTCGTACGTCGCGCAGGCGGCGCGCGGGCTGTCCACGCCGGCGGTCCCCCAGTCGCGGATCGACCAGTGCACGACCATCGTCGAGCGGTTCATGACCCGCTGGCGCGGCGAGCCGGACCCGGCGCACGTCAAGGCCGTCGACGCCTACTTCTGCTCGGCCGCCGAGCACGGGATGAACGCCTCGACCTTCACCGCCCGCGTCATCGCCTCGACCGGCGCCGACGTCGCCGCGAGCATGTCCGGCGCGATCGGCGCGATGAGCGGCCCGCTGCACGGCGGCGCCCCGGCGCGGGTGCTGCCGATGATCGACGAGGTCGAGCGGGTCGGCGACGCGCGCAAGGTGGTCAGCAGCATCCTCGACCGGCACGAG